>DATJFF010000001.1:0-7295 GCA_035495795.1 Vicinamibacterales bacterium
TGCTTGCCGAGCTCGACACCCCACTGATCGAACGAGTTGATCCCCCACACCGCGCCCATCGTGAACACCTTGTGTTCGTACATGGCAAGCAGCATCCCCAGCGTGCGCGGATCGAGCGTGCGGTAGAGGATCGTCGTCGACGGGCGGTTGCCGGGGAACAGCTTGTGCGGCACCAGCGCCTCGAGCGCGTCGCCGCTCAGGCCCTGCGCCTCCAGTTCCTGCCGCACGGTGGTCTCATCCTTGCCCTGCATCAGCGCCTCGGTCTGCGCGAAGCAGTTGGCCAGCAGCAGCCGATGATGATCGCCAAGCGGATACGGTGTCTCCAAGCCGACCAGGAAATCACAGGTCACACGTCGGGTGCCCTGGTGGAGCAACTGATAGAACGCATGCTGGCCATTCGTGCCCGGTTCGCCCCACACGATCGGCCCTGTCCCCATCGTCGCCGGGTGTCCCTGGCGATCCACGCCCTTGCCGTTGCTCTCCATGTCCAGCTGCTGGAGGTAGGCCGGCAACCGATGAAGCAGCTGCTCGTAGGGCAGCACCGCGTGGGCGTCGACGCCAAGCACGCTCGCATACCAGACGCCGACGAGTCCGAGGACGATCGGGATGTTCTGCTCGAGCGGCGCGGTCCGGAAGTGCTCGTCGATCTCGAAGGCGCCGCGGAGCATCTCCTCGAAGCGAGGGAATCCGATCGCGATCGCGACCGGAAGACCGATTGATGACCACACCGAGTAGCGGCCGCCGACCCAGTCCCAGAACACGAACATCTGATCTGGAGAGATGCCGAAGTTCCGCACCTCGGTTTCGTTGGTGGAGACCGCGACGAAGTGCTTCGCGACGTGGGCCGAGTCGTGTGCCGTGGACAGGAACCAGTCGCGCGCCGTCCTGGCGTTGGTCATCGTCTCCTGCGTGGTGAACGTCTTCGACGCGACGATGAAGAGCGTTGAGCTCGGATCGAGGGGCTTGAGGGTCTGGCCGATATGGGCGCCGTCCACGTTGGACACGAAGTGGAGGCGCGGACCGCCGGCGGTGAACGGCTCGAGCGCGGCGGTCGCCATCGCCGGGCCGAGGTCGGAGCCGCCGATCCCGATGTTCACGACGTCGGTAATCCTGGCCCCGGTGTAACCGGTCCAATGCCCGTCGCGAACAGCGTCGCTGAACCTGCGCATGTGGTCGAGCGCGGCGCGGACGTCGGGCATCACGTCACGGCCCTGCACCAGCACCGGGCGATCCGACATGTTTCGAAGAGCGATGTGGAGAACCGGACGCTGCTCGGTGTTGTTGATCGGCTCGCCGGCAAACATGCGAGTGCGGAGCGTCTCGACACCGGTCGCACGGGCCAGCCCGAACAGCAGCCGCATGGTCTCGTCGTCGACGTGGTTCTTGGAGTAGTCCACGACCAGATCGCCGAGGCGGAGCGTGAAGCGGCTCGCGCGATCCAGCTCCTGGTCGAACATGAACGACAGTTTCCGCTGGTGCCAGGTGGCCGCGTGGGCGCTGAGGGGCTTCCAATGCGACGGCACCGGCCGTTCGTCGGCCCAGACTCGGAAGCCGCCTTCGAAGGCGCGATCGTTACTGCCGCGGCGGATGCGCGGGGGCAGCACTTCGAACAGACGCACGTTGCCACCGCCGAGCAGGACGTATTCGGCGGCGCTTGCGGCCCGGAGCAGCTCCGCCGCATCGAGGACCACCCGTTTCCACTCGTCCTCGCCGAGCGCGAGCAGGCCGCGCTGACCGGTGTAGTCCTCGAAGGTCTGATCGCGGTAGGGCAAGTGCGCCAGCTCGAGCGGCACGACGCGGCCATCGTCAACCAGCGCGGTGCCGAGGCCTGAGCCGAGCCCGAGGAACAGCATTCGTCCTCCTTCGTAACTGCCGAGCGCCTGCATTGCCGCGTCATTGATGATGCGCGTCGGCACGCCCATCTCGCCTTCGTAGTCGAAGCCGACCCAGCCGCGCCCGAGATTCCAGGGCTCTTCCTTCACCTCGCCGCGGAGCACGGGACTTGGAATGCCGATCGTGGCGACGTCGAAGACCCAGCCGGCAGTGTGCTGGCGGACGCCGGCGATGAGCTGCTGAGGGGTGAAGCCGTCGCCGGAGGAGAACTTGCGCGGCTCGGTGCCGTTGACCATCAGCTTGACGTGCGTGCCGCCGACATCGACGACGAGGATGCGCATGAAGCAAGGATATCTGACTCACCGTGGTCTGCTATCCTGCAGTCAATGTCTCTTCTCGACTCCCTCAAACGCTACACGGCCGTGGTCGCCGACACCGGCGACATCGATGCCATCCGTCAGAACAAGCCGCAGGATGCGACCACGAACCCATCGCTCCTGCTCAAGTCGGCGCAACAGCCGCAGTATCGCGCGCTTGCGGACGCGGCGCGGCGGGACGCGAAAGCGCTGGGACTCGGGGGGGACGCCGAAATTGCCGCAACCATGGATCGCCTCGCCGTGAACTTCGGCTGCGAGATCCTGCAGATTATTCCGGGGCGGGTCTCCACCGAGGTGGCGGCGCGACTGAGCTTCGACCGTGACGGATCGATTGCCAAGGCACGCGAGCTCATCCGGCTTTACGAGGCCAAAGGCATCTCGCGCCAACGCGTGCTGATCAAGGTTGGCAGCACCTGGGAAGGGATCAAGGCAGCCGAGGCGCTCGAGCGGGAAGGCATTCACTGCAACCTGACGCTGCTTTTCAGCTTCGCGCAGGCTGTGGCCTGCGCCGAAGCCGGCGTCACGCTCATTTCTCCGTTCGTCGGCCGGATTTACGACTATTACAAGAAAGAGCGAGGCGGCGAGATCCCCGAAGATGCCGATCCCGGTGTCGAGTCGGTCACCCGGATCTACCACTACTTCAAGAAGTACGACTACCGAACTGAAGTAATGGGCGCGAGCTTCCGCCGCATCAGCCAGATCGTCCGGCTGGCGGGCTGCGACTTGCTCACCATCAGCCCCGAACTGCTGCAGGAACTGGCAGGCATGAACGGCGACCTGACGCCGGCCCTGACGCCGGAAGCGGCCCGCGCCAGCGACGAACCGAAGATCACGCTCGACGAAAAAGGCTTCCGCTGGCTGCACAACCAAGACGCGATGGCGGTGGACAAGCTCTCCGACGGCATCCGCCGTTTCGACGCGGACGGCCGCAAGCTCGAGAGCTGGGTGAGAACGCTCTGATCCAGACGAGTGTGCGGGGTTCGGCGTGCGGAGTGCAGAGGCGGTGCTGGGCGCCGAGTGCCGGGTGCTGAGTGCGGTGCGGAGTGCTGAGTGCGGAGTGCTGAGTGCGGAGTGCCGAGTGCCGAATGCGCAGCAGCACCACATTGGCGATGAGTAGATCACCCGATAGATCTCCAGATCCCCAGATCACCAGATCAGATCACCAGCTCACCAGATCACGAGATCACCAGATGGTGTCGATCGACTATCCGCCGAACTCTTCGCTCGAGCCGTTGACACGCGATCGGCCGATCTTGATTGTCTTTCTTCGCCACTTCGGCTGAACCTTCTGTCGCGAAGCGCTGGCCGACGTCGCGGCTCATCGCGCGGCCATCGACGCGACCGGAACGCCGGTGGCGTTCGTGCACGGCTCCACTCCCGGCGAAGCCGACCCCTGGTTTGCGCGGGCGGGGTTGCACGCGGTTCCGCGGGTCAGCGACCCTGGGCTCCTGCATTACAAGGCGTTCGGCCTCGAGACCACCGGGGCGATTGAGCTGCTCAACCCGCGGGTCTGGGTGCGGGGTGCGGCCTGCGCGGCACGACATGGCTTCGGTCCGCAGCCCGGCGACTTGATCCGCCAATTGCCCGGCGTGTTTCTGGTTCACGGGCGCGACGTCCTGGCCGAATTTCGTCACACCTCACCCGCCGACCGGCCCGACTACCTTGCTCTAATCAGTCGAGTTAAGGGCGCTACAATACCGTGACTTGCGGACCCCCGTTCTCGCGGGCGGTCACTGGAGGCGGCATGCGCACGCGTTCACTCGTGATTGGCCTGCTCCTGCTCGCGATCGGCAGCGGCGCCGCTGCCCAGGGCGCGGCGGAACAGCAGCCGGCCAGCGGCCAGTCCACATCCGGCCAGCAACAGCAGCCACCAGCGGAACCGCCCCAGGAGCCGCCCGTGTATGCCGAGGCGGTGATCGTGAGCGCGTCGAAGGTCGAGCAACAGATCGTCAACGCGCCGGCCACGGTCTCGGTAATCACTTCGGACACCATCGAGAGCACGCCGGCCAACAACTTCGCCGAGTTGCTGAAGTCGGTGCCGGGGATGAACATCACCCAGACCTCGGTGCGTGACTACAACCTCAACATGCGTGGCGCCACCTCCACGCTGTCCACGTCACAGCTGGCAGTGCTCGACGGACGCAGCCTGTACCTCGACTTCTTCGGCTTCATCGCCTGGGACCTGGTCCCGGTGAACGCGTTCGAGCTCAAGCAGATCGAAGTCATCCGGGGCCCCGCCTCCGCGGTCTGGGGCGCCAACGCGCTCTCCGGCGTCGTCAATTTCATCTCGAAGACACCGCGTGAGCTGAACGCCAACAACCTGACCATCAATTTCGGCGGGATGAACCGCAGCCCCGAGGGCGGTCAGCAGCTCGATACCGGTACCCTCTACTCGATCAACGTCACACATGCCCGGCCCGTCAACGATCGCTGGGCCTACAAGCTGTCGGCCGGCTACCTGTCCTCGGATGCGTTCTCGCGGCCGGTCGGAGCGATCCCGAACGACACCGGCACGCAGTATCCGCCGTTCTCCAATAGCGGCACCTCGCAGCCCAAGTTCATCGGCCGGGTCGACTACGACGCGCCGGCGGGCGCCTACAAGCTGGTATTCGAAGGCGGGTATTCAGGAACCGACGGCATCATCCACACCGGTATCGGCCCGTTCGACATGACCGGCGTCGGCCTCGGCTACGGCACGGTGCGGTACACGAAGGGCGCATTCAAGGCGAACTTCTTCACCAACATTCTCAACGGCGACGCGACCGCCTTGCTTGCTGTGGGTCCCGACGGCAATCCAATTCCGTTCAAGTTCGACACCCAGACGTACGACGTCGAGCTTGGCCACGCGAAGGCCCTGGGCACCCGGCAGGTCTTCAGCTACGGCGGCAACCTGCGCCGGAACAACTTCGATTTGTCGATCGCGCCGCTGGGTAACAGCCGCACGGAAGTCGGCGGCTACGTCCAGGACGAAATCTTCCTGAACAACCAGTTCCGCGTGAATCTCGGCGCCCGTGTCGACAAGTTTGCCAACATCGACAACGCGGTATTCTCGCCGCGGGTGGCGTTCATCTTCAAGCCGCAGCCCGATCACGCGATTCGGCTCTCGTTCAACCGCGCGTTCCGTGCCCCGTCGCTCATCAACAACTACCTGCAGACCGCCATCGTCAACCAGGTGGATCTTGGGCGCATCAACCCGATCTTCACCGGGCGGGTTTACAACTTCCCGACTGCGGCGATCGGCAACCAGGACCTCGTGCAGGAGACCACCAACCAGGTGGAGCTGGCCTATACCGGTGTCATCAACAAACGGGCCACCGTCTCGATCGCCGTCTACTACACGAAAGACACCGACGAGATCTTCTTCACCCAGACCGGGCGCTACCGGGCGACAAGTCCGCCGCCGGGATGGACCACCGCGCTGGCGCCGTTGCCGCCGGCCACGGCGCTGGGAGTGCTCGAGGTGCTGCCACCGGCGTGCGCGTCCCTGACCGAGCCGTGCACCACGGGCGGCCTGCCATCCGAGTTCAGCTACCGGAACCTCGGTGAGGTGATCAACAAGGGGATCGAGCTCGGCGTCGACGGCGCGGTGAGCCAGTCGCTGAACGTCTTCGCCAACTACTCGTGGCAGGCCGATCCCGATCCGGACTTCGACGAATCCGAGATCAACTTCCCGCCGAACAATCGCGTCAACCTCGGGTTCAACTTCAGCCGCGGCAGGTGGCTCGGCAACGCGTCCTACTCGTGGGTCGACGATGCGTTCTGGCAGGATGTCCTGGACGCCCGCTATGCCGGTCCAACCAAGGCGTACTCGCAGGTGAACGGTGCGTTCGGCGTCAAGTGGGGCGGAGAGAGGGTAATCACCTCGATCAAGGTCATCGACCTGTTCAACGAGGACATTCAGTCGCACGTCTTCGGCGACATCATGAAGCGGCAAGTCATGGGAGAGCTCCGCGTGACGTTTTAGCGAAGCCTGTCATCTGTCGATGATCACGAGATAGATTCGTGATCCACCAGATCGCCAGATCGCGCGATTGATCGCGACATCACCAGATCATCAGATCGTCAGATTGGGCGCGAGGCCGCGTCAGCGGCCGAGCGAAGTAATGCGTTCGTTGATCGGCGGCAGGTAGTCGCGGTTGAACACCTCGAGGATGCCGGGGACGCGTTTCAGCTGGCGGCCCTCGACCATCTGCACGATGTTGGTGGCAAGCCGGCCCTCGTCGAAGTCGCCGATGCCGATGCGCTGGCCCTCGGGGTGCGACATCTCGCCGTCCAGCGTGTTCTGGAACCGGGTCCGCTCGATGGCGCGATCGATCTTCGGGTCGCGCTTCGCGAGGGCGTCCAGCGCCGAGTCGGGCTGGAGGATGGCATCGCGCAGGCCTCTCGTGACGGCGCGGAGCAGGCCGCGCACCGCCTGCGGGGCCTGGGCCAGCAGCGATCGCCGCACCATCACCGCGCTGCCATAGAAGTCCGACATCAGGTCTTCGTACTTGAAGAAGCGCAGCTCCTTGTCGGCGTCGATCTTCTCCGCGGCTGCGGCAGCCCGGATCGTCGAGTTGTAGCCGAACACCGCGTCGGTCTTACCGGAGACCAGGTCCTTCAGCATCGAGCCCATCGACGCGTCGGAGGTTGCGATGGTCATCTCCTGCGGATCGATCCGCGCGTGCGCCGCGAAAACCGGGAAGGTGTTGAGCGCGACATCGGTCGGGTGGCCGACGAGCGTGCGACCGACGAGGTCGTAGGGCAGCTCGACTCGGCCGCCCTGCTTGACGACGAGGACTGAGGGCGTCGAGTTGAAGACCATGTACACGGCCACCGGCGACTGCTCCGGTTCCCGCGACACCGACTCGATGAGCGCGCTGATGTCGCCGTAGCCGATGTCGAAGCCTTCCTTCATCATCCGCTCGGGAGCGGTGTAGGCGCCCAGGCCCGTCGTGAACGCGACCTCGACGCCGGCGTCCTTGAAGTAGCCCTTGTCTTCGGCGAGCAGGAAGAATGCGTTCGCGCCGGTGTAACCGGAGTTGAGGAGCATCTTCAGCGGCCGCGACTGAGCCCGAAGGGGCGCAGCGGCAGCGCCTAGAGCCA
>DATJFF010000002.1:0-3158 GCA_035495795.1 Vicinamibacterales bacterium
TCGATGCCGCGCACGGTGGCCGAACTCGAGAGCGAAATCGACGGACAACTGGGCGGCGCTCCTGGCGGCGACTCGCGACGCCTGCCGGCGCTGACGCGCCGTGTCGCGGGGCTCGCGCAGAAGGAACCAGCCACCACGGCCAAGCTGCTCCGCAGCTGGATGACAGAGGGGTCGTAGGTGTCGGGTCAGCTGACAGAGTTGTCGAAGGTCCGCAAGGCCGCCGTGGTCCTGCTCGCGATGGGCGAGGAGGCCTCCGCTGAAGTGTTCAAGCACCTCAACGAGGCCGAGATCGAGCGGCTCGTTCGGGAAATTGCGACGCTCGGCACGGTGGCGGCCGGAACCGCCGAGCAGGTGATGGAAGAATTCCACGCCGCCGCCGTCGCTGCCGATGACACGGTGTTCGGAGACGAGGACTTTCCTCGCCGGGTGATTACCCGGACGCTCGGCGCCGAAGCCGCACGGAAGATTGCCGAGCGCGTCCAGCGGTCGACGCATTCCCGGTCGGCGTTCACCGTGCTCGAGCGCGCCGATCCGCGGCAGGTCTCGAAGTTCATTCTCGGCGAGCACCCGCAGACGATCGCGCTGATCCTCGCCCACATGCAGCCGGCCAGCGCGGCGCAGCTGATCGCGCTGCTGCCGGATGCGCTCCGGGTGGACGTGGTCACGCGCATGGCGAACCTCGAGGAAATCTCACCCGAGGTGGTGGCCCGGATCTCGTCAGTGCTGCAGCGCCGCCTCGAATCGCTCAGCAGCTCCTCGCGTGAGCAGCGCGGCGGCGTGCGCGCCGTGGCGGCGCTGTTCAATCACCTCGAACGCAACGTCGGCACGCCGGTGCTCGAGGCGATCGAGTCGGAGCGGCCCGAACTCGCGGTGTCCATTCGCAACCTGATGTTCATCTTCGACGACCTCGCGCGCGTCGACGACAACGGGCTGCGCGAGCTGGTGCAGCGCGCCGACAAGAAGACGCTCACGATCGCGCTCAAAGGAGCGAGCGAGGACCTGCGTCAGCGCATCTTCGACAACATGTCGAAGCGCGCCGCCGAGATGATGCGCGAAGAGATGGACGTCATGGGACCCGTGCGTGTGCGCGAGGTGGAAAAGGCCCAGCAGGCGATCGTCGCCGTGGCCCGCCAGCTCGAGGACGAAGGGGTGATCGTGACCAGTGGAGAGGGCGCTGACGAGTATGTCCGCTAGGGCTCGACGCGTGCCGGCGCAGTCGGTCGTCCTCCCGTACGCGTGGCAGTCTGCCGGGGGTGGGCCGGCAGCGCCGACAGCGGCGATCACGCCGGGCATACCGGTTGTGGTCGCCGTTGACACTCCAGCGCCGGAGGCCCGGCTCGCGGCGATCGAGCGGGAGGCCTTCGCCGAGGGCTTTGCCCAGGGTGAACGGGCCGGCGCCGAGGCGTCGGCGGTCCAGGCCGACGCGATGCTGCGCCGGCTGGCGCGCGCGCTCGAAGACATTGCGACACTACGGACCCAAATCGCCCGGGACACCGAGCAGCAGATGGTGGAGCTGGCGTTGACAGTGGCGCACCGCATCATTCAGCGCGAAGTCGCGGTCGATCCCCAGCTGATGATGGCGATCGCCCGGGTCGCGCTCGATCGCGTTGCCGAAGCGGCCCAGATCACCCTGCGGCTCAGCACGGACGACCACGCCGCCATCATCGCGTCGCGCGACCAGGGCTGGCCCGGTAACCACGTCACGGTGATCGCCGATGCGCGATTGCCACGCGGCGGCTGCCGCATCGAATCGGAGCTCGGCAACATCGACGCCGGCGTCGAGGCGCAACTGCAACAGATGACCCAGGCGCTGCTGCAGGAAGCGCCGGTCAGGGTTCATGGCGACCACCGCTAACGTCTCGCTGGGTCGATACGTCGAGATCGCCAGATCGGCCGATCTGCTGCCGCTGCAGGGACAGGTCAGTCGAGTCACCGGACTTGTCGTCGAATCGTCAGGCCCACGGGCCAGACTCGGCGAGATTTGCGAAGTGCTGTCGCACGACGCGCCACCGCTTCCGGTACAGGTCGTCGGCTTCCGGGGGCCGACGCTTCTGACCGTGCCGCTCGGAGAACCTACCGGCATCCGCCCCGGCGATCGCGTCGTCGCGCGGCAGGGAGCCGTGTCGGTCGCTGTCGGCCCGGAACTGCTCGGCCGCGTCGTCGACGCCCTCGGACGTCCGCTTGACGACCAGCCGCTCGAGACCACCGATCGCGTTCCGCTGTTTCCACCGCCGCTGAATCCGATGGAGCGCGACAGCGTGGTGGCCCCGCTGCCGACAGGTGTCCGCGCCATCGACGCGATGCTGACGTGCGGGCGCGGGCAGCGCCTGGGACTCTTCGGAGGCAGCGGCGTCGGCAAGAGCACACTGCTCGGGATGTTCACCCGAGGGACGGCGGCAGATGTCATCGTGCTGGCACTCGTCGGTGAGCGTGGCCGCGAGGTGCGCAGCTTCCTCGATCACGATCTCGGGCCGGCCGGCCGCGGCCGCTCGGTTGTGGTCGTCTCGACCTCCGACAACCCGCCGCTGTTGCGCATGCGCGCGGCGTACACCGCCACTGCCATCGCGGAGTACTTCCGCGATCAGGGCAAGCACGTGCTCCTGCTGATGGATTCAGTGACGCGCTTCGCGATGGCGCAGCGCGAGGTTGGACTCGCGGCGGGCGAGCCGCCAACCACAAAGGGGTATCCGCCGTCGGTGTTCGCGACGCTGCCGACGTTGCTGGAACGCGCTGGCGGGCTCCGCTCCGGCGGCAGCATCACGGCCATCTACACCGTGCTGGTCGATGGTGACGATCACAACGAGCCGATTGCCGATGCCGTGCGGTCGATTCTCGACGGTCACGTGGTGCTGTCACGCGACCTCGCCTCGCGACACCACTACCCGCCGATTGACATTTTGCAGAGCGTCAGCCGGACCATGCCGGATGTCGTCGACGTGCACCATCGTCAGCGTGCCGCTGTGGTCCGCGAGTGGCTGTCGACGATCCGGGACAGCGAAGACCTGGTCAGCGTGGGCGCCTACGTCGAGGGGTCCAATCCCCGCATCGACGAAGCCCGCGGCAAGCGCGTGGCGATCGAAAAGTTCCTCTGCCAGGACGCGGCCGCGTTGTGCAGCTTCCCGGAATCGATGGAGGCGTTGGCGGCGCTGTAGCGCTGC
>DATJFF010000003.1:0-11431 GCA_035495795.1 Vicinamibacterales bacterium
GGCAGGTCGCAGGGCAGCCGGCCGGCGGCAACCCCGGAGGCGGTGGTGATCCGGCCGGCGGCAGCGGCAAGATGGTGCTGAACGTGATGAAAGCCGGCGGCCTGGTCGTCGCCGGCACCGACACGCCGAACGCCGTGAACCTGCACGGCGAGCTGATGGCTTACACCTTGGCCGGAATGAGCGCGTTCGACGCGCTCAAGACCGCAACGGTGAACCCCGCGAAGGCGCTCAACCTCAACGCTGGGACGATTGAGGCGGGCAGGTTCGCCGATATCATCCTGCTGGACGGCGATCCGCTCGAGAACATCGCCAACACGCTCAAAGTACGCCGGGTGATCGCCAACGGTCGCCTGTATAACGTTGACGATCTCGCCGGTGGTCCGGCGCCTGCCACAGCGGCGAGACAGTAAGACTCCGGGGCGCCTGGTGCGGAGAGGCGGCGCCCGACCGTGCAGCGCTGCGCGGCCGGTGTGCAGGGTGCACGTGCCAAGGAGGAAACGCACCTCTCCACTCGGCGCTAGAAGCCGACGCGGAACGCGAGCTGCATCACCCGCGGCTGGTAGGCGTTGAGCAGGTTCTGCCGCGGGGCGCCGAACGTCGTTGAGTTCACCTGGCCGTTGTAGGCGCCGTAGTTCTCGTGGTTGAACAGGTTGAAGACTTCGGCAATGCCGGTGACCTTCACCCCGCGCGGCAGGTTGAGATCCTTCGACAGCCGCAGATCGACCCGGTGCAGCGGTAGCCCGAGCAGCGCGTTGCGCGGGATGACGTCACCGGCGCTGAACGATGTGGGACCGTCGAAGCGATCGGCGACGTCCGCCGAGACCGGCGTCGGCACCGTCACGTAGCGTGTCACGCCGCCGTGTCCGAAGGGGTTGGCGGCGAAATTGGTCTGATAGTAGTTGCCCGATCCGTAGAGGTACGCCCCCGACACGCTGAAGTCGTACTTGAGGCGCCAGATGCCGTTCAGCCGCAGTGTGTGCCGCTGGAACTCGGTCGAGCGCGCCCACTCGGCGTCGGGGTTGAACGGGTTGTCGCCCTGGTACTGGAAGTTCGTCGTGTTGTCGTTCATGAACAGCAGCAGCGTGTAACTGACTGACGCCTGCCAGTTGTTGCGGTAGCGCCGGTTCAGCGCCATCGAGACGGCGCCGTAATCGGCCTTCCCGTTGGACTCGAGCCACTGAATCACGCCGTAGGCGGGATCCGGGCGCCCGGCGGTCGTCGGGTTGAGGCTATAGCCCGTGGCCGGATTGAAGAACAGATTCGGGTCGCGTTGCCGCGCGAAGTTGTAGCCCTTCCAATAGGTGTAATCGCCTTCGACGCCCCAGACTTCGGCGAACTGCCCCTGCGCGCCGATGGTGCTCTGCCAGGTGTAGGGCATCTGGTAGTCGTGCGCGATGACGCGCGGCGACTGCGCCGGCAACGGGTAGGTGCCGTTTATGTAGTCGTCGGGCGTGCGCCCGCGCGTCGGATCCTGCACGAAGTTCGGCTGCCCGTCGTAGGGGAACGAGTTGACGAGAATCCTCTCGGCGTTGAACGACTGCTGGCTGAAGGTCGTGTTCGAATCGGGGATGCTGAAGTAGAGGCCGCTTCCACCGCGGAGGACGAGGTTGCCCTTGCCGCCGACGTTCCAGTTGAATCCGCCCCGCGGCGCGATGTTGTTGATGTCGCGCAGACCGCCGGGATAGAGCTTCTCGCCGGGCTGGAGGTCGATGTCGCTGTACTGGTTTCCGCCGCGCGGGTTGAAGGTCACGGGCGAGGTGACATAAGGCGGATCGAGCGCGCCCCAGTCCGCGTCCCACCGCACGCCGTAGTTGACGGTGAGCTGGTTGTTCGTCCGCCAGGTATCGCCGAACCATAGGGCCACGGTCGGGCGCGGAATGTCGATGGTCCAGTCCCCGAAGTTGAGATCGAAGCGCTGCACGAACGGGTCGAGCCCGGTGACGTCCCATCGCGAAGGGTCGTTCCAGGCGTCGGCGGGGAAGCGGCGATCCAGGTCCGGTGGATTGCTCGTGAAGATGAACTCACCGCGGGAGAGCAGCTGCCACTGGCCGGTATCGTGCCAGCGCAGGTACTCGGCGCCGATCTTCATGTCGTGGCTGTTGATGGTCCAGTTGAGATCGTAGCGTCCGCTCCAGGTGTTCTGGTAGAACTCCTGCGGGTAGTTGCGCCGTTGTCCGACGGTCAGGGCGGGGAAGACGTAGTTCGGCGTGTTGGCCAGCGCCGACACGGCGAGCAGGTTCTTCCAGTCGAAGTGGGTATAGCCGAGTCGAACTTCCTGGAGCTTCGTGCTGCTCAGGACCTTGGACCACGTGCCGACCACGTTGACGGCGCGGCGGGAGCGGTCGGCGGCCTGCGACGGGTGTTCGGTGCCCGCCACCTGCGTGAACGGGTTGCCCCAGTCCCAGTAGGACGCGCGCACCGTCATGTGGTCCTGCGGCTTCATCTGCCAGTCGCCGCGCCCGAGGAAGCTGTTCTGGATGGTCTTGGTGTCGAACGAGAACGACTGGGCCGGCAGGCCGGGCGGCGAGGTGATGATCGTGTTCGGCTCGTTCTCGCGCTCGTAGGACAGGAAGTAGTGGAGCCGGTCGCGGATGATCGGACCGCCGATCGCGCCGCCGATCTGCTGGTTCGAGTAGGGCAGCACCCGGCCGGCGATGAAGTCCTTGGCATTGAGGCTGTCGTCGCGGAAGTAGCCGTAGACGCTGCCGGCCAGGCTGTTGGTGCCCGATCGCGAGATCGCCTGCACCTGCATGCCGAGCGAGCGTCCCTGGGTGATGTCGAACAGGTTGGTGACGACCTGGAACTCCGCGATCGCCTCGCGGGAGAACCGCGGCTGCCCGAAGCCGCCGCCGGCGACCTGCTGGGTGATTTCCTGGCCGTCGAGATTCAGCTGGAACTGCCGATCGCGGACGCCCGGCGTGTTGTCCACGGCGTTGGCGATGACGCCCCGCACCTGCATCGCCAGCTCCATCCAGTTGCGTCCCTGGAGCGGCAGTTCTTCCATTTGACGTCGATCGACGTTGCCGCCGACCTGGGTCGAGCTGATGTCGACCAGGGGCGACTCGCCGGTGACGGTCACCGTCTCGTTCAGAGAGGCGACCGCCATGTTGAAGGGCACCGTGCGGTTCTGGCCGACGAGCAGCTCGACGTCGGCGACCACCACCGTCGAGAATCCGGTGAGCTCGGCCTGCAGCTTGTACCGCCCCGCCGGGATGCCGCGCAGCCGGTATTCGCCGCGCTCGTCGCTGACGGCCGTGAACACGCGACCGTTCGCAAGGCTCGTCGCGGTGATCGTGACGCCCGGCAGCGTCGCTCTCGTCTCGTCCGTAACGGCGCCCAGGATGCTCGCGTCCTGGGCCGCCGCAATACCCGAACCCAGCCACAACAGTGCGACCAGGCAATACCCAACGATACGCACGCCCATGCAGCCTCCTCTTCCGACGGGGAACGGAGAAAGAAGTGCCATCGGCCATGACACGGCCGGCGAGGATGGCTGCGAATGATTTCCGCGGACTATAGCAGACTTGCCGCGGTCCCCTATACTTCAGGGCGGGCGCGATGATCGTGTACGGCATTCATCCCGTGCTCGAAGCGCTCAAGGCCGGGCGCGTTCGAGCCTTGCGCGTAAGCGCACGCGAGGATCGGCGGATCGGCGTCCTGCTCGATCAGGCGCGGGCCCAGGGGATTGCGGTGCGCCACGTGCCGCCCGAGGCGCTCGATCGGGAGTCGCGACAGGGTGTGCACCAGGGGGTGGTCGCCGATGTCGATCCGCTTCCCGAGGGATCGATCGAAGCGTTCACCGCGACGCTCGACCCGCCGCCGCTCATCGTGGTCCTCGACGAGGTGGAAGACCCCCAGAACGTCGGCGCCATTCTCCGGACGATGGATGCCGTGGCCGCGACCGGGCTGGTCCGGCAGACGCGCCGCGCCGCATCGCTGGACGGGGCCGCGGCAAAGGCGTCCGCCGGTGCCCTCCACCACGTGCCCGTCGCCGACGTCGTGAACATCGCGCGCGCCGTGGAGGCCTTGAAGGCGGCCGGGGTGTGGACGGTCGGTCTGGACGCCGATGCCGAGTTGTCCTACTATGAATGGGATCTCACACTGCCCACCGCGCTCGTCCTGGGGGCGGAAGGGCACGGGCTGCGTCGGCTCGTGCGGGAACGGTGTGACGGCCTGGCCCGCATTCCCATGAGGGGCCACGTCGGCAGTCTCAATGTTTCAGCGGCGGCGGCCGTGGTGCTCTACGAGGCCGTTCGCCAGCGAAGCCGGGGGAGGTAGGGAAGGCCGTAAGGCCGCCGGGGCGTGTGGGCCCCGGGCAGCGATGCTGCCTGCCGTTCGGACTCCGGAGGAGGTTACGGAAGTGCCGGGTATACCGGCGACCAAATCCCGCCTGCTTGCACGTCTGGCACAGGACGTGCTACCATTCCGTTCTTTGGCTGGCGTAGCTCAGCCCGGTAGAGCAGCTGATTTGTAATCAGCCGGTCGGGGGTTCAAATCCCTTCGCCAGCTCCATCCGTTTGGGCGGCATTCGAGGCGGAGCGGGTAACAAAGGTCAGGCACGGGTACTCACCCAACACAATTGGTCGGGCATCATCACGGGCAGGTGGCGGAGCGGTCAATCGCAGCAGACTGTAAATCTGCCGCCCCATGGGCTACGGAGGTTCGAATCCTCCCCTGCCCACCAGCCTTCGCTCGCAGGAGACGAGGCACGGTGTGCGGCGAGCCAGCGACGGCTGGCACGCCAGAGAGAGTTTTGGTCGGGAGCGCCGCGGCGCGGGATCGCCCGCGAGGGTCGGATGCAGAGGGTGGCGAGGCACGAAGGCGGGAGTAACTCAGTGGTAGAGTCACAGCCTTCCAAGCTGTTGGTCGCGGGTTCGATCCCCGTCTCCCGCTCCAGCCTTCGCTCGCGGGTCGGTGGCGAGCGTCGGCTGGCCAGCCCCGCCAAGTGTGAGAGTCGATTGAGGCCTCGCCTCTGCGTTCGGGAGCGAGTGGCCGACTTGTCGGCCGAAGCCCGCGGCGCGTGAGCAGGGCCGAGGGCGAAGGCCGATGTAGCTCAGTTGGCAGAGCGCGTCCTTGGTAAGGACGAGGTCACCGGTTCAATCCCGGTCATCGGCTCCAGTGCAGTGCGGTAAGGCCGCCGGGTGCCTTACTGCCGAAGCGAACATAGGCACCCGGGTGGTGCAGAGCAACGACACCGGCACGGGGCCGGCTGGTCGGTCCTCGAGGAAGCGAAGAGCGAGTCATGGCGAAAGAGAAATTTGACCGGTCCAAACCACACGTCAACGTTGGCACGATTGGCCACATCGACCACGGCAAGACCACGCTGACTGCGGCGCTGACGAAGGTCGCCGCCGACAAGGGGTGGGCGAAGTTCGTTCCCTACGACGAGGTCGCCAAGGCGTCGGAGTCGCAGGGTCGCCGTGACGACACCAAGATTCTGACCATCGCGAGCAGCCACGTCGAGTACGCGACCGCCAAGCGGCACTACGCGCACGTCGACTGCCCGGGCCACGCCGACTACATCAAGAACATGATCACCGGCGCCGCCCAGATGGACGGGGCCATCCTGGTCGTGAGCGCGGTGGACGGCCCGATGCCGCAGACCCGCGAGCACGTGCTGCTGGCCAAGCAGGTGAACGTGCCCTACGTCGTCGTGGCGCTGAACAAGGTCGACGCGGTCGACGATCCGGAGCTTTTGGATCTGGTCGAGCTCGAGGTCCGCGAGCTGCTCAAGGGCTACGGCTTCCCTGGCGACGACCTGCCGGTGGTGCGCGTGTCCGCCCTCAAGGCGCTCAACGGCGAGGCCGATGGCGTCGAGAGCATCGTCAAGCTGATGGAGGCGCTGGATTCGTACATCCCGCTGCCGGAGCGCGACATCGACAAGCCGTTCATGATGCCGATCGAGGACGTGTTCTCGATCTCGGGTCGTGGCACGGTGGTGACCGGGCGCATCGAGCGCGGCCAGGTGAAGGTCGGCGAGGAAATCGAGATCGTCGGCTTCAAGCCCACCGAGAAGAAGGTGGTCACGGGCGTCGAGATGTTCCGGAAGCTCCTCGACGCGGGCGTCGCCGGCGACAACGTCGGGGTGCTGCTCCGCGGCGTCGAGAAGGCGGACGTCGAGCGCGGCCAGGTGCTGGCCAAGCCCGGCTCGATCAAGCCGCACACCAAGTTCAAGGCCGAGGTCTACGTCCTGTCGAAGGACGAGGGCGGCCGCCACACGCCGTTCTTCAACGGCTACCGTCCGCAGTTCTACATCCGGACTACGGACGTGACCGGCACGCTGAACCTCGGCGAAGGCGTCGAGATGATCATGCCGGGAGACAACACGCAGATCACCGCAACCCTGATCGCGCCGACAGCGCTCGAGAAGGGCGCACGGTTCGCGATTCGCGAGGGCGGCCGAACGGTCGGCGCCGGCACGGTGACCGACATCATCGAGTAACGGGTGCACGGTGCAGAGGGGGATGGGTGCGACGAGGGCTGAGCTGCTCCGTGCACCTGTCCACCTTTGCACCCCTGCACCAGCAAGGACCAGGCGATGAGAGACATCGTTCAGTTGGCGTGCGGTGAGTGCAAGCGCCGGAACTACAGCACGACCAAGAACAAGAAGAAGACGACGGGCCGTCTCGAATTCAGCAAGTACTGCCGCTTCTGCCGCAAGCACACGGGGCACAAAGAGCAGAAGTAACGCGTAGGGCAAAAGGGCAGAAGCTAAAGCAGAAGGGTTGGCGTAGGCCAATAGCTCAACTGGTAGAGCACCGGTCTCCAAAACCGGGGGTTGGGGGTTCGAGTCCCTCTTGGCCTGCCAAACTCGGAACGAGCGGTCGAGGAACGTCCAGTGGCGATTGAAACGACAGACCAGACGAGCGACACGACGCGCGGCGCGCTGGCGTGGTGGGGCCGGGCCGGTGAGTTCTTCACCGAGGTGCGCAACGAGATGAAGCGCGTCACGTGGCCCTCGCAGCGCGAGGTCTACGCGACGACCCTGGTGGTGATCCTGACGTCGATCTTCTTTGGCGTGTATCTGTTCGCCGTCGATTTGATGTTCAGCGCGGGCGTGCAATGGATCCTGAGGCGCTTCGGCGTGAGTGGCGTATGACCGACGACCTCAGCAAGCACTGGTACATCGTCCACACCTACTCCGGGTTCGAGCGCAAGGTGGCCGAGTCGCTGGCCGAGCGCGCCAAGGCGTACGGGCTCTCGGACGAGATCGGCGAAATCCTCATCCCGACCGAGGACGTGGTGGAAATGCGCGGCGGCCGCAAGGTGGTGTCGTCCAAGCGCTTCTTTCCGGGCTACATCCTGGTCGAGATGAACATGACCGACAACGCGTGGCACGTGGTCAAGAACACGCCGAAGGTCACCGGCTTCGTCGGGGCCGGCGCCAAGCCGACGCCGCTGACGAAGGAAGAGGTCGAACAGATCCTGGAGCAGGTGAAGACGGCGGCCGAGAAGCCCAAGCCGAAGTATTCGTTCGACAAGGGCGACCAGGTGCGGATCAACGAAGGGCCGTTCGCCAGCTTCAACGGGCTGGTGGACGAGGTCAACACGGACAAGAACACGCTGAAGGTGATGGTCACGATCTTCGGCCGCTCGACCCCCGTGGAGCTCGATTTCCTGCAGGTGGAGAAGCTCTAGGCCGCCGTCGGGCGGGCTAGCGAAAGCGCATCATGGCAAAGAAGGTTCAAGGGTTCGTGAAGCTCCAGATTCCGGCCGGCAAGGCGACGCCGGCGCCGCCGGTGGGCACCGCGCTCGGCCCGCACGGCGTCAACATCATGGACTTCTGCAAGGCGTTCAACGCGCGCACGGCGAAGGACGACGGGCTGATCATCCCGGTAGTCGTGACCATCTACTCGGATCGGTCTTACACGTTCATCACCAAGACGCCGCCGGCGGCGGTGCTGCTCAAGCGCTCGGCGAATATCGCGAAGGGATCGGCCGAGCCCAACAAAAACAAGGTGGGCACGGTCACGGCGAAGCAGGTCGAGGAGATCGCGAAGATGAAGATGCCGGATCTGAACTGCGACTCGCTGGAGTCGGCGGTCCGGACCGTGGCGGGCACGGCGCGATCGATGGGACTCGACGTCATCCAGTAAGGCAGCCATGGCTAATCACGGGAAGAAGTACTCAGCGGCGAAGCAGCAGGTCGAGGATCGCGCCTACGCGCTGGACGAGGCGCTGCCTCTGCTCCAGAAGATCAAGTTCGCGAAGTTCGATGAGACCGTCGGGTTGTCGATCCGCCTTGGCGTGGATCCAAAGCACGCCGATCAGATGGTCCGCGGCACGGTGGTGCTCCCGCACGGGCTCGGCAAGTCGAAGCGGGTCCTGGTCATCGCCGGGGCCGACAAGCAGCGCGAGGCCGAAGAGGCCGGCGCCGACGTGGTTGGCGGCGAGGAGCTGGTCGAGCGGATCAACGGCGGCTGGACCGACTTCGAAGCCGTGGTCGCAACGCCTGACATGATGCGGGCGGTCGGCCGGCTCGGCAAGGTGCTCGGCCCGCGTGGCCTGATGCCGAACCCCAAGACCGGCACGGTGACTCCGAACGTCGCCCAGGCCGTCAAAGAGATCAAGGCCGGCAAGGTGGAATTCCGCGTCGACAAGACCGGCATCGTCCACGCCCCGGTTGGCAAGATGTCGTTCCCGGCCCAGAACCTGATCGAGAACGCCTCGGCGCTGCTCGACAGCATCGTCCGCGCCAAGCCGTCGGCGGCCAAGGGCAAGTACCTGCGGAGCATCACGGTGTCCTCGACGATGGGCCCCGGGGTGCGGATTGACGAGACCCGCGTGGAAGCCGCGGCCAAGCGCTAGGCGCGGGGAGAACCAAGGATCATGGCAGTCACACGAGCCGAAAAGGTTACCGAGCTCAATCAGCTCGAAGGCGTCTTCAAGGGCGCCGACGCGGCGATTGTGCTCGACTACAAGGGCATCAACGTGCCCCAGGTGACGGAGCTGCGCCGCGAGCTGCGCAAGGCCAAGGCGGGCTATCGCGTGGTCAAGAACACGCTCGCCCGCCGCGCTTTGAAGGGGACGACGTTCGAGAGCCTGACCGCCCACTTCCAGGGCCCGGTCGCGGTGGCGTTCACCGAGTCGGATCCGGTCGCCCTCGCCAAGACGCTCACGGCGTTCATGAAGAACGCGCCGACGCTGCAGATCAAGGCGGCGGTGGTGCAGGGCCAGGCGATCAAGCCGGCCGAAGTGACCGACCTCGCCAACATGCCGGGCAAGCCCGAGCTCTACGCGCAGTTGCTCGCCGTGCTGCAGGGCCCGGCGACCCAGCTGGTGCGGGTGCTGAGCGCGGTGCCGCGCGACCTGATGAGCGTGCTCGCGCAGGCGGAGCAGAAGCGCAAGGAATCGTAGGAACGTCGCCGACTTTCGAACAGGCTTTTTAAGGAGCAGAGTGCAATGGCCGAAGTGAACCAGCAGCAGGTGATCGACTACATCAAGGGCATCAGCGTGATGGAGCTGTCGCAGCTCGTCAAGGCGCTCGAAGCCGAGCTCGGCGTGAGCGCCGCGGCGGCGATGCCGATGATGGGGATGCCGATGATGGCGGGCGGCGGCGCAGCGGCGCCGGCGGCCGAGGAGAAGACCGAGTTCACGGTGACGCTCACCGAGGTGGGCGCCAACAAGATCAACGTGATCAAGGTCGTTCGCGAGGTCACCAGCCTGGGCCTCAAGGAAGCCAAGGATCTCGTCGAGGGTGCGCCCAAGCCGATCAAGGAGGCGATCCCCAAGGACGAGGCCGAGGCGATCAAGAAGAAGTTCGAAGAGGCCGGCGCGAAGGTCGAGATCAAGTAGATCTACCCCTCAGCTGGCTGCGTTGAGGATCCATCTGCTCGCCGATTCGCCGGACACGGGCGCGCCCCGGGGGCGGGTCGGGCAGATGGCAAGGCCCACCCCTATGAAGTGTGGGGGCTGAGCCTTCGGATCTCGGGATGAGCGGGCACCGGGAAGGGCTCCGGTGCCCGGCGTGTCTTTGGCCTTGGCCCCGGCCCTCGAGCACAGCATGTACAGCCTTCCGAAGAACGTCTACCGCGAGCGCAGGGATTTTTCGAAGATCAAGACGACGGTTCCGATCCCGAACCTGATCGAAATACAGCGGAAGAGCTATGAGCGCTTCCTGCAGATGAACCGGCTCCCGTCGGAACGGGAGGACCAGGGGCTGCAGTCGGTGTTCAAGTCGGTCTTCCCGATCAGCGACTTCCGGGAGAACTCGTCGCTCGAGTTCATCGAGTACTCGATCGGCAACTGGGAGTGCAAGTGCGCCAAGCTGCAGGGCCTGCACCATCTCCGGAAGCCGTGCAAGAACTGCGGGCACACCCTCATCGCCGATCCCTACGGCGACAAGGACGTGCTCTGCCCGAAGTGCGGGACGGCGAACGTGGCCCGCGGCGATGTCTGTGACATCTGCGGCCACACCGTCGCGCTCAAGCTGAAATACGACGTGGACGAGTGCCAGGAGCGGGGCATGACCTATGCCGTGCCGCTCAAGGTCACGATCCGGCTGGTGGTCTGGAACAAGGACCCCGAGACCGGCGTGAAGACCATCCGCGACATCAAGGAGCAGGAGGTCTACTTCGGCGACATCCCGTTGATGACCGACAACGGCACGTTCATCATCAACGGCACCGAGCGGGTCATCGTCTCGCAGCTCCACCGCTCGCCGGGCGCCTTCTTCCACTCGGAAGACAAGAGCCTGTACGTCGCGCAGATCATCCCCTACCGCGGCTCGTGGGTGGAGTTCGAGTACGACGCGAAGAACCTGCTCTACGTCCGGATCGATCGCAAGCGCAAGTTCCTTGCCTCGGTGTTCCTCCGCGCCCTCGGCCTGCGCGGCGCCGACGAGATCATCCGCGCCTTCCACGGCGTGGACACGGTCCACCTGCGCGACAACGCCCAGCACTGGGCGGTCGCCGACAGCCTGGTCGGTCAGCGGGCCCGCCGCGACGTGCGGATCGGTGATGTCAGCATCAACGAGGGCAAGAAGATCACCAAGGCCCACCTCGAGGGGCTGCGCAAGGCCGGGGTCAAGGACATCGAGGTCACCGACGAGGCGCTCCAGGGCGCCTTCACCGCCGCCGACATCGTCGATCCCGGCACCGGCGAGGTGCTGCTCGAAGCCAACGAGGAGCTGACCGCGCGGGTGATCTCGCTCGCCCACGAGAAGGGCGTCGAGAAGATCGAGGTCTTCTTCCCCGAGCGCGACGACGTCGGGCCGATCCTGGCCCAGACGCTCAAGAAGGATCCGATCCGGACCCACGAAGAGGCGCTGATCGAGATCTATCGGCGTCTCCGGCCGGGCGATCCGCCGACGCTCGACAGCTCGCGCTCGCTCTTCGAGAACATGTTCTTCAACCCGCAGAAGTACGACTTCTCGCGGGTCGGCCGGCTCAAGCTGAACACCAAGCTCGGGCTGAACACGCCGCTCGACGAG
>DATJFF010000004.1:0-100846 GCA_035495795.1 Vicinamibacterales bacterium
CCAGCCTCGCGCGGGCGGCGGCAGTACTCGGCGGCTCGGTCTCGACCTTGCCCAACGGCGCCACTATCGTCGTGGATCGCTTCTACGAGGCTGGAAGCCAGTACGGCCGCATCACGATCGGCGACATTGCCGACGTGCTGCTGGACGGCGAGGAGGCGCTGGCACTGCTCACGAGCGCCTGGCCCGCCTCCGCGCCGGCGCGAGATTCTTTCAGCGCCGGCGCTTCGGCGAGGCAAGCCCGCTCGGCGATGCTGGAACTCACCCGCTTGGATGGCCGCGAAGCTGAGGGCCGTGACGCTCCCGCCCGCAGTGCTTCCTCCCGAACGCCTTGCGACTCCCGAGTCGCGACAGGCGCCGACTGCGAAGCAGCGGCGCACGCGGTCGACTCCCGGCAGGCGGCGCAGCCGCTCTGGTTCCTGGACCTCGAGACGACGGGCCTCGCCGGAGGCGCGGGCACGCAAGCGTTCCTCGTCGGCTGCGCTTGTCTCGACCGGGATGGCTTCTCGGTCAGGCAGTTCCTGCTTCCCGGCTACGAGCACGAGCGGGCGCTGCTCGCCGAGATGAGCGCCTGGGCGGCGGAGCGTGGCGCGATTGTCACCTTCAACGGCCGCTCGTTCGACGTGCCGTTGATCGAAACGCGTTACCTGTTTCACCGGCAGCCGTTTCCGCTCGAAGGCCGCCCGCACGTGGACATGCTGCACCCGGCACGCCGGCTGTGGCGGGCCCGCGGCGAGTGGGAGGGAGCGAGCGAGGCGAGTTGCTCGCTCGGGACTCTCGAAAAGCTGATCGCCGGCGTCCACCGCGTTGGCGACGTGCCCGGCTTCGAGATCCCCTCACGCTATTTCCGGTTCGTTCGGGACGGCGACGCCCGCCCGCTCGAAGCGGTGCTCGAACACAACCGCCTCGATCTGGTGTCACTGGCGCTGGTGATGGCGCGGGCGCTGACGCTGGTCGAGCGCGGCCCGTCCGCTGCGTTGTCGCCGTACGAGTGCCTGGGGCTGGCGCGCATCTACGACCGCGCCGGACGTCGCGAGGAGGCGGAGGCCTCGTATCTGCAAGCGATCGATCGGTTGGGCAAAGTGGGGCGCGATCCCGAGACGCTTGCCGATGCGCTCCGGCGGCTGGCGTACTGCCGCCGCCGGGCCGGGCGCTGGAGGGATGCGGCTGAGGCGTGGCAGCAACTGGCCGATCTGCCGAGATGTCCAGCAGTGCTTCGACACGAAGCCCGCGAGGCGCTTGCGATTTATCACGAGCACCGCGCCCGCGACCTGAACACGGCTCACGCACACGCGCGGCAGCTGTTCAGCAATCCGGTCAGCGGCCGACAACGCGATGCGGCCGAACACCGGCTGCGTCGCCTCGAAAGAAAACTGGGTAGAAAGACAATGGGCTCCAGTTTGTTCCTGGAGCCCATCGATGACCAGGCCTGAAGGCCTGAGGCTGAAGTCTGCAGCCTGCCGCGCGCAGCCTAGCTGGGCTTGGAAGCGGCCTTCTTCGCCTTTGCTTCCTTCGCCGCGGCCTTTCTGGCCTCGACGGTCTGTGCGCCGAACTTCTTGGTGAAGCGGTCGACGCGTCCCTCGGTGTCGATCAGCTTCTGCCGTCCGGTGAAGAACGGATGGCAGTTCGAGCAGATTTCGAGGTGGAGATCCTTCTTGGTGGAGCGGGTCTTCCAGCTGGCGCCGCAGGCGCAGTGGACGGTGACCTCGTGATATTCGGGGTGAATGCCAGCCTTCATCGTGATGTCCTTGCTGCCGGATCCGGGCCACAGATGACGCAGATGGCGCAGATAGCGCAGATAGCGTCCCTGGACCTCTTACCGGCGGAAAACGAAACACCCTAGTATATCAGGCTTCGCTCGCCTTTCGCTCGCTTTCGGCAGGCACCGCCTGGCCGTTTGGGGCCGCAAGCCCGTCTTCGGGACGCTTCCACAAGAGTTTCACCGCCCGAACCGACCAGGCGAGACCGAGCCAGGCGACGATGACCCCGATGGGCGCGGCCAGCGCCGTGGGCCAGATGAACGCGACCACCGCGAGTGCCAGCGCCAGAGCCGCACCGTAGAACAGGGTTATGGCTTCGGCCCTCGCTACGGTTCGCCTCGCGGTCAACACGGCGCTGAAGGTATGACCGATGCGCAGCGCGCCAGCGGCGGCTCGCGCGGCTCGTCCGCGATGGCGGCGCTGGGCCCGAACGTACGGGGTCGACGTCCTGGCACGAGGCGAGGCGGGCAGCACGCGGCGGCGGCTGAGTACGATCTCGGAGGCGTTCTCGAGGTCCTTCTCGTACATCACCTCCATCTCGCGTCCGAAGCGCTCGTCCTCGATCGCGACGTCGAGCTCCCAGTTGCCGAGCCAGCTCTGGACGTTCAGGTTGGTCGAGCCGACCCGGGCCCACTTCCCGTCGGCGACCGCGGTCTTGGCGTGGATCATCGGCCCGTTCCACTCGAAGACGCGGACGCCGCCATCGAGCAGCGAGCGGTAGCCGGCGCGGGTCAGGCGCTGGATCATCGCGATGTCGCTGCCGCTGCCAGGCACGAGCAGCCGCACGTCGACGCCGTCGCGGGCCGCGCTGCACAAGGCTTCGACATAGGCGTTGACGCCGACGAAATACGCGTCGGTTACCCACAGCGTGCGGCGGGCGAGCGCGGTGACGAGTTGATCGAGGCGGAACATCCCGCCGCCGGCCGGCATCGACGCGATCACCCGCAGGGCGGTGTCGCCGGCGTCGGGGATCTGCTCGGGACCGAGTTGCTCCTCGTCGGGGAGCGCGGCGCCGGCGTGGCTCCAGACGTGCGCGAATGCGGCCTCGACATCGGCGACAGCCGGCCCGGCGATCGAGACGCCGGTGTCTCGCCACGGCTCGATGCCCTTCTCCGGATCGCCCAGCCACTGCTCGCCGACGCAGAGCCCGGTGACGAACGCGACGCGGCCGTCGACGCAGAGTGCCTTGCGATGATCGCGGGACATCCACGAGAACGGCGAGGACAGGCTGAGGCGATTGAAGGTGCGGGCATCGATGCCGGCGGCGCGCAGCTGCCGCCAGTAGGAGAACGAGGTCTTGCCGATGCTGCCCAGCCAGTCGGTGAGGAGCCGGACGCGGACGCCGGCCCGGGCCCGCTCGGCGAGCGCTTCGGCAAACATCCGTCCGGCGCGATCGCTGTGAATGAGATAGAGCTCGAAATGAATCCACTTCTCGGCGCGGGCGATCGCGTCGAGCCAGGCGGGGTAGTTCTCGCGCGCGTCGCGGAGCAGCGTCACCTGATTGCCCGGGACGAGCGGCGCGCCGGCGGCGCGCGAGAACGCCTGATCAGCTTGAGGCCGCAACCGGCTGGACACGTCTCGAATGTTACTGGAATGCGCGAGCTCGACCGGTCAGTTCGCTCCCGACGCGTAACGCCGCATCGGGTACTTCTGCAGCTCCGCGATCTCCTGCAGCGCGTCGACGGCGGCTGCCCGGATCTCTGCCGAGGGACGCTGATCGAGCACCGCCTGCAGGTGCTGATACGCAGGCGCGAGCTGGCCGCGCCGGAGTTCCATCAGGCCGGCCCCAAGATGGGCCCGGGCGATCCCGGCATCTGCCGAGTGCGCGCGGAGGAATCGCCGGTACACGGCCAGGGCCGCGTCGGTGTGGCCGTTCTCCGCCAGCCAGTTGGCCAGAGCGAGACAGCTCGAGGGCTCCAGCGCCTCGGGGCTCGGCGTCGCGAAATACGCGCGGGCGGCGCCCTCCATGTCGCCCCGATCGAGGGCCGCCTGGACCACGCTCGGAGCGACTGCCTGCCGCGCCGCGCCGGCATATTCGTACGGCGTACTGCTGGCGGCCGAACGGTCGGCGATCCATGCCCAGGCGAGTCCCGCGACGAAGCCGCCGATGTGCGCGCCGTGGGCGACACCGCCGCCTGACTGTCCGGCGGTGAAGAGCATCGGCAGCAGGTTGTCGATGACCAGATAGGCGCCGAGCACCAGCCGGGCCGGGAACTCGACCACGCGCAGGAAGATGGGAAACAGGAACACGAACACACGCACCACGTTGCGCGGGAACCACAGGAAGTAGAACCCGAGCACGCCGGAGATGGCGCCAGACGCTCCGACGAGCGGAAGCATCGAATCCGGATCGAGCAGGGCGTAGAAGAGCGTCGCGGCGGCGCCGGTTGCCAGGTAGGCGATCAGATAACGCACGCGCCCGAGCCGGTACTCGACGTTGTCGCCGTAAATCCAGAGGAACAGCATGTTCCCGAACAGGTGCATGAACCCGCCATGCAGGAACATCGAGGTGAGCAGATCGATCGCGTGCGGAGCGCCGGGCCTGAAGCCGTGCGCGAAGACGAACAGATCGTAGCTTGTCAGGTCCCGAAGCACGGCCTGCAGCGGAACGTCCGGCGGAATCGACGAGCGTACCGCGGCGATGTATTCCGCGAGCCGCGGATCCCGTGGGTCCACCGGCGCCACCCCGAGCGGCAGCGTGAAGAGCGCGAAGGCCGCGAGGTTCATCGCGATCAGGAAGTAGTTCATCCACGGCACGCGTTGGGGATTCGGCGCGTCGCTGAGGGGCAGGAACATGCTGGTGTCGAGTATAGCCGTCGCGAATTGCCAACCCTTGCCTCGTGCTGCGCCAAACCGGACGCTTTCAGAGGTATGGTGTGGGCAGATGATGAGTCGGTCCATCGCTCGGATTGCGGGAGGGGCGGGAGTCTGCGCGGCCCTCTTGAGTTGGGCCCCGGCATCTGCCGGGGCGCAACCTCCGGCTGGTCGTCCGGCAGGTCAAACGGGACCGCTCTACGTAGGCTCCGCCTCGTGCCGGCCGTGCCACACCCAGACCTACGAACGGTGGTCGAAAACCCGCATGGCCAACGTCGTTCGCGATCCCCGCGAGCACCCCGAGGCGGTGCTGCCGGACTTCAAGGCAGCCGATCCGCTACGTACCTTCTCGCTGGACGATGTCGCCTTCGTTTACGGCAGCCGTTGGAAGCAGCGTTACTTCAAGAAGGTTGGCAACGACTATTTCCCGCTGCCGGCCCAGTGGGATGTGACCCATCGGGTGTGGCGGCCGTACTTCGTCGCCCCAAACACCGATTGGTGGGTGAAGTTCTACCCGGCCGATAACGCGCAGCGACCGACCGGGCCGCTCTGTGACGGGTGCCACTCGGTCAACTACGACATCAAGACCAGGGCGGTGACCGAGTGGAACGTCGGGTGCGAGAAATGCCACGGGCCGGGCAGCGACCATGTCAAGGCGCCGGCTCGCGCCAACATCGTCAACCCGGCGCGTCTCGACTTCGTCCGCGCGAACGACACCTGCATCCAGTGTCACTCACAGGGGCAGCCCCTCAGCAATCCGATCGAGAGCCAGTATTACGACTGGCCGGTCGGCTTCAATCAGGGAGGCAACCTCAAGGACTACTGGCGGCTCGAAGAGCACACCATCGGGCAGCAGACGTTCACGCATTTTCCCGACGGCACCGCTCACAAGAACCGGATGCAGGGGAACGATTTCGTCCAGAGCGTCATGTACCGCCGCGGCGTCACCTGCTTCGCCTGTCACGATCCCCACGGCACATCGAATCCCGCTGACCTGATCAAGCCGGCTCGCAGCGTCTGCCTGAGCTGTCACGGGCCGACGTCACCCAATGGCCCGCATGCCCAGACCCTCGAGCAGCACACGCATCACCAGCAGGGAAGCGCCGGGAGTGAATGCGTAGCCTGTCACATGCCCGCAATCGAGCAGACGATTGCCGATGTCAACGTCCGGAGCCACACCTTCGCGTTCATCGCACCCAGGTTGACCGAACAGTTCAAGATGCCGAACGCCTGTACGAGCTGCCACGCGGACAAATCGGCCGCGTGGGCGATCGAGGCCATGCGCGGCTGGCCCGGCATCTCACCGTGGCGTGTGCAATGAGGAGGGCGAGTCTCGCTCCTACCAGGCAGGCTGCTGTTGCGTCAGGCAGTGAATGGCGCCCAGTCCCCAGATGAGCGCGCGGCAGTCCACGCCGACGACGCGACGGTCAGGAAGCACGCGCTGGAACGCTTCGAGAGCGCGACGGTCCCGCTCCGGCTGACCGAAGGTGGGCACCAGCACAGCGCCGTTGACGAAGAAGAAGTTCATGTAGGTCGCGGGTAAGCGCTGCCGTTTCCAGACGACCCTGCGCGGCATCGGCAATTCGACGACGGTGAACGGTCGTCCGGCGAGGTCGCGCATCCTCGCCAGCCGCCGTCGCGCGTCCTGGAGCACCGCGAAGTTGGCGTCTCGTCGATCCCGCTCGATACCGATGACGATCGTTCGCGGATCGACGAAGCGGGCCAGGTCGTCGATATGTCCATCTGTGTCGTCGCCCTCGATACCGTCGCCGAGCCACAGCACCTGCTCCTGACCGTAGTAATCGCAGAGGCAACGCTCGATCTCCGCCTTCGACAGGTGTGGGTTTCGGTTCTTGTTCAGCAGGCACGACGTCGTCGTCAGGATGCTGCCGGCGCCGTTGAAATCGACTGCGCCGCCTTCCATGACGATGCCCGGCGCAAATACCGGCAGCTCGAGCTCGTGCGCGACCTTCGTCGGCACCGCGTCGTCATCGCCGTACGGCGGATACTTGCCGCCCCACGCGTTGAAGCCCCAGTCAACGATTGCCGCCTCGGTATGCCCCCGACGGGTCCGCAGGACGAAGGCGGGCCCGTGATCGCGCGTCCAGCATTCGTTGGTGCGGATCTCGTGGAAGCGGATGCGGCGCATGGGCACGCGGCGCGCCCGGAGTGTCTCTGAGACGATGCGCCGGTAGTTGCCGTTCGGCACGTTGAGATGGACCGGCTCGAAGCGGGCGATCGTCTTGATGACGCCGATCACGCCTTCGATGCAGTCGTGATACCGATCCGGGAACGAAATTCCCTCGGGGCGCGGCCAGCTGATCCAGGTGCCCGTGTGCCGCGCCCACTCAGGCGGGAACGAGTAGCCGAGCTCCCGCGGAGTGTCGGCTGTCACGGACGCACGCCGGGTGCGGGCGGGTGCGGGTGGGCGGGGCACGGGCGACTAGTCGGAGAACCGGCGGCTCAAGTCGCCGTAGGCATCGACGCGCCGATCGCGGAGGAACGGCCAGTGCGTGCGGCTGAACTCCACGTTGTCGAGGTCGCAGTCCACCACCATCACCTGCTCGCGGTCGGCGGCCGCCCGCTTGACGATCTGACCGTCCGGAGAGGCGACGAACGACTGCCCCCAGAACTGGATCCCCGCCCGGTTCACCGGCTTTCCCTTCGCGTCGAGGATTCGTTCGCGACCGGTGCGGTTCGGAACGCAGACATAGCAGCCATTGGCCACCGCGTGGCTGCGCTGAATCACCTCCCACGAATCGTGCTGCGCCTTCCCGTACTGCGCCCGTTCTTTCGGATGCCAGCCGATCGCGGTGGGGTAGAACAGCATTTCGGCACCCTGCAACGCGGTGAGGCGCGCGCCCTCGGGGAACCATTGATCCCAGCACACCAGCACGCCGATGCACCCGTGCGTGGTACGCCAGGCGCGGAACCCGGTATCCCCAGGCGTGAAATAGAACTTCTCGTAGTAGAGCGGGTCGTCCGGGATGTGCATCTTGCGGTAGATCCCGAGGATCGAGCCATCCGATTCGAGGACCACCGCTGTGTTGTGGTACAGGCCCGCGGCCCGCTTCTCGAAGAGCGACGCGATGATCACCGCCTTGTGCTTGCGCGCCAACGCACCGAGAGCGTCCGTGGAGGGGCCGGGAATCGTCTCGGCCAGCTCGAAGAAGCGATGATCTTCAACCTGGCAGAAGTACTGCGAGCGGAACAGCTCCTGAGTACAGAAGATCGACACGCCGCCCCGCAAGGCGCGCTCGGCAAGCGCGACCTGACGTTCGAGGTTCGCCGCCGGATCCGGACCGCACTCCATCTGGCTGAGGCCGACGCGAACGACCCGTGATGATGACGGCGAGCGACGTCGAATGGGCATCGAATCCCAACTTATAGCACGTCGGTGCGACGGGTGCGGGGTGCGACGGGTGCGACACGGCATCTTCAGCCTGCCGCGCCCAAGCTCGACGCGAATGGTCGGGCGGAGGCGGGTCGAGCTAAGCTCCTGCGCATGTCGCTGCCGCCGCCGTCGATTGCCGAGCGTCTGAACCGGCTGCCGATCGTCCGCACTCACCGTCTTGCCACGCTCATCGTCGGCATCGGCGTGTTCTTCGACCTGTTCGACATCTTCCTGGCCGGTGTGTTGGCGACGGTGCTGACCCGCGAGTTCGAGCTGACGCCCGTGCAGCTGCAGGTCGTGGTCGCGTCCGGTTTCCTCGGCATGTTCGTCGGCGCGGCAGGTCTCGGCGCGTTTGCCGATCGCTTCGGCCGCCGCACCGCGTTCATGATCAACCTCGCGCTCTACTCGGTGTTTACGTTCATCGGCGCCTGTGCTCCGAATGCGGCGACGCTGGTCGTGTCGAGGTTCGTCGCGGGCATCGGCCTCGGGGCCGAGCCGCCGCTGTGCGACGCCTATCTCGGCGAGTTGCTGCCCGCCCGGCACCGCGGGCGGTACACGGCGCTGGCCTACACCCTCGGCTTCGCCGGCGTGCCGGCAATGGGCTGGCTTGCACGAGTCCTGGTGCCGCTTTCGCCGTTTGGAATCGCCGGATGGCGCTGGGTCTTCGTGATCGGGTCGCTGGGCGGCGCCATCATCTGGGTGCTGCGTCATTGGCTCCCCGAGTCCCCGCGGTGGCTCGAGACCGCCGGCCGCTACGATCGCGCGCACCAGATCGTCAGCGCCATGGAGGCCGAAGCGGCGTCAACCGTTGATGGCGAGCGCGTGACGTCGGCGCCGCGCTTCGCCGCCGATTCCAGGCGGCCACCGCGAGTGTCGTTCAGCACGCTGTTCTCGCCTTCCTACCGCGCCCGCACGCTGATGCTCTGGGTGTTCCAGATATTCCAGGCCGTCGGCTACTACGGCTTCGGGACGCTCGTGCCAATCGTGCTCGTCGCGAAGGGCTATTCGGTGGTCAACTCGCTCGCCTATACGTCGATCGTGTTCCTGGGGTATCCACTGGGCTCGGCGCTGTCGATTCCAATTGTCGAACGGGTCGATCGGCGCTGGCTGATCGTCGGCGCCGCGTTCCTGATGGCGGTGTTCGGTCTCGGCCTCGGCGCGGCGCGGTCTGCGACGCTCATCGTCCCGCTCGGACTCGCGTACACGATGGCCGCCAACGTCTTCTCCAACGCCTTCCACGTGTTCCAGGCCGAGATCTTCCCGACCTCGGTTCGGGCCACCGCCGCCGGGACGGCGTATGGCCTGAGCCGGCTGTCGAGCGCGGCGATGCCGTTCGTCCTGCTGCCGCTCCTGAACAACGTCGGATCCGAGGCCGCCTTCGGCGCCGTCAGCGTCGCGATGCTGGTGGTCATGATCGACATCGCGTTGTTCGCGCCGAGCACCACCGGTCGCGGGCTGGAGGAAGTTGCCGACTGAGCGGCTATCGGCTACATTCCTTGGGTTTCCAGCAACGGAAACGCCACGGTTCAAAGGAGCCTTCAGACGATGACACGTGTACTCGCCTTTGCTTCGGTCGCCCTGCTGGCGGCCACTCCCGCCCTCGCTCAGATGGGCGGGCCGCCCCAGAAGGTCACCCTGGCCATGGGGCTCCAGCGCGCCTACGACGGCGTCAAGCGCAACCTCACCGAGATGGCCGAAAAGATGCCGGAGGCCGATTACGGCTACAAGCCGCATGCCGACTCGCGGATGTTCGGGCAGCTTTTCGCGCACGCCGCCAACAGCATGTATGGCGCCTGCGCGGCCTTGAGGAACGTGCCCAACCCGAACCAGGGCAAGAACCTCGAGGAGCTCCTCAAGACGAAGGCGGAGTTCGTAAAGGCGATCAACGATGCCTATGCCTTCTGCGACGATGCGGTGAAGGGCCTGACCGACGCCAACGTTGGCGAGCTCGTGAAGCAGGGCCAGAACGAAGTCGCGCGCGGGTCGATCATCGCCGGCCTCACGTCGCACAACAACGAGATGTACGGAACCGGCGCCGCCTACATGCGGGCCAAGGGGCTCGTGCCGCCCTCGACGGAGCGGGCCATGGCGCCGCGCAAGCCGGGCGCGTAAGAGAAGGCGAAGTCAGAACCGAGAAGTTGGAAGTAATGCGGGCCGGCGTCCTCGTGGCGCCGGCCCGTCGTCTGTCTGACGGCCGAGTCCTTGCCGCTCCCCGCGGGTTCCTGACCACGAGTACACATCCGTGCCGGCTCAGGGAGGCACAAAGCGATAGGCCACTGGCTCGACATGGCCTTGACGCGAGTCTCGCTCGCACTGTCGCGCTCTGTCGCTCGACTGACTCAGCTATCTCGGCGTCATTTCAGGCCGAGATGAGTATGGGAAAACGCAGAAGGAGGCCGTCTCTCCTCTCAGCTTCACCTCCTGTAAGCCACCTCCGGTGGGGTGGGATACGTGCCTTCCGCTCCACCGCTTTTTCCGCCGTCGCCGTCGGCTCTCGTCCGTTTCGTTCGTCGGCCGGTCCACCCGAGGAGGAACAATGAGGACAATCCTCGCTGCAGCCGCCGTCACCGCGCTGGTGCCATTCCTGACTATTTCTGCCCAGCAGGCGCCCTTCCCTCCGCCTGCCGCGCGCGCCGTGGACTACGCGGCTGACGTGAAACCGCTGCTGCAGCAGAACTGCTACGGCTGCCACGGACCCGAGGTGCAGCAGGCCGGCCTCCGGCTCGATCTGCGCCAGAACGCGCTCCGAGGCGGTGACTACGGGCCGGTGATCGTGCCCGGCAAGAGCGCCGACAGCAAGCTGATTCACCGCCTCGTGAACGGCGACGGCGGGATGCAGATGCCGCCAACCGGCGCGCTGCTGCCAGAGGAGATCGGCATCCTGCGCGCCTGGATCGACCAGGGCGCGGACTTCCGTAACGACGTCGCCGAGGAGGCGCCGCCGAAGCCGGTCGACCCGGCCCTGGCAGCACTCATCGCGGCCGTCCGGAGCGGCAACGCCTCGACCGTCGCGACGCTGATCGCCGCGAACCACGAGTTGGTGAAAGCCGCCGATCCGGGTGGCTCGACGCCGCTCCACCACGCCTCCGGCTTCGGTACCGTCGATACGCTCACACTACTTCTCGACGCCGGCGCCGACGTGAACGCGAAGAACCGCCGCGGCTCCACTCCGCTCCACTGGGCCATCGACGACGAGGCCAAGGTTCGTGTGCTCATCGCGCGCGGCGCCAATGTGAACGCGAAGCAGGTTGAAGGGCGGACGCCTCTCTATCAGGCGGCCACGATGGCCAGCACCAACGGGGCGATACGCCAATTGCTGGCTGCCGGCGCGGATCCAAACCTCGGCATGGCCAACGGCCGCACGCCCTTGATGGCCGCCGCTCAGCGTGGCGATCTCGAGGCGACCCGGATGCTGGTCGAGGCCAAGGCAGCCGTTGACACGCGGAATGGCGCCGGCGAAACCGCGCTGATCCTCGGGGCGGCTGACGGCAACCCGGAGGTGATCCGGTTCCTCCTCGACAAGGGCGCGGACGCGAAGGTCCGTACCAAGCGCAGCGAGACCGCGCTCGGCAACGCGAGCACGGCCGGGGTCGAAGAAACCGTTCGCCTCCTGCTCGACCATGGCGCGGAGGTGAACGCGCGGAACGTGCGCGGCTATTCGCCGCTCATGCTCGCCGCAAGCTCCGACGCCATGCCGGCCGGCGTCGTGAAGGCGCTGCTGGCCCGCGGTGCCGATACGACCTTCGAGGGCGACTACGGCGAAACGGCTCGCGATCTGGCCAGCAAGCGCGGCGACACCGAAGTCACGCGGCTGCTCGGCGGGATGGCCACGGCGCAGATCGCGGCCGCGAAGTCACACGGGATCATCGGCGCCGGCACACCGCGCCCGATCCCCGAAGCCGTTTCACAGGCGCTCGAGATGACGGCGAAGCAGAGCTACAACTTCATCCGCATCGGCGGCTGCAACTCGTGCCATTCCCAGGACCTGCCGTCGGCGGCCGCCGGTTTCGCGAGAAGCCGCGGTCTGGCGGCGCCGAAGGAAGTGCCACAGCTCCCGCAGTCGATGATGCCCACGCCCGAGCGGCTGATGGACCTGAGCGGCGTGGTCAGTGCGCCGAGCACGGCCTGGGAGCTGGTGGACTTCGGGATGAACGGCGTGCCGAAGAGCGCGTTCACCGATGCCGCGGTGCGCGCGATCCTCTCGCTGCAGTCGCCGAACGGAGGCTGGTCGGGGAACGAAAGCCGGCGTCCGCCGATGAATGCCGGTGATTTCCAGGCCGCGGCAGTCTGCATCTTCGCGGTGAGGCACTACACACCGGCCGGGATGGAGCGGCGCGCCGCCGACGCGATTACGCGAGCCCTGGCCTGGCTGGAGGCGTCCGCGCCCAGGACCACGCAGGATCGCGCGTTCCACGCGCTGGCGCTGGCATGGGCGCACGACGGCTCCGAGAGCGCGAAACGCTCCGCGCGGTCGCTCGTCGCGATGCAGCAGCCTGACGGCGGATGGAGCCAGCTGCCGGGCATGCCGACCGACGCGTACGCGACAGGCCAGGCGCTGTTCGCGTTGTCGGCGGCAGGGAAGATGCCGCCGAACGATGTGGCGTTCCAGAAGGGCGTCGACTACTTGCTGAAAACGCAGGCGGCCGATGGCACATGGCACGTCCAGACACGGTCGATCTGGCTGCAGCCGTATTTCGAAAGCGGCTTCCCTTACGGCCGCGACCAGTTCATCTCCACCGCCGGCACCGCGTGGGCGGCGATGGCGCTCGCCACGGCCGCGCCCCAGCTAACCACGTCCCAGCCGCGCTGAAGGCGGGGAAGGCAAGAGAGAAAGGCAGAAGGCAGAAGGCAGAAGGCAAGAAGGCAAAAGGCCAAAGAGGGAAAAAAGCAGGAGGCGTCGATGGCGAAGCTGATTGCGGCGGCTTTGTGGACGTTCGTGCTTGGCGCCATCCTGGCGCAGGCACAGAGTCTGACCCCAGCCCTGCAGGCGGGGACTGATCCAGCGCTTTTGAAGGCCATCGACGATCGCGAGCGGGCTGTCGATGCACGCGACCTGGCGGCGGTCGATCGACTGACGGCGGACGACTACAGCGCGGTGCCTGTCGGAGGGACTACCGTGATAACAAAGGCGCAACGCCTCACCGAGTTAAAGGCGCAGGCGCCGTCGTCGAAGCCTACCCGGCACGTCGACGAAGCGGTTCGAGTGTATGGCGCCAGTGCGGTCCAGCGGCTGAAGAACGCCGGTGGACGCGCCGTGTGGATCTGGACGAAGAACGGCGGGGCGGGTTGGCGTCTCGCGGCCGTTCACGGAGCGTCTGATGGCGACCTGCCGCCACCGCCCTCTTCGACACGAGAGAGCGGACCGACGCCGTCGGACTGGGTCGCGCCCGCAGATCTGACGCCGGCACAGGCGGCGGTGTTCGCGGTGCAGAAGCAGATCCAGGATGCGTTCTTTAACGGCGATCGGGCGACGTATCTCAAACTGATGGCGCCTGAGCACTCGCGCGTGTTGCCCGGAGGCATCGTCCGATTCGGCGCGGAGGGAAGTAGCGTGATCGATCGCGCGCGGCCACGTCCGAAACACGAATTCCAGGGTATTCGCGTGTGGGACAAAGTCGCGATTGCCAGGTGGAAGGAGACTTCGGCAAGCGGTGTCTCGATGCTTCTGATGCGCGTCTTTGCGGACGAGGGGCAGGGTTGGTGGCAGGTCGCCACCGTCTCTGCTTCTGCGGTCAGCGGTGGCACGCGTTAACGATGTTCACGACCGCGAATCGACCCCAAGACCTCAAGACTCCAAGACCTTAAGGCTTCGGCAGACCCTTGATCACCCGCCGAGCGTTGTCGGCGTAAACCTTCCGGAGTACGGGGTCGGACAACCCGATCCCGTACAGCTTCCAGAACGCGTGATAGTCGCGGTAGTAGTCGAAGTAGTCGTCGTTGGTCTCGAAGACCCGCCAGTAGTACGGATATTCGCTGGGCTCGAACGCGTCCTTCCCGAACATGATGCGGTCCTGGTACTTCTCGAAGAAATCGTGCGCGACGCGCGGCTGCCGGCCGAGATCGTAGAGGACCGCCCCGCACTCGACAGTGACATTCGGGAACTCGTCCAGCATCTTCGCGGCACGCCCCAGGTCGTTGGCGTGCCAGCCGAAATGCGCGGCGATGAAGCGCGTCTTCGGGTGCTTCCGAAAGACGTTGTTGCGCTCAGTCATCAGTGCCTCGAACGTGACCTGGCCCGGCTGGTTATTGCGGCGGCTGGGGAACAGCGCCAGCTCCAGCCAGCGCTCGTTGGTGTAGTCGGAGGGCTGGAAGAACTCCTGCGGCTCGGCGGTGTGCATGAAGACCGGGACATCGAGACGCGCGAACGCGTCCCAGAGCGGGTCGAGCGCCGGATCGTCCACCTTGAGGCGGCTGCCATCGGGCTTGGTGGTGTTGAGGCCGAACGACTTCGGGATCTCGCCGACGCCCACCGCGCCTGCCTTGACGTCGGCCTCGAGCTGCGCCACTGCCTTCTCGGCCCATGCCGGCCCGACGTTCCGGAAGTCCACGCCGGCCATGACGCTGAACCGGTTCTTGTGCGGGCTCGCCGACAGCGCCTGGAGCGTTTGCGTCAGCCTGGCTCCGGAGACGTTCTCCGCCACCACCATGACGCCGAGATTGAGCTTGTCCATCTCCGCGACGACCCGGTTGATCGCGTCGGGTGTGGTCAGGTTGCCCGGGTGCCCGTGCACGTCGATGGCTGGAAACTTCGCGCGCGGGACCGGATGCTGCGGCGTAACCAACGTCGACTTCGGGCGGTAGTCGAGAATGCTCGGGGCCGGGACCTCCGGGGCCTGGCAGCTGCCGGGCCGGACTTCGGTCGTTCCAGCGGGGCACGGCTGTCCCGGCGTCACCCGCGTCCCACTTCGCATCCCGCCGGGTCCCTGCGCCGCGCCGACGACTACGAAGACGGCTGCAAACGCCGTCCCGATGACGATAGAAAGAGTTCGCATCTGCTTATTATGTTTGCACTCGCCACCCTTGACCTGGCCCGCTGGGGCGGCACAGGATGCCGGTGGCAAATGGATGCTCAACTCAAGTGAACCGAGGGGTTAAGACGATGATGCAGGTCCTGCGTGGGTGCGCGGTGGTGGTGCTCGGCGTCTGCCTGCTGAGCGGCGCTCCGCGCGCGCAATCCCCGTCGCTCTCGCTCGCGCTCGCCGGCGATTCGATCATCACGCGCCCGATTTCAGTCTTCACCGAGCCGGCCTTCACGCGTCTCATCGAGATGATTCGCGGCGCCGACGCAGCCTTCACGAATCTCGAGATGCTGTTCCACGACTACGAGCCGTACGCGATGAACGAGAGCGGCGGGACCTACATGCGAGCCGAACCGGCGCTGGTGAAGGAGCTGGTGTGGGCCGGGTTCGACATGGTGTCGCGGGCCAATAACCACGCCGGCGACTACGGCGCCCTGGGTATGAACCTGACCACGAAGTATGTCGCTGCCGCGGGGCTGGTGCAGGCCGGCGTCGGGCAGAGCCTTGCCGAGGCCCGCGAAGCGAAATTCCTCGAGACGCCAAAGGGACGGATTGCCCTCATCTCGGTGGCCTCGACATTTCCCGATCATTCCCGCGCCGGCAAGACGCGCGGCGACATGCCGGCTCGCCCCGGTCTCAACCCGCTCCGCTTCACGACCACCTACGTCGTCACCCGCGAGCGGTTCGATCAGCTGCGGCAGGCCGTCGCGGACGTCAACGGCCGTGCACCGGCAGCCGGCGACTCCCTGAACTTCTTCGGCCGGCGCTTCGTCGTTGGCGACAAGCCGGGGATCCGCACAGAGCCCAATCCCGAGGACGTCGAAGAGATTGCAGACGTCGTCAAGAACGCCTCGCGGTTGGCCGATCTGACGCTGGTGACGATCCATGCGCACGAGGGCACGACCGACCGGCTGGTGCCGGCGCAGTTTCTCGTGACCTTCGCGCACGCGATGGTCGACGCCGGCGCTGACCTCTTTGTCGGGCATGGCCCGCACGTTCTCCGCGGCGTCGAGATGTACAAAGGCAAGCCGATCCTGTACAGCCTCGGCGACTTCATCTTCCAGAACGAGACTCTCCTGCGGCTCCCGAGCGACAACTACGAACCCTACGACCTGGGCCCGGACGCGCACGTCGCCGATTTCAACGACCGCCGCTACGACAACGACAAGTCGGGATTCCCGGCGGATCGCATGATCTGGGAAGCGATCGTTGCCGTGCCCCGCTTCGACGGGCGAACGTTGCGGGAGCTGGCGCTTCACCCGATCACGCTCGGCTTCGGACAGGGACGGACCGTGCGCGGGCGGCCGCAACTGGCCGAGGGGGAGCTCGGGAAGAAGATCCTGGGTGACATCGAGCGGTTGTCGAAGGCCTTCGGCACGACGATCACGACACGAGAGGGCGTCGGGTACGTCGAGACCGCCCGAGAGTCGCGATGACCTCGGCGTCGACGCGAGCGCTGGTACTGGCGCTGGTTGCCGGCAACATCCTCGTCCTGCTCCCCGGCATCTACCTGCCCGTGCTCACCATTCGCGGCACGCTCACCAGGGAGGGGCTCACGCGTGTCGCGCCAACCATGCTGGAGAAGGGGCTGAACGAGGACACGATTGCGGCGCTGAAGAAGCTGATCAACCCGAACGTGCTCGCGATGCTCCAGCTCACCGGCGGGGACCTGCGGAAGACGGTCATCGATCAGCTCCAGCCGAAGCTGACCGACGCATTGCAGAAAGGCGTCGGCGAGGTCGAGGTCTACACCGAGACCCGCAGTATCCTCGGCGCGATTCGCAACCTCTACAACGTCGGGAGCCCGCTGCCGGCAACCCTGATCCTGCTGTTCAGCGTGGTCGTGCCGCTGACCAAGAGCGCGCTGGTGACCTGGGCGGTGTTCGTGCGCGATCGGCTCACACGCCAGCGGCTGCTGAACTTCGTCGAGACCATCGGCAAGTGGTCGATGGCGGATGTCTTCGTCGTCGCGCTGTTCATCACGTTCCTGGCGGCCGCGGCGACCCAGCGCGCCGCCGCCGGCGCCTCGCCGCCGCTGGTCGCGTTCCAGGCGATTTTCGGTCCGGGCTTCTACTGGTTCCTGGCGTACTGCCTCGCCTCGTTGGCCTCGCAGCAATACACAGCGAGGCTCGCTCGCTCGGCGTAGGCGCCGGCTTCGCCGGCGCAGGCCTCGGCTGCACCTCGGCAGGCCGCGCGGCCGCCCTCAGGGCGTCGCGCGTCAGGCGCCGCTTCGCGGCGCAGGAATCTGATGATTCGACGAGCGTCAGCGAGGGATCCTGCGGCGCGGAGCGCCGCCCGACGCGCCGAAGGCGCGGCCTGCGTCGCCGACAGGCGACGCCTGACGGGGGCAAGTTTGCGCGCCCGGCCTGCTGTCCAGGTCCCGATCCTCCGATGAGAGCAGTAATGGAGACCACCGCGGCCGGGCCCGATCCCAATCCGTACGCGCCACCGCGCGCAGTTGTGCGCGATATCACGCCAGCGCGTGAAGGCGTGGAGCTCGCCGAGCCGCTGACTCGACTCGGAGCCCACATCGTCGACACCCTGCTGTTCGCGGCCATGGCCTACATTCCGTTCCTCGTCTTCGTGGCGGCCGGGGCCATGATCGGGTCGGACGACGGGGGCAGGCTGATGATTGTGGTTGGAGGCGTCGCGTTCGTCGTGGGAGTCGGCGTCTTCCTGGTGATGACGGTGCGGCAGCTCCAGGCGACCGGGCAGTCACTCGGCAAGAAGTTCTGCAACATCAAGGTCGTGCGCAGCGACGGCACGCCGGTGACGCTCGGCCGCGTCGTGTGGCTGCGCAACGTCGTGAACTGGCTGATCAGCCTCGTACCGCTCTATAGCGTCATCGACGTGCTGTTCATCTTCGGCCAAACGCGGCAGTGCCTGCACGACAAGCTGGCCGATACGATCGTCGTGAAGGCGTGAAAGTCGGGCTCGTCTCCGGCGGCCGCGACGCCGAGGACGTTCTCGACACGATCGTCGCAGTCGAGACGCCAGAGGGAATTCAACTGGAGCTCCGGCCGGCGGGCTTGACCGCCCGCGGCTATGCGCTGATCGTGGACTGGGGCATCCGGCTGGCAGCGCTGTACTCGGTCGGGACGATCACCAGCGTGATGGGCGGCGTGGGCATGGGCGTGTGGCTGGTCCTGCTCTTCGCGGCCGAGTGGCTGTACCCGGTGTGCTTTGAATTGACAGCCGCTGGCGCGACGCCGGGCAAGCGTCTCTTCAACCTGCGTGTGGTGATGGACAACGGACTGCCCGTCACCCCTGCGGCGGCCCTCACGCGAAACCTCCTTCGCTCCGCGGACTTCCTGCCGTTCGCGTACGGCTTCGCCATCGTCAGCCTTCTGGTGCGAAGCGACCACAAGCGGCTCGGCGACCTCGCGGCAGGCACGCTCGTCGTCAGCACCGCACGGCCGGACATCGGAGCTGATGACTCGGACGTGCCGGCGCTGGCACCTGCCACAGGCCTGTCGCTGCCGCAGCAGGCCGCGGTGATCGGCCTCGCGGGCAGGGCGGGGCGGCTCACGCCCGAGCGGCTCAACGAGCTGGCGACGATCGCGGCGTCGGTCTCCGGCGATTCGGGCAGCTCGGGGCCGCTGGTGACTCGTCGCGTGCTCGGCGTGGCGCGGTGGGCGCTGGGACACCGGCCGTGACGCCGCTCCAGTTCGAGAACGCCTACGGCGGCGTGTGGAGCGAGCTCGAGGCGGCGATCGGCCGAGTCCTCCAGCGCAACGGTGACTCCGCGAAGGCTGCCGACCCGGTGCCGGCAGCGCGCGCGGTCGCGCTCTACCGCCAGACCTGCGAGCACCTCGCGCTGGCCCGGGCCCGGTCGTACCCGGCGCATCTCGTCGGCCGCCTCGAGCGGCTCACCCAGGACGCGCACCAGGCGATGTACCACCGGGCGACGTGGGACCTCGGTCAACTTCGCAAGCTCCTGAACTCGACGTTTCCGCAGGCCGTACGCGCCCACGGCGCCTACGTGGCGGTCGCGGCCGCGACCTTCCTCTTCCCGGCCCTGGTCCTGGGCGTGCTCGTCTACCGGCGTCCCGAGCTGATCCTCGCTGTGGTGAACGCGGAGACGGCGGCCAGTTTTGACGAGATGTACTCGCCTTCGGCTGAAGCCATCGGCCGTACCGCCTCGACGGATTGGATGATGTTCGGCGTCTACATCCGCAACAACATCGGAGTGGCCTTCCAATGCTTTGCCGGCGGGCTCTTCGCGGGTGTGGGCTCGCTGTTCTTTCTCGCCTTCAACGGCGCGTTCGGCGGCGCCGTCGCCGGCTATCTCACCGAGCGCGGGCTGGGCCACACCTTCTACCAGTTCATCGTCACGCATGCCGCCTTCGAGCTGACCGCCATCGTCCTGGCCGGCGCCGCGGGACTGCGGATCGGCCACTCCTGGCTGCAGCCAGGGCGGTGCTCGCGGCGCGATGCACTGCTGGCGGCGACGCGCGATGCGGCGGTCCTGCTCTATGGCGTGATGGCGATGCTCCTCATCGCCGCTGCGATCGAGGCGTTCTGGTCTTCCGCGCGGTGGATGCCGCTTTCGCTGAAGTACGCTGTCGCCGCGGCTTGCTGGGTGTCGGTCGTTGCCTACTTCCTGCTCCAGGGACGCCGTGCGGATTGAAACGCTGGCGGTACGACTGCGGCCGCGCACGACGACCGAAGCGGCCGATCTCGGCGTGCGCCTGTGTCAGGCCGCTGCGGCCGATGTGTATCGCGCCTACGCTGTGGCGTTCGTGCCAGTTGTGCTGCTCGCGTCGGCCACGTCCGAGCTGGCCCAGTGGCTGCCCGCGCTGGTGCTCTGGTGGCTCAAGCCGTGGCTCGACCGGACAATTCTGTTCGTCTTGTCGCGCGCCGCGTTCGGGCAGGCGACGACGATTGCGGATGTCTGGGCGGCGCAACGCGAGGTGTGGTGGCGACGGCTGCTGTTCACCTTGACCATCCGCCGGTTCTCACCGTGGCGGGCGCTGACCGAGCCGGTCTACCAGCTGGAAGGGGAGCCGGCCTGGAGACCGAGCCCGCGGATCCGGCAGCTTCGCCAGCGTGCCGTGGGTGCGGCGTTCTCGATGACGCAGTCGTTCGTGATGTGCGAGCTCGCCTTGTCCATCTCGCTGCTCTCGCTACTCTTCTGGTTCGCGCCGCCGGGCGCTGTGCCGCAGCTCGGCGAGCTCTTCAACAGCGAGCCCGGCGAATGGTGGAAGCGTGCCATGTGGGCCGCCGAGATCGCAGCGGTGTTCTTTCTGGAGCCGTTCTACGTCGCGTCAGGGTTCGGCATGTACTTGAACCGTCGCGCCGAGCTCGAAGCGTGGGATCTCGAGCAGGAGTTCCGCCGTGTGTTCGCTGCGTAGCTCCATGCGCGCCGTTCACGGCGTGATTCTGGGCGGGGTCCTGGCGATCGCGCTCGTCGCACCAGCCGCGGCACGCCAGCCAGCCCGCGCGGGCGCCCCTGACGCGGCCGCGATCACCCGGGCGCTGGATGCGCTTCGCTCGGATCCCAACCTCGCCGCCGAGACCAGGCTGTGGACCCTCAGATGGCGGCCGGCCGAAGGAAAGCAACCGACGGCCGCGCCCTGGTGGCTGTGGATCACACGGCTCGTCGCGTGGGTCGGACAGTCAACGCGCTATCTGGTTTGGGCGTCGCTCGTTCTGCTCGGCCTCTTGATGGTGGTGTATGTCGGGCGTCTGGTCCGCCGCTATACGACGCCCCCCCCTGAGCCGGTATTCGAGGCCCCGACTCACATCCGCGAGCTCGACATCCGTCCCGAGAGCCTGCCCGCCGATATTGGCGATGCCGCACGGCAGCTGTGGGATGGCGGGCGCGAGCGGGACGCGCTTGCGCTGCTCTATCGCGGACTGTTGTCCCGCCTGGCTCACGTGCACCGCGTTCCGGTTCGGGAATCGAGCACCGAGGGCGACTGCCTGGCGCTCGCCGGCGAGCACGCGCCTCCCACGGCTGGTGCCTACGCGACACAGCTGATCCCGATGTGGCAGCGATTCGTCTACGGCGGGTTCGCCGCGAACGTTACTGCTGTTCACGCGCTCTGCAGTGAGTTTGGGCCGGCGCTGGATCGTCCGAAACTACCGGCAGCCGAAGGAAGGCGAGCATGACGCGCCGTCATGTCCTTGCCATTGTGGCTGCGCTGACCCTGATCGTGCTTGGCGCCTTCGTCATCCGTCGCACCGCCTGGGAGCAGATCACGGTGCCGCTGCCGCTGGCTGGCGAGGCGCGCGTGAACCCGTTCTACGGCGCGCAGCGATTCTCCGAGGCACTCGGCGCCCGCACGGCCTGGATTCGATCCGACTTCGTGCTCCCGCCGACGGATGGTGTGCTGGTGCTTTCCGGGTGGCATTGGGATCTCAGCCGTGACCGGCGCGAAAGCGTCAAGCAGTGGGTCGAAGCCGGCGGGCGCCTGGTTGTTGATCACCGGCTCGCCAGCAGCAACGGCGATTTCGAAGCGTGGTCCGGAATCTCGAAGCAGTTTCCGGACGGCGACTCGGAGCCGGACAGGTCCGGTGTGGAGTGCGAGAATTTCGATGAAGAGGTTCCCGGCGCGGCGAGTGGCGCGCACTACACGCTGTGCGGGTTCCCGATCTGGTCGCGCCTCGAGGCACGCGAGCGGACGCCGCAGTGGGCGGTGCTGAACAAGGCGGGCCGGCAAGCCATCCGGATGCCCGTTCGCTCGGGCTCGGTCACCCTCATCAACGCCGCGCCGTTTCGCTACCGCGAGCTCCTCGACGGAGATCACGCGCGCCTGTTCGTCGCGGCCACTCAACTCGCAGCCGGCGATCGGGTGCATTTCGCGGCCGAAGACGACGAATCGTCGCTGCTCGCGCTCTTGTGGAGGTGGGGTGCCGCGTTCGTCACGCTCGCGCTCGCGCTCGTTGCCGTGCTCATCTGGCGCGGCGCCGTCCGTCTCGGCCCCGTCATGCCTTCTCCGGAGGCGGCCCGGCGCTCCCTGGCGGAGCAGATTCGCGGCGCCGCCCGCTTTGACCTGCGTCATGGCAATGCTGAGGCATTGCATACGGCGGCGGTGCGGGCTCTGAACGAAGCCGGCCGCGGCCGGATTCCAGCTTTTGCCGGCCTGTCGCCGGTCGGCCAGGTCGAGGCGTTGGCGCGGATGGCCGGGCTCGACGAGGCCGCGCTCTCAAATGCGTTCGCGCCGGCCCGGCGCGGACCGGAACTGCACGCGCACCTGGCTCTTCTCGAAACCGCCCGGCGCGCCATTCTCAACCGAGATCGAGGACGCCCAGATGCTGCAGAGTGATACCGACCGGATAGCCGACGCCGCCGCGGCGCTTGGCGTGCTGAGAGCCGCCATCGGCACGGCCCTCGTCGGCCAGACCGCGGTCGTCGAACAGGTCATTGCGGCCCTCGTGGCATCAGGGCACGTGCTTGTCGAGGGCGTGCCTGGCCTGGGCAAGACGCTCCTCGTTCGAGCGATGGCGCAGTCGCTGTCCCTGAGCTATGCCCGGGTCCAGTTCACGCCCGACCTGATGCCATCGGATATCACCGGTCACGCGATGCTCGATCCTGCGACCCGTGAGCTCCGCGTGCTCCGCGGGCCGGTGTTCACGCACGTCCTGCTTGCTGACGAAATCAACCGCGCGCCTGCCAAGACCCAGAGCGCACTGCTGGAGGTGATGCAGGAGTATCAGGTGACGCTGGAGGGGCAGACCCACGTCCTGCCCAAGCCGTTCATGGTGTTGGCGACGCAGAATCCGGTCGAGACCGAAGGCACCTACCCGCTTCCGGAGGCGCAGCTCGATCGGTTCCTGTTCAAGGTGGACATCGGCTATCCGCCGCACGCCGAGGAAGTGGCGATCGTGGCGCGAGTCACGACCGGCCAGCCGGGCGACCAGCTGCCGCTCGAAGGCGTCGCCCCGAGCCTGGATCGGACGGCGCTGCTGGGCATCCAGCAGCTGGCCGCAGCGCAGCGGGTGGACCCGCAGGTCGTCGACTATGCGGTGCGCATTGTCCGGGCGACGCGGACCTTCCCGGGCATCGCGATCGGCAGCGGGTCACGCGGCGCATTGGCCCTCGTCCGCGGCGCCAGGGCGATCGCGCTCCTCGAGGGGCGCGATTTCGTCACGCCGGACGACATCAAGCGCGTGGCGCTGCCGGCGCTGCGTCATCGAGTGGCGCTCTCGCCGGACGCGATGCTCGAGGGCCGGCGCGTGGACGAGGTGCTGCTGGCCGCGGTGGACACCATCGCCGCCCCACGTTCGTGAGGATCTGAGTGGCGGCGCCTCGTCTCGTGCCCGGATCGGCGCTGGCCGGCGTGCTCGCCGGCGCTGCTGCGCTGACGCTGGCCGCTCTCGCCACCGGCGCTTCGTCGGCCGTCATCAACCGCGCTGCGATCGCCGGTGGCGTCGTAGTCCTGCTTGCCGCGGCGTTCGACGTGTGGCGTTCGGTGCGGGCCTGGCGTGCCGCTCCACCCGAGTTGACCCGCCAGTTGCCCGCGGCACTGGCGATCGGCGTCAAGCGCGAGATTCCGATTACCCTCGCCTCGACCGGACCGTCGTCCTGGCACTGCCTGCTCCACGATGACGCGGACGCGGCCCTTGCGACCACCGGGCTGCCGGTGCGCCTGGCTGTCGAGCCGGGGCGTGCGACCGAGACCGCCTACACCGCCATCCCCACTCGTCGTGGAGACGTCCGGTTCGCTCCCGCCGACGTGCGGGTCCGCTCGCGGTGGGGCCTGTTCGAGTTCCAGGAGCGGATTGGCATCGAAGAGGTCCGGCGCGTCTACCCGGACTTCGCCCAGGTGGCACGCTACGCGTGGCTGGCCGGCGATCGCCGCCTGCAGCAGATTGGCATCAAGAGCTATCGGCGACGCGGCGAGGGAACTGAATTCCGTCAGCTGCGCGAGTATCGGGTCGGGGATTCGGTCCGGCAGATCGACTGGCGCGCGACGCTGCGTCACGACAAGCCGATCGTGCGCGAGTATCAGGACGAGCGGGACCAGTGCGTCATGCTGCTGGTCGACTGCGGCCGGCGGATGCGCGCCGACGATCGCGCCGGCGCCGTCGGGACCACCCACTTCGACCAGGTGTTGAACGCGGTCCTCCTGATGGCGTACGTGGCGCTGCGGCAGGGTGACGCGGTCGGGGCCTGCACGTTCGGCACGCCGCCGTCCGGCCAGCGCGCGATCGCGCCGCAAAAGGGCGTGCATGCGCTGGCCGGCCTGATGGGTGCTCTGTACGACGTCCAACCGACCACCGCCCATCCTGATTACGCCGCCGCCGCCCGCGACGTCCTGAAGAGGCAGCGGCGCCGGGCGCTGGTGATCATGATCACCAACTTCCGCGATGAAGACGGGAGCGAGCTGAGGCAGGCGCTGCGCGTCCTGCGGTCCCGGCACCTCGTCCTGCTCGCGACCCTGCGGGAGGCGGTCATCGACGAGCTCAGGTCGCAGCCGTTGAACACGCCGGACGCGATCCTCGATACTGCCGGCGCGCACTGGTACGAACAGAGCCGACGCGACGCGTTCCACAAGCTGGCGGCCGGCGACGGGCTGATGGTGGACGCGCCACCCGACCAGCTCGGCGTGGAGCTGGTGAATCGCTATCACGCGCTGAAAGGCGCTGGTCGGATCTAGGCCTCGCCGCCTCCGGCGGCTCGGTGGGCGCGGCTTCGCCGCGCGGGCCGTGCTCCCGCCTTTCGGCGGTCGCGCGTCAGGCGCCACTTCGTGTCGTGGGAATTGGCGATTGGCGATTCGTCGAGCGAAGCGAGGGATCCTACGGTGCGAAGCACCGCCTGACGCGCCGAAGGCGCGGCCTACGCCGGCGGCAGCCGGCGCCTACCGAGCCGCCGAGGGTGGCGAAGCGGCGGAGGCGGCTCGGCCTACTTCTGCATTGCGGCCATGAACTCCGCGTTGCTCTTCGTCTTCCCCATCTTCGACAGGAGCAGCTCCATCGCCTCGACCGGCGACAGCGGCGTGAGCACCCGGCGGAGCACGTAGACGCGCTGCAGGTCCTCTTTGGTGAGCAGCATCTCCTCCTTGCGGGTGCCGCTCTTGATGATGTCGATGGCCGGGAAGACCCGGCGGTCGGCGAGCTTGCGATCGAGGTGCACCTCCATGTTGCCGGTGCCCTTGAACTCCTCGAAGATCACTTCGTCCATCCGCGAACCGGTGTCGACCAGCGCCGTGGCGACGATGGTCAGCGAGCCGCCCTGCTCGATGTTGCGGGCCGCGCCGAAGAAGCGCTTCGGCCGCTGCAAGGCGTTACTGTCGACGCCGCCGGAGAGAATCTTGCCCGAGGTCGGCGCCACCGTGTTGTAGGCGCGCGCCAGGCGGGTGATCGAATCGAGCAGGATGACCACGTCCTTGCGGTGCTCGACGAGGCGCTTGGCCTTCTCGATCACCATCTCCGCGACCTGGACGTGGCGCTGGGCCGGCTCGTCGAACGTCGAGGCAATCACTTCGCCGCGCACCGAGCGCTGCATGTCGGTGACCTCTTCGGGCCGCTCGTCGATGAGCAGCACGATCAGGTACACCTCCGGGTGGTTGATCGTGACCGCGTTGGCGATCGACTGCATCAGCATCGTCTTGCCGGTTCGCGGCGGCGCGACGATCAGGCCGCGCTGGCCCTTGCCGAGCGGGGTCATCATGTCCATGACCCGGGTCGAGAGATTGTCGGCATCCGCCTCGAGGCGAACCCGCTCCTGCGGGTAGAGCGGCGTCAGGTTCTCGAAGAACACCCGCTCGCGGCCGCGGTTCGGCGGCTCGAAGTTGATTGCCTCGACCTTGATCAGCGCGAAGTAGCGCTCGCCTTCCTTCGGCGACCGGATCTGCCCGGCGACGGTATCGCCGGTGTGGAGGTCGAACTTGCGGATCTGGGAAGGCGAGACGTAGATGTCGTCGGGGCCGGCGAGGTAGTTGTAGTCGGGGGCGCGGAGGAAGCCGAAGCCGTCGGGCAGCACCTCGAGCACGCCTTCCGAGAAGATGTGCCCGGCCTTGGCCGCCCGGCCCCGCAGGATCTCGAAGATGAGCTCCTGCTTGCGGAGGCCCGTCGCGTGCGGGATGTCGAGATCGCGCGCGATCTTCGTCAGCTCGGCGACCGCGAGCTCCTTCAGCGCCGAGAGGTCGAGGGTCGCGGGCTCGGCCGCGACGGATGGAGGGGCGGTGGCTGCCGCAGCAGCGTTGTGATCTCTGTCCACAGTGCTTCTAGTCCTTCGCCGGTGTGGGCCGAAACGCCTGTCACCGATCCTGAATACCGATCTTCGAGTTCTGCCACGTGACGCCGCCGTTCGGCCTGCGTCAGTTTGTCCAGCTTGGTGGCCACGACGCGGCAGGTGACGCCGTGATCCACCAGCCAGGTCCAGGCGCGATGATCCGCGTCCAGACCCGGATGCCTGCTGTCCACCAGGAGCAGCGTGGCCCCGCGGCCGGCTGCAAAGTAGTCCGCCGCCAGCTGATCGAAGGCGGCCCGCGCCGTATCGCCACCGCGGGCGTACCCGTAGCCGGGCAAGTCCACCAGGAAGAACGGCGGACGCCCGTCGGCGTCGACGCGATAGAAGTTGGCGAGCCGCGTCTTGCCCGGGGCGGCGCTCGTGCGCGCCAGCGTCTGCCGGACCAGGGCGTTAATCAGGCTCGATTTGCCGACGTTGGAGCGGCCGACCATGGCCAGCTCGGGGAGCGATTCCTTGGGAAAGCCCCCCGCCGCGGCGGCGCTGGTCACAAACTGCGTCTTGATGCCCTTCAAGGCGTCAAGACCTCAAGCCCCAGGATCCCAAGACCTCAGTGCGTAATCGCGTCCGTCGACTCGCTGATTTCAGGCGTGTCGGGCGAGGGCGGCAGCGGCGTCAGCGGCCCCTCGAGCGCGATTTTCAGCACCTCGTCCATCGTGCTCACCAGGTGCATGTCGAGCGTGTCGAGGACGTTCTTGGGGATGTCGGCGAGATCCTTCTCGTTGTCCTTTGGCACGAGGATGACCTTGACGCCGGCACGGTGCGCGGCCAGGACCTTCTCCTTCACGCCGCCGATCGGAAGCACCTTGCCGCGGAGGGTGATCTCACCGGTCATCGCGACATCGCGCCGCGCCGGAATCCGCGCCAGCGCCGAGATCAGCGCCGTCGCCAGCGTAATCCCTGCCGACGGCCCGTCCTTCGGGATCGCGCCCTCGGGGATGTGCACGTGGACGTCGATCTTGCGATTGAAGTCCTTCTGGATCCCGAACTCCTCGGCGCGCGAGCGGACGAAGCTCATTGCCGCCTGCGCCGACTCCTGCATCACGTCGCCGAGCTTGCCGGTGAGCGTGAGCCGGCCGCGGCCCGGCATCAGCGTGGCCTCGGTGATGAGGATCTCGCCGCCGACCTCGGTCCACGCCAGTCCGGTGGCGATGCCAATCTCGTTCTGCTCCTCGGCCACCGTTGGCCGGTAGCGCGGCACGCCGAGGTACTCCGTGATCTTGTCCGGGCTGATTGCCTCGGAGGTTTCGTTGCCTTCGACGACGACCTTGCGCGCGACCTTGCGGCAGACCGAGTTGACCTCGCGCTCGAGGTTGCGGACGCCGGCCTCGCGCGTGTAGCGCTGGATGATCGTCTGGATCGCGTCCTGCTCGAAGGCGATGTTCTTGTCGGTGAGCCCGTTCCCTTCGATCGCCTTCGGCACCAGGAAGCGCTTGGCGATCTCCACTTTCTCCTGCTCGGTGTAGCCGGCCAGCTGCAGCACTTCCATGCGGTCGCGGAGCGCCTGCGGGATGGTGTGGAGCACGTTGGCGGTGCACAGGAACATCACGTGCGACAAGTCGAACTCGACGTCGAGGTAATGATCCAGGAACGCGTTGTTCTGCTCGGGATCGAGCACTTCGAGCAGCGCCGCCGACGGGTCGCCGCGGAAGTCCATCGACATCTTGTCGACTTCGTCGAGCAGGAAGACCGGGTTGAGCGTCCCGGCCTTCTTCATCATCTGGATGATCTGGCCCGGGAACGCGCCGATATATGTCCGGCGATGACCGCGGATCTCCGCCTCGTCACGCACTCCGCCGAGCGAGAGGCGGACGAACTTGCGATTCATCGCCCGCGCGATCGACTTGGCCAGCGAGGTCTTGCCGACGCCTGGGGGGCCGACGAAGGTGAGGATCGTCGCCTTCGGCTTCTTGACCAGCGCCCGAACCGCGAGGAACTCGAGGATCCGGTCCTTGATCTTCTCCAGCCCGTAGTGATCCTCGTTGAGCACCTGCTCGGCATTCTTGAGATCGCGGTTCTCCTTGGTCTTCTTGTGCCAGGGCACCGCGATCAGCCAATCCAGGTAGTTGCGCGAGACCGTCGCCTCGGCCGACATCGGCGGCATCGCCTCCAGGCGCTTGAGCTCCTGGATCGCCTTCTCCTCCGTGTCCTTGGGCATCCGCGACTGTTCGATCTTCTTGCGGAGCTCTTCGATCTCGTTGCCCTTTTCGTCCTTGCGGCCCAGCTCCTTCTGGATCGCCTTCATCTTCTCGTTGAGGTAGTACTCCTTCTGGGCCTTCTCCATCTGCTTCTTGACGCGAGACTGGATCCGGCGGTCGACCTGCAGCTTGTCGACCTCTCCCTCGAGAATGCTGGCGATGCGATTCAGACGCTCGAGCGGCGAGACGATTTCGAGCAGGTTCTGCTTCTCGTCGACGCCGACCAGCAGGTGGGCGGCAATCGTGTCGGCGAGCTTGCCGGGATCGTCCACCCGCACCGCCGCGATCATCGCGTCGTAGTGCAGGTTGTTCGACAGCTTCACGTACTGCTCGAACAGGCTGACCACCCGGCTCATCGTCTGCTCGACGTCGCCGACCTGGTCCTTCATCTTCTGCAGGACCTTGACCACGACCCGGTAGAAACCCTTGTCTTCCTTCCACTCGATGACCCGCGCCCGATCGACGCCTTCGACCAGCACCTTGATGTTGCCGTCGGGCAGCTTGAGACTCTGCACCACGTTGGCCACCGCGCCCATGGTGTAGATGTCCTCGGCCTTCGGATCGTCGGTGGACGCGTCGTGCTGGGCCGCCAGGAACACCCGCTTGTCCTTGCCGAGCGCGTGCTCGAGGGCGCGGATGGACGACGGGCGGCCGATCACGAACGGCATCATCATGTGCGGAAACACGACGACGTCGCGGAGCGGGACGATGGGAAGGGTTTCGTAGACTTCGGTCATAAAAACAACAGGAGACAGGAGTCAGGAGCTAGAAGACAGGAAGCCGATCCAGAGACCGGGGCTCACGCGCCAAACCGGCGAACCCCGAGAACCTCACCCGGCCTTTTCGATCACTTCGAGACCGGTGTTCTTGTTCACCACCATCTCGCGGGTGATGACGCATTCGCGGGACTTCTTCTGGCCGGGCAGCTGATACATCAGGTCCAGCATCAGGTCCTCGATGATCATCCGCAGGCCGCGTGCGCCGATCTTGCGCTCCAGCGCCATCTCGGCGATCGCCTCCACCGCGTCGTCGGTGAAGCGCAGCTTGACGTTCTCGTACTCGAACAGCTTCTGGTACTGCCGGGCGATCGCGTTGCGAGGCTGGGTGAGGATCTGGACCAGCGCCGGCTTGTCGAGCTCGTGGAGCGTGCCGGTGACCGGCAGCCGGCCGACGAACTCCGGGATCAGTCCGAACTTGATCAGGTCCTGCGGCTCGAGCTGCTCCAGCACCATGCCGACGTCGCGTCCCTTCTGCGACTTGATGTCGGCCTTGAAGCCGAGCGTCTTCTTGCCGACCCGCCGCTCGATCACCTTCTCCAGCCCGACGAACGCGCCGCCGCAGATGAACAGGATATTCGTCGTGTCGATCTGGAAGAACTCCTGGTGCGGGTGCTTGCGTCCGCCCTGGGGCGGGACGTTGGCGACCGTGCCTTCGAGGATCTTGAGCAGCGCCTGCTGCACGCCCTCGCCCGAGACGTCGCGGGTGATCGAGGGGTTCTCGTCCTTGCGGCCGATCTTGTCGATCTCGTCGATGTAGACGATCCCCTGCTGGCACTTCTCGATGTCGCCGCCGGCGGCCTGGAGCAGCTTGAGGATGATGTTCTCGACGTCCTCGCCGACATAGCCCGCCTCGGTCAACGTGGTCGCGTCGACGATGGTGAAGGGCACGGAGAGGAGCTTGGCCAGGGTCTGGGCCAGGAGCGTCTTGCCGGTGCCGGTCGGGCCGATCAGGAGGATGTTCGACTTGGTGAGCTCGACGTCATTGCGGCTGCGCGGCTGCTTCTGGATCTCGAGCCGCTTGTAGTGGTTGTAGACCGCGACCGCCAGCTTCTTCTTGGTCAGCTCCTGGCCGATGACGTACTCGTCCAGGAACTTCTTGATCTCGGGCGGAGTCGGGAGCGACGTCCGGGTGCCGCGGTTGTCGAACTTGTTGTCGTCCGCAATGATGTCATTGCACACCTCCACGCATTCATCGCAGATGAACACAGTGGGGCCGGCAATGAGCTTCCTGACGTCGTTCTGGTCCTTGTTGCAGAACGAGCAGCGCAGAATTTCGCCGCCGTCGCCGTTCTTCTTCACCATTGGGCCGATACCCCTAGGTTACACCCGTTTCCGAATGACGTCGTCAATAATTCCGTAATCCTTGCCCTGCTCGGGCGACATGATGTAGTCGCGTTCCGTGTCCTCTTGAATGCGCTTCGCGTCCTGGCCGGTGTGCTTGACAAGGATCTCGTTGATGCGCTCGCGCATGCGCAGGATTTCCTTGGCCGCGATATCGATGTCGGTGGCCTGCCCGCCCAGGCCGCTCATCCACGGCTGGTGAATGAGGATTCGCGAATTCGGCAGCGAGAAGCGCTTGCCCTTCGCGCCGGCCGCCAGCAGCACCGCGGCGATCGACGCCGCCTGTCCAATGCAGTAGGTCTGCACGTCCGGCCGGATGAACTGCATCGTGTCGTAGATGGCAAAGCCCGCGGTGATCGACCCGCCGGGGCTGTTGATGTACAGGAGGATGTCCTTGTCCGGATCCTCGGCCTCCAGGAACAACATCTGTGCAATCGCCAGGTTGGCGACCCCATCGTCGATCGGCGTGCCGATGAAGATGATGTTGTCCTTGAGCAGCCGCGAGAAGATGTCGTAGGCACGCTCGCCACGGTTGGTCTGCTCGACGACCATCGGGACCAGCGTGTTCTGAGTTCCGTATCTCATTCGATTCCTTGCCGCGTCCGGCACCTGGGCACTGTGCACCTTTGCACCATTGCACATTACCCTGCCCCGGCGCCGTCCTTCTTTATATCGACAGGATTGTCGCTTTGGCTAGCGCCCAGGCTATGGCTTTTTCGCGCCGGAGCCCCGCGGCCAGCCGGGGAAGTTCCCCGTCCTGCTGGAGCCGGGCCCGGATGGCAGCCACCGAGCGGCCGGCCCCCTCGGCGTACCGGGCCAGCTCGGCGTCAAGGTCTTCGTCTGTGACCCCAATCTGCTCCCGGCGGGCTATCTCGTCCAGAACCATCGCCGACTTCACGGAATCGCCAGCGGGTTCCCGCTGCCCCTCGCGGAACGCATTCCAGTCGATGTTGGTCTGTCTCGGGTCGATCCGCTGATCCATGAGACGCCGGGCAAAGTCCTGGAGGCGGCGGTCGATCTCACGGTCGAGCAGGGCAGGGGGCACCTCGAAGGGGACCCGCTCGGCGAGTTTCTTCAACAGGTCGCTGCGGAGCTGCTGCTCGGCCGCCTCGGCCGCTTCACTTTCGAGGTCGGCGCGCACCCGCGTCTTGAGCGCGTCGAGCGAATCGTAATCGCCGAGGTCCTTCGCGAACTCATCGTCGAGTTGTGGAACGACGCGCCGCTTGATCTCCTTGAGCGTCACTGTGTAGTCCACGGTGCCACCGGCGAGATCCGGATTGGAATAGTCGTTCGGGTAGGTGATGGTGAACGATTTCGTGTCTCCAATCGCCATGCCGATGACGTGCTCGTCGAACCCCGGCGGGTTGCCGTCTGCACCCATTTCGATCTGGATGCCCGAATGGCGATCTTCCTGGCCCTGCTTACCTTCCTTGTCGGTCCCCTGTCGGACGAGGTCAACCACCGCCGTCTGGCCGGCTTCGACCACATTGCCTTCGACCGGCTCGAACCGGGCGGCGCGGTTCCGCAGCCGTTCAAGGGTCTGCGCAACTTCGTCGTCGCTTACCGACGGCGCGGTCTTGCGCAGCTCGATGCTGGAAAAATCCCCGGGGTCGAACGCAGGCACCACATCGAAGATGGCGGTGAAGGTGAGCGGTTCGCCCTCCTTGACCACGAGGTTCTGGATATCGGGGCTGTCGATCGGCTGTAGGCCCCGCTCGCTGAGCGCGTCCTCGACGGCATGGCCGATCAGGTGCTCGGCCGCATCATGCAGGATCTCTCCCTTGAAGCGCTGCCGGATCACCTTCGGCGGCACCTTGCCCGGTCGGAATCCCGGCAGCTTCGCCGCCTTGCCATAGCGCGCGGTCACGCGGGTGAGTTCGGCGTCAACCGTGTCGGCGGGGATTTCGACGCGAAGGTTCTTGCGGGTGTCGCTGACGTCAACCAGTTCCGTCTTCATTCGTGTGCTTGTTGGAGCTATGTACTTTGGATGTCGGGAGGTTCGCGGTGGGTGGCGCAACGGCAACGATGGGCCGCCTTCGCGGCTGCACCGCTTTGGCGCGGCAAGCCTCCGCGTGTCGGCGGCTCGCCGAGCCGTAGCTCGCCACCGGGCGAGCGGAGGCTGGTGCGAAAGGGGGGAGTCGAACCCCCATAGCCTTTCGGCTACCGGATCCTAAGTCCGGCGCGTCTGCCAGTTCCGCCACTTTCGCCGGTGGTGGGCTGGAAACTCTTCCTGGCCAGCGTAGCACGGTTCGACACGTTCCGGCCATTGAGCGAGCTCGACCCTACAAATTGCGGTGCAATGAGGTGCGTGCTACCATCCAAGGTTGGTCATGTCGTCAAGAGACACCGTTATCGATCCGTTCTTTGGTTTCTTCGTTCCGGAGGGCAACGGCAGCGCCGTCCCGACGCTCGTCAAGAGGGCGAGCGCGCCGACGACGCTTCCCGATCCCAGTACCGGCCGCCCGCTGCGCGTCGCAACCGTGGACGGCCGGGCCAAAGCGATTTGTCCGTCGTGCTCGACCTCGGCCGAAGGCGGATTCCTGTCGTTCGTCGGCGACCTCCGGCTGGCTTACGCCTGCCCGTCGTGCGAACAATTCGTCTGGCTTCAGGGAGCCTAGCGTTCCGAAGTGAGAAGTGAGAAGTCAGAGGTGAGAAGCTGAAGCACCTGCCTACTTCTCACCTCTCACCTCTCACCTCTCACTTCTCACTTCTCGCCTCTCACCTCCGCCGCGGTCGCTACCAGTAGCTCGTCGATCGCCCCGCGGCGGTCGGCGCGGGTGTTGATTGCGCGGCGCGCCGGCACTCGGTGAACCGAAAGGCCCGCGGCCCGGGCCTCGGGACGGCTGAACAGGTCCACGACCACAGGCGCGCTGGAGTTGCTGAGCACGACGTGGACCGAGCGCGCGGCGAGGGCGACAGCGATCTGCTGCAGGCGCGCCTGGTCCGCGACGTCGAAGCCGCGCGCCGTGTACGAGCGGAAGTTCGCGGTCGCGGTTAGCGGCGCGTACGGCGGATCGAAATAGACGAAGTCGCCCGGCCCGGCGCGATCCAGCACCGTCTCGAACGGTGCGAGCGCGACGGTGATGCCGGCCCGGTTGAGCGCGGCCGACACGGCGCGGAGCAGATCGTGATCGGCAATGCGTGGGCGCGCGTAGCGGCCGGGCGGAACGTTGAAAGCGCCCTGGCCGTTCACGCGGAACAGGCCGTTGTAGCCGGTGCGATTCAAGTAGATCAGCATCGCGGCCAGGTCGGGGCCGTACCCGTCGAGCGGTGAACCCGCCGCATGCCATCGCAGGCGCGCCGGGTTGAAGCGCCGATCGCGCACGTTCCAGTAGTGCTCGGCGCCGCGTTGGTGATGGTGTTCCGCCAACTCGTCGAGGCAGCGCAGGACCTCGTTCACCGAATCCCGGACGCGCAGCCAGGTGCCGATCAGGTCGGCGTTCTCGTCGGTGAGGAGGGCGGGGCGGTCGCCGAGCGTGCCGCTCGCGACGAGATCGAAGAAGACGGCGCCGCTGCCGAGAAACGGCTCGTGGTACCGGCCGAAGGTGGCGGGGTAGAAGGGACGGAGTCGCGGGAGGAGTTGCCGCTTTCCGCCCGCCCACTTCAGGAACGGGCGCACGGGGCGATTGTACAGGCAGCCCTTCGGGCTGCAGGCGGGCGCTTCGCGCCCGCAGGCCGCGCTTCGCGCGTCAGGCGCCACTTCGTGGGCGCCGGCGGTGCCGGCGTAGGCAGCGCTTCGCAGGCCGCGCTTCGCGCGTCGGGCGCCGCTTCCAGGCGGCGCTGCGCGCCGTGGGCGCTCGCGTTGCTCGCGCAGGCCGGCTGCGCCGTCAGGCGCCACTTCGTGGGCGCCGGCCGTGCCGGCGTAGGCAGCGCTTCGGCTGCAGGCCGCGCTTCGCGCGTCGGGCGCCACTTCGTGGCGCAGGGATCTGGCGATCTGGAATTGACGCTGCGTCGAGCGCAGCGAGAGATCCTGCGGCGCGGCAGCGCCGCCTGACACGCGCCGGAGGCGCGTGGCCTGCCGCGCGGAGCGCGGCCTACCGAGCGGCGGAGCCGCTCGGCCCGCCGAGCGTAGCCGCTCGGCCTACACGGTCTCGCCCTCCACCCACCACCACAGCGCGAGCGCTGACGAGAGCAGCGCCACGCCGATGATCAACGTCTGCGCCTGCGACGCCAGCTCCCTCGTCCACGGCGCGAACGTCGTCACCGCCGTCGCGACCGTCCCGACGTCCACCGAGAACCAGCCGAACGACCAGAGCAAGCCCACCACGCCGCTCAGCGCGACCAGGAACCCGGCGGTGATCGCGACGTTGAACCCGGCGTCCACGAACTGCTCGACGCGCCAGCGTTCCTGCTGCACCCGCCGCATCACCTGCGCCGTAAAGGCCTCTGGCGGCGCCGGGACCTCGCGCGCGAGCAGCAAGCGATCGACCGCGCGAGCCAGCTCCACGCGCGCCTGACAGCTCGCGCACCCCGCGACGTGGGCTTGCGCGTCCGGCGTCACCGGCTCGCCGTCGGCCAGCGCTTCGATCAGCTCGTCGAGATCCTCGCAGCGCACGTCAGCGATACTCCGTTTCGAGCAGGTGCCGCAGCTGCCGCTTCGCGCGGTGCAGGTGCGTCTTCACCGTCCCCAGGGGAAGGTTCAGCGCCGCGGCCAGTTCCTCGTACTGCATCCCCTTCAAGTAGTGCCCGTTGACGAGCACCTGGTAGTTCGTCGGCAAGCGCTGGAGCGCCTTCTCCATGCGATCCCTCAGCGTCATTTCGTCGAACTGCCGGTCCGCCGCCCCGAATTCGCGCGGCACCTCGCCGGTCCCCTCGAGAGGCTCGGTGACCGGCTGCCGCCGCTCGGCTATCAGCACGTTGACCACGATCCGGTAGATCCAGGTCGAAATCCGCGACTCGCCCCGGAACGACGGCAAGCCGCGGTAGACCCGGACGAACACGTCCTGGGCGACTTCCTCCGCCCGTCCGCGGTCCGTGATGCTGCGCGCCACCAACGCGAAGACCAGCCTCTTGTAACGCTCGACCAACTCGCGAAACGCCTGTTCGTCGCCCTCCCGGCATCGCTCGAGGAGCCGATGCTCGGAGGCCGCGTCCATCAACGGTTCCATTAACCCCACAGCTCACTTGTGTCGCGCATTCCATCTGCTCGAGCAGCCGTCCTGAGATCCGGTTCCCGACAAGTCAGCGAGCTGATGGATCCTCAACTCGAGTGAACTGAGGGGTTAGAGCGGTCGCAGGAGCACATTGTTTCACCGTCCGGCGCCCCTTCCCCCACGTGGTTGCGGCTGCCGTGAAACAAATCCCGGCCGCGAGCGGTCTAACCCCACAATCACACTGTTGCGCAAGCCATCGGCTCGAACTTCGCACGCTAGTACCGCACTCGGGTGAACTGAGGGGCTAAGCCCTCAACGAAGGAGCACTGGATGAGTGGAGAAGAGGTCTCGGTCGCGCTGGTGAGCCTCGGCACGCTGGTCGCCGGGGTCGTTGTCATCGTCGTCGGCCTGAACTACCGCGCCCGGATGCGGGAGCTGCGGCACAAGGAGCGGCTGGCGATGATCGAGCGCGGCCTGCTCCCGCCGCCGGAGTTCGAGGCCGGAAGCGTCGCCACGGCGGCCAGCCAGCGCTCGCTGTCGCTGGGTATCATCGTTGTCGGTCTCGGCCTGGGCCTCACGGTCCTGATCGGAATCGCCGGCGGCGCGCTCGACGTCGGCCTCGGTGTCGGCGGCGCGATCGCCATTCTCGGCGCCGCGTTCATCGTTCGCAGCATCTACGCCACGCCGGCTGGCCGCCGCGACGTGACGGTGCCACCCGTCACGCCCGACAAGCCCGCGTTCTGATCCAGAGACTTGCGTCCCGACGGCGCCGGCATCACGATGCGCTGAATGCGCGGCGCAGCCGGCCTGTTCACCCACACCAGCTTCCTGCCCAGCGGCTGGCTTCGCACGATCACGCCCCTTCTCGAAGCGGCCCCCGGTGAGCTGGCGGCGATTCAGCCGGTGGCCGGCGGTGGCTTGTCAGCGAACGAAGAAGTACGCCGTGCCTGGGAGATCGAGCTCGCCGACGACCTCCACGAAGATCTCGTCAGCCGGATTCACGCCGTGCACTCCGAGGTCGAATCCTTCTTTGCGCAGTCCCTCGAGCCGTGTGAAGCGGTTGCGGCGCTTCGGTATCCCCCCGGGGCCTTCTATCGCACCCACCGTGACGTCGCGGCGCAGCCGGACGCGCATCAGATGCACCGTCGCGCCGTTTCAATCGTCGTGTTCCTCAACTCCGGAGCGCCTGTTCCGAGATCGGCGTTCTCCGGCGGAGCGCTGCGACTGCACGAGACGGACGATGCCTGCGGCTGGTGGCGAGACGTGGTGCCGGTGGCCGGGACGCTGATCGCGTTTCGGTCCGACGTTCTGCATGAGGTGCTACCGGTCGCAACCGGGACGCGCCTGTCAGTGGTCACCTGGCTCGCGCGCCGCTAAGCCGCGCCTCAGGGCGCTCGCTTCGCTCGCGTCAGGCGCGCCTTCGGCGCGCAAGCCGCGCTTCGCGCGTCGGGCCGGGCTTCGCCCGGCAGGAAGGAACGCTTGCGGAAAACGGCGCTGGCGCCTTCACGCGAGATCACCAGATCCCTGCGCGCCGCAGGCGCGCCCGACGACCGGCGAAGCCGGTCGGCCTGCGCGAGCGAAGCGAGCGCCTGACGAGCGGCGCAGCTGCTCGCCTGCTGAGCCATCCCAGTCATCCCCCGCATCGTCAGCCGCCGCGGTAAACGGCCCTAGCGAGCAGTCCGTAACCGGGTCATACTCAGCCCGGAACCCATGCCGCGCACAGTCCTCCGCCGATCGATCGTCACTGCGGCCCTGATCGTCGGGGCCATTGCCGCCGCCTCGGCCTCGAGCTGGCCCGAGTGGCGCGGCCCTTCGCGGGACGGCCGTTCGAACGAAACCGGCCTGCCCGAAAAGTGGTCGCCGCAAGGAGAGAACCTTGCCTGGAAGGTGCCGTTCGGCAGCCGCTCCTCGCCGGTGGCATATGGCAACCGCCTCTACATCAACACCACCATCGGCGACCTCGCCAACACCCAGGAGCGTCTCGTCGCCCTGGATGCCCAGTCCGGCAAAGTGCTCTGGGAACGGCGTTTCAGCGTCTACCTGAGCGACGTGCCGCAGCACCGCGCCGCGTGGGCGTCGCCGGCGATCGATCCGGTCACCGGCAACGTCTACGTCTTCACCGTCGGCGCGCAACTCTTCTGCGTGTCGGCGGATGGCAAGGTCCTCTGGGACCGGTCGCTTCCCGAGGATTTCGGGGCGGTCACCACGCACGGCGGACGGACCACCTCGCCGATCGTCGAAGGCGACCTCGTCATCCTCAACACACTGGTGCTGGCCTGGGGCGACCTGAACCGGCCCGGCAATCGCTACTTCGCATTCGACAAGCGGACCGGCCAGACCGTGTGGATCAGCTCACCGCAGGCGCGCCACTACGACACCAACTACTCGACGCCCATCGTCGTGGACCTTCCGCAGGGCCGGGCGTTGATCGTCGGCGGCACCGACGGCGCCTATCACGCGCTGCGTGTGAACACCGGCGAGAAGATCTGGACGGTCGAGGTCAGCAAGCGCGCGATCCTCAACAGCGCCGTCTTCCGCGACAACGTGGCATACATCACCCATGGCGAAGAGAACATGGACACCACCGAAATGGGAATGGTGGCGGCCGTCGATCCCACGAAGTCCGGCGCCCTGACGAAGGACGCGTTCAAGTGGGTGACGCGCGGCTTCCTTCCGAGCTTCGCCTCGCCGGTGATGGACGCGGAGCGCCTCTACACGATGGACAACAGCGCCATCCTCGGCGCCTTCGATTTGAAGACGGGCGCGGAGCTCTGGACGAAAACGCTCGGCACGCTGCAGAAGGGATCGCCGGTGCTCGCCGATGGCAAGCTGTACGTCGGGACCGAAAACGGGAAGTTCTACATTCTGAGGCCCTCGCAGAGCGGCGTCGAGGTGCTCGACGAAGATCTGCTCGGCACCACCGCCCAGCCCGAAGCCGTCATCGCGTCGCCGATCGTCGCCGACGGTCGCATCTACGTGGCGTCGATGGACAACCTGTATGCGATCGGCGCTCGCAAGGCCACGCCTGCCGGCCGGCCGCCGGCGATGCCGCCGGTGTCGAGCGAGCCGGTGACCGCCGTGCAGGTCGTGCCCTACGACGTCCTGCTTGCGCCGGGAGCGAAACAGCAGTTCACCCTGCGGTTGTTCGATGCGAAAGGCGCGTTCGTTCGCGAGGAAGCAGCGGCCGCGTCGTGGGCGCCGGACCAGGTGAAGGGCGCCGTCGACGCGAAGGGCGTGTTCACGGCCGGCGACGGCAACTCGGCTGGATTCCTGAAGGCCACCGTCGGCGGAATCACGGGCCAGGCGCGCGTGCGCGTCGTCGCGCCGCTGCCGTGGAGCTTCGACTTCGAGAACCCGGGAGCCGAGGCCCCGCCGGCATGGTGGGTCGGAGCGCCGACCAAGCTGTTCCAGCGAACCGTCGAAGGCGTTGGCAACGTCCTGGTGAGGCCGCGGGACGATACCGTCGGCCGGCGCGCGAAGGTGCTGCTCGGACCCGCGAACTGGTCGGGATACACCGTTGAAGTAGACGTGCGCGGCCGGGAACAGCGGCGCCAGCGCGGTGACGCCGGCGTCATCAACCAGCGCTACGCGCTCGTGTTGTTCGGCAACGGGCAGAAGCTCGAGCTCCAGCCGTGGCAGGCTGCCGACGAGATGACCGTGCGCGTGCCGTTCAAATGGGACGCCGACACCTGGTACCGAATCAAGCTCCGCGTGGAGAACCAGCCGAACGGGACGACGCTCGTTCGCGGGAAGGTGTGGAAGAGCGGCGACGTTGAGCCGTCGGCGTGGACGATCGAGAAGAGCGATCCGATCGGACACCGGGAAGGAAGCCCGGGACTCTACGGCGACGGCATCTCCGAGGTCTACTTCGACAACTTGAAGGTGTATAAAAATCAGTAGGCGTCAGGCTCTAGGCTTTAGGCTCTAGGCTTTAGGAAGAGCGTTTTGTCACGCTGCGATAGCAGAAAGCGGACAAGAGTTTTCCTAGAGCCTGAGGCCCAGAGCCTAGAGCCTGGCGAGCGGCAGCTCATATGCGCACTTCTCTCGCTGTAGTCCTCGCCTTCTCCGCCACCGCCGCGCTGTCCGCCGCCGATTGGCCGATGTGGGGAGGGACGCCCTCACGCAACATGGTGTCTCCGATGACCGGCGCGCCCACCGAGTGGGACGTCAAGTCGGGGAAGAACGTGAAGTGGGTGGCCGATCTCGGCTCGCAGTCCTACGGCAATCCGTCGGTTGGCGGCGGCGTCGTGATCATCGGCACGAACAACGAGCTTGCCCGCGATCCGAAGCAGCCCGGCGATCGCGGCGTGGTGATGGCGTTTCGCGAGTCGACCGGTGAGTTCATCTGGCAGGCGGCGTTCGACAAGCTGTCGTCAGGGCGGGCCAACGACTGGCCGTTTCAGGGCATCGCCAGCTCGCCGCTGATCATGGACGGGGTCGCCTACTTCACGTCGAACCGCGGCCAGGTCGTGGCCGTGGACATCGACGGATTCCAGGATGGCACCAACGACGGGCTGATCAAGGATGAGAAGCTCACCGGCAAGAACGATCCCGACTTCATCTGGATCTTCGACATGATGGAGGAGGTCGGCTCGTTCCCGCACAACCTCTCCAACTCTTCCCCGGTCGTCTACCAGAACCTGCTCTTCGTCAGCACCTCGAACGGACAGGACGAGAGCCACGTCAACATCCCGTCACCGAAGGCGCCGGCGATCATCGCCATCGATCGGAACACCGGCAAGCTGGTGTGGGAGGACAACTCGGTCGAGGACCGGATCCTGCACGGGCAGTGGTCCACGCCCTCGGTCGGGGAAGTTGGCGGGGTCGTCCAGGTCGTCCATGCCCAGGGCGACGGCTGGGTCCGCGGCTACGAGGCGCTTACCGGCAAGAAGCTGTGGGAGTTCGACACGAATCCCAAGGACTCGGTCTGGCCGAAGACGAGGAACGAGGTGATCAGCACGCCGGTCATCTACGAGAACGTCGTCTACATCGCCAACGGTCAGGACCCGGAGCACGGCGAGGGAGTCGGCCACGCCTACGCAATCGACGCGACCAAGCGCGGCGACATCACTCAGAGCGGCAAGATCTGGCAGTACGACAAGATTCGCCGGTCGATCTCCACCGCCGCGATCAAGGACGGCCTCATCTACCTGGCCGACTTCAGCGGCTTCTTCCACTGCCTGGATCTGAAGACCGGCCAGCCGTACTGGACGCACGACATGTTCGCGGCGGTGTGGAGCTCGCCGATGATCATCGGCGACAAGGTCTATCTCGGAGATGAGGACGGCGATGTCGTTGTCGTCGAGCACAGCAAGACGCTGAAAGTGGTCTCCGAGCAGAACATGGGGAGCGCCGTCTATTCGACGGTGGTGCCGGCCAACGGCGCGATTTTCATCATGAACCGGAACCAGCTCTGGAAGCTGGAGCAGGGCGCCACCTACCAGAAACCAAGCGCCCCGAGGTAAAAAGAAACCACGAAGGTACGAAGTACGCGAAGGACGGCACGAAGACCTTTGGGGGATGGCACGCTTGCTTTCTCAGAGGAGTCACGCGTGCTTCTGACAAGAGTCGCCCGTGCTTCCAACTAATAGGCTTCGAGCGTCCTTCGTGTTCTTCGCGCCTTCGTGGTTTCTTTCGTGACGATGAGGCGGCGTGACTTCCTTTCCGTGATGACGCTGGCGGGACTGTCGCCGGCAGTGCTGCGGGCACAGGCGACGATTGCTCGCGCTGCGGCGGAAGCCTGGCCGCAGTTCCGGGGGACGCCGTCGCTCACCGGTCTTTCGTCCGCCACCATTGGCGCTCAGCCGAAGCTCGCCTGGACGTGGGAAGGCGGCGAAGGGTTCGACTCCAGTCCGGCCGTCGTGGATGGCGTCGTCTACATCGGTGCGGCGACGGGCGAACTGATCGCGATTGGGCTCACCGACGGCAAGCTGCGCTGGAGATACAAGGCCGGCGAGTCGATCGGCGAGTCGTCGCCGGCGGTCGCTGACGGCCGCGTTTACATCGGGGACCTTGACGGCGTCCTGCACGCGGTGTCGGTCGGCGACGGCAAGCCGGCCTGGACGTTCAAGACGAAGTCCGAGATCAAATCTTCACCAGTCGTGGCCGGCGACCTCGTGCTGATCGGGTCCTACGACGGTTCGCTGTACGCGCTTGGCGCCGCCGACGGGAAGCAGCGCTGGGCGTTCGAAACCGAAAACTACGTGCACGGCGTGCCGTGCATCGTCAACGGCGTCGCGCACTTCGCCGGCTGCGACGAAGTGTTCCACGCCGTGCGGCTCTCGGACGGCAAGGAGGTGTACAACACCTCGGCGACCGCCTACACCGGCGCGTCGGTGTGCGTGGTCGACAACGTCGCGTACTTCGGCACCTTCGACAACCAGGTGATTGCGCTGGACCTGGCAAGACGCGCGGTGCGCTGGCGGTACGAGCACCCGGATCGCAAGTTCCCGTACTACTCGTCAGCGTCGGTGCTCGACGGCACGGTGATCCTCGGGGGCCGCGACCGGATGGTCCACGCCCTCGACGCCACGACCGGCAAACCGAAGTGGGAGTACATGACCCGCGCCCGGATCGATTCGTCGCCGGCGATTGCCGGAACCCGCGCGTTCGTGGGCAGCAGCGACGGCAGGCTTTACGCGCTCGACCTGTCCAGCGGAAAAGTGGTGTGGCAGCACGAGGACGGAGCCGCCCTGACGAGTTCGCCCGCGCTCGCCGCGGGCCGCGTGGTCATCGGCTCCACGGAAGGAAGGGTGCTCTGTTTCGCCTAGGCGAACCTGTTGAGCTGTGATCTGGCGATCAATCTCTCGATCTGAGATTTCCAGATCTATCGATAGATCTGCAGATCATCACGTCAGAAGATTGATCACGACGTCACCAGATCATCAGATCGCCAGATTCGCCGAGACGGTCCCTCCCCCTACTTGAATTCAACAAAGACCATGGGACCGTCGATCTTTATACCCTTCACGTCCTTCAGGTACGGCTTCACTTCAGACAAGGATGCGCCCGGGGCGATCTTGCCCTGCAGCGCCTTCAGCTTTTCCTGATCCTGGAAGAGGAGGCCGAGATCGAGATCGAGCAGCGTCAGGCGCGAGCCGTTCACGTACTCCGCGTTGGTCTTGACGATCGAGCCGAGCACCTCGAGGTCGATGTTCACCTTGAAGCCGTCGAACATCGTCTTGACCATGTTCAGCACGGTCGGGTCCGTCAGGTCGGGCCCGCCCTGCGGCATCTGTTTGTCGGCGGGCACCGGCTTGTCCTGGAACTGCACGGTCAGCGTCGATGTCGAACCGTCCCGCTTCAACACGAACTTCACCGGGTTCTCCGGCGGCTGCGCGGCGCCCCCGCCGAAGGGGTTGTCGCTGGTGCTCCCCGACATGCTCGGGTCCTGGCTCACCGCCACCTGGTTGATGTCGTCGAACGCGAAGATCGCCTTCGTCCCCTCGAAGGTGCCGGCCTTGGCCGGCTCGGCTGACAAGAGCCGCACTCCCTTGCCCATGCGCTCGGCCGTCCGCTTGAGGTCGGCCTCGTTTATTGTGCTGGCGGCGCCCTGGCCGGGCGGCGTCATCCCCGGCATCATCGCCTTCATGGCGCCGGTGTTGACCAGCGTCGCCTGTTCGATGGTGCCGCTGCCATCGGGCTTGACCTTGATCAGCGTGGAGCTGTTGATGCAGCCCGCCAATGTGGCCGATGCCGCGACCAGCAGCAGGGCACGAAGAGTGCGCATGGAACCTCCAGTTCAGGGGCGCTTCGGACCCATCATACCTATACTCTCGCCATGGATCGGGAAGGTAGCGGACGCACCGCTCTGGTCACGGGCGCCTCCGCCGGCATCGGCGCGGCGTTCGCGCGGGTGCTGGCCGGGCGCGGATACCGGCTGGTGCTCACCGCGCGACGCGTCGATCGTCTCGAGACCCTTGCCGAGGAGCTGCGGCGCGGGCACGGTATCGACGCCATCACGATCGCGGAAGACCTGTCCGATCCGGCTGCGCCGGCACGGCTGGTCAGCGAGCTCCAGCGGCGGGGACTTCACATCGATGTCCTGGTCAACAACGCCGGGTATGGCGTCCCGGGCCGCTTCGAGCAGCCGTCCTGGCAGACCCACGCGGCGTTCCTGCAGGTGATGGTGACGGCAGTCTGCGAGCTCACCTACCGGCTGCTCCCGGGCATGATCGAGCGGCGGTGGGGACGGATCATCAACCTCGCGTCACTCGCCGGTCACGTACCGGCGCCCGCCGGACACACGTTGTACGCTGCGACCAAGTCCTTCCTGATCCGCTTTTCCGAGGCGTTGTCGGCCGAGCGATCGCATGACGGGATCTACACGACCGCTGTGTGTCCCGGGTTCACCCACAGCGAATTCCACGATGTGACCGGCACCCGGGCGCGGGTGAGCCAGATGCCCGCGTTCATGTGGATGGACGCGGCGACGGTGGCCGAACAGGGCTACGCCGCGGTGATGCGCGGCGACCCGGTTTACATCAACGGCCGCGTCAACCGCGCGATTGCTCTCGCCGCGCGCCTCCTCCCGGCCGGCCTGATGCGCCGCCTGGTCGGCCGCTCCGGGCGTCGCTACCGAAGTGTGGAATAGGGGCTCGAGGGCGGATCTCGCCGGGCGGGCCCCTCTTCCGGGCATTGCAGAACCTAATCCGGCATGCCTCGTCTAATCCGACGTGGATATCCGCTACGCGTTGCGCTGGCTTCGCCGCAGCCCGGGCTTTGCGGCGGTCGCGATCCTCTCGATTGGGCTCGGCGTCGGGGTCAACACCGCGATGTTCTCGCTGGTGGACTCGCTGCTATTCAAGCCCTTGCCGGTGGCCGATCCTGCGTCGCTGGTCGACATCTTCACCTCGGGTGGCGATGGCGACGAGTACGCGACGTCGTCGTTTGCCGACTACTCGGATCTCAAGGCGCAGAACAGCGTGTTCTCCGAGATGACCGGCTATAGCCCGATGTTCGCGCCGCTGGCGCTCGGCGAACGATCGCGGCTGGTCATCGGGCAAATCGTCACCGCCAATCACTTCGCGATGCTCGGCGTGACACCGCAGATCGGCCGGGTGCTGGTGCCCTCCGACGATGAGCCGACGTCGCCGCGGGTGGTGGTGATTTCGCATCGCATGTGGCAGAGCGAGTTCGGCTCCAACCCGTCGGTCCTCGGCCAGACGCTGACGCTCCGCGGCCTTCCCTACACCATCGTTGGCGTGACCCGCCCGGACTTTGCCGGCGTTGTTCCAGTGCTCACCCCCGAGTTGTGGCTGCCGGTCGTCCACGCAGAGGAAGTGGAGCCGGCCGGCATCTCGGACTCGATACCGGGCCCCGGCCGGACGCGGCTCGAGCGGCGCGGGACCCGCTGGATGTTCATCAAGGGACGACTCAAGCCGGGCGTGACGCCGGAGCAGGCGCATGCGAACGTCGCGCTGATCGGCCAGCAGCTGCAAGCAGCGCACCCCGAGACGAACAAGGACCGCAAGATGTCGGCTGTGCCGACGTCGACGGTGCGGCTGCTCGTGCCCCAGGCGGGCGGGATTCTGAACCTGGGCGCCGCGGGGCTGATGGCCGTGGTCGGCCTGGTACTGCTCATCGCCTGCGCCAACGTAGCCGGAATGCTGCTCGCCCGCGCCTCGGCGCGGCGCCGCGAGATCAGCGTGCGGCTGGCGATTGGCGCGAGCCGCGCGCGGCTCGTCCGCCAGCTCGTTACCGAAGGGGCGGTGCTCGGCATCCTCGGGGCTGCGGCCGCGCTCGGCTCCGCGTGGCTCGTGTTGCGCACCCTGCTCGCGGTGGACCTGCCGCTTCCGGCTCAGTTGAAGCTCGATATCCCAATCGACTGGCGCGTGATGACCTTCGCGGTCGTCATTGCGACGCTCACCGGCGTGCTTGCGAGCCTGCTGCCCGCGCTGAAGGCATCGGCGCCCAGCCTGGTGGCCGACCTGCGTGGGGAAGCGCCGGCCGCGCGCGTCGGCGGCCGCCGCGTGGCGTTGCGTGATGCGCTGGTCGTGGTTCAGATGGCGTTCACAGTGGTGCTGCTCGTGGTCGCGGGGCTACTGCTGCGCAGCCTCTCCGAATCGCAGAAAGCGGACGTCGGCTTCCGGACGGCAAACCTCGCCCTGCTGTCGTTCGATACCGACATGGTTCGCTTCGAGAAGCAGCGCGGGCTCCGGTTCTGGGAGGACGTCACCGCCAGGATGAAACAGGTTCCTGGCGTGGTCTCGGTTGCAACTGCGACACCAAGCCTGCCGTTCGAGCTCAACTACAACCAGACCGAGCTGAGGGTTGACAGCCGTCAATATCCCGAGGGCCTCCGCGCCGAAACGATCGAGAACCTGTCGATCTCGGCTGGCTACCTCTCCACGCTCGGGCTCCGGCTGCTCGAGGGACGCGACCTGCTCGAGGCCGATCGCGAGGGCGCGCCGCGCGTGGTCCTCATCAACGACGCGATGGCCAGGCGCTACTGGCCTGAAGGCAGCGCCATCGGGCACACACTCACCACGACCGCGACGAAGACGCAGTATCAGGTCGTCGGCGTCGTCTCGACGCACAAGGTGCACGGCGTCCTCGAGCGCCCGGTGCCGCTCGTGTACTTCGCGGCCGCGCAGAAACCCAACACGTACAACTACTTGCTGGCGCGGACGGCCGGGGATCCCCGCATCGTGCTCGCTGCGATGCGCCGCGAGTTGCTGGCGATGGAGCCCGGGCTGGTGTTCCTTGGCAATTCGACGATGAGCGACAACCTGTCGCTGAGCCTGATGCCGGCGCGGGTCGGCGCGATGCTGGCGGCCGGTTTCGGCGGGCTCGGAACGCTCCTGGCGGCGATTGGCCTTTACGGCGTGGTCGCGTTCTCTGTGGCGCGGCGCACGCGCGAGATCGGTGTGCGGATGGCGCTCGGCGCGCAGCCCTCAGGGGTCCTCGGTCTCGTGATGCGGCAGGGATTCGCGCTCGCAGGCGTCGGCCTCGCGCTCGGCGCCGCTCTCGCCGCGGCGGCCGCCTTCGCGCTGGGCGGCCTGCTCTATGGCATCACGCCGTTCGATCCGCTGGCCTGGGGACTGGCGATCGTGACGCTGCTCGGCGCCGCCGCGCTGGCCAACCTGGTACCGGCCCGGCGCGCGATGAATGTGCAGCCGATCAGCGCGCTCCGCACGGAATAGGCGCGCGCTGCGCACGAGTAAGCCTTCGGCGGGCGCGGCTTCGCCGCGTAGGCCTTCGGCAGGAGCAACACCAGACACGAGCCTTCCCTACCGCGCGCAGCGCGGCCTACCGGAGGCCCACGGTCCAAGGGACCGCCTACGACGCGAAGCGGCGCCTAGAATGAAGCATGCTGTCCCGTGTACTGACGCCTGATCATCAGGTCTTGCTGAGGGAAGTGCGCGATGCGCTGTCCGGGCTGCAGCGGCTTCTCGCGAGGCTCGACGTCGAGACGGCTCGGCAGGACGCCGTGGCGGAATCGGCGCGCCGCCTCGACGAGCTCTTTCTCATCGTCATCGTCGGCGAGTTCAACTCCGGCAAGAGCACTTTCATCAACGCGTTGGCAGGCGAGAAACTGGTCGAAGAGGGCGCCACGCCCACGACCCGAAGGGTGCAGGTGCTCACGTGGGGCGAGACGTTCGCTCACGTCTCCTCGAGCGGGAACGTGGACGTCGTCCAGGCCCCCGTGGATGCGCTCCGCGAAATTCACATCGTCGACACACCTGGTACCAATGCCATCTTCCGCGAGCACGAGGCGATCACCGCCGACTTCGTGCCGCGCGCCGATTTCGTGCTGTTCGTCACCTCTGCCGACCGGCCCTTCACCGAGACCGAGCGCGCGTTCCTCGAAGAGATCCGCGAGTGGGGAAAGAAGATCGTCCTCGTCATAAACAAGGCCGACATTCTCGAAACCCCGGACGACCTGGCGACGGTCGAGCAGTTCGTGCGGCGGAGCGCGCTGACGCTGCTCGGCGTCGAGCCAATGGTGTTCGCAGTCTCGGCGCGGGCGGCGTTTCGTGCCAAGACCGCCGCCGGGCCATCGGCCGCCGCGGAATCCTTCGACGCGCTGGAACACTACTTGACGACCACGCTCGACGAGCGGGAACGAGTCCGGCTGAAGCTGCTGAATCCGCTTGGCGTGGCGCTGCGCGTCGCCGAGACGGTGCGGGAGGAGCAGTCCCGCCGCCGCGTACTCCTCGACGAAGACGTGGGCGCGCTCAACGACATCGAACAGCAGCAGGCCACGTATCGGGAGGATATGGGCCGCGAGTTTCGCCACCGGCTCGCCTCGGTGGACAACGTGCTGCATGATTTCGAGCGGCGCGGCGTGACGTTCTTCGACGACACCCTGCGGCTTGGCCGTGTCTTCGACCTGTTGAACAAGAGCCGCCTGAAGTCGGAATTCACTCGCGACGTCATCCGCGAGATGCCGCGGCAAATCGAACGCGAGGTGCACGATATCATCGACTGGATGGTGGCCAGCGATCTGCGGCAGTGGCGAGGCGTGATGGACCGGATCGAAACGCGCCGCACCGCGCACGCGGATCGCGTCGTCGGGACGGTGAGCGGGGGATTCGAATACGACAGGTCGCGCCTGCTGGACACCGTGGGCCGTGCGGCCGAGCGAACAGTCCAGGGCTACGACCATGCCGGCGAAGCTGAAAGCATGGCCGGTTCGGTGCAGACCGCAGTGGCCGGCGCGGCCCTCGCCGAGCTCGGCGCCATCGGTCTTGGCGCGGCGGTGACCGCGCTCGCGACGACCACCTTCGCCGACGTCACCGGCATTCTCGCCGCCGGTGCACTCGCGGTGGTCGGGCTGTTCGTCGTCCCGCTCCGCCGGCGCCAGGCGAAGACGGCGATGCGGACGCGCATCGAGACCATGCGCCAGCAGCTGATGGCGTCGCTCACCAACCAGTTCGATCGTGAGGTGAATCGAAGCGTCGATCGCATTCGCGACGCCATCGCCCCGTACAGCCGATTCGTGCGCGCCGAGCACGAGCGCCTCGCGGCAGCGGAATCGCAGCTGACGGTGCTCCACACCGGGCTCCACGGCCTGCAGCGGCGCGTCGAAGCGCTCCCTCCGACCTCGCCGGGGTGATTCCCGTCACATATACTTCAGTTGGATCAATGCGCCTACTCCTCAAAGCTCTCCTCGCCGTCATCGTTCTCGCGGTCGTGGTCGCCGGCTGCGGCCTGGCGTATCTCTTTGCCACCTACCCGAATGTTCCGCCCGCGGCGAACGTCACGCTGCCCAAGGATCCGGACACCCTCGCGCGTGGCAGGTACCTGACCGAGCACGTCGCCATGTGCCTGGACTGCCACTCGGAGCGCGACTTCTCGCGGTTCGCCGGGCCGCAGAAGGCCGGCACGATGGGGAAGGGTGGCGAACGGTTCGACGGGCCAACCGCGGGTGTCCCTGGTGTCATCTTCGCGCCGAACATCACGCCCTCTGGCATCGGCGCCTACTCTGACGGCGAGTTGATGCGGGCCGTGACCACCGGCGTGGCCCGCGACGGGCGCGCGCTCTTTCCGATGATGCCGTACCCCAACTACGGGAGGGTCGCCGAGGACGACGTCAAGGCGATCCTGGCGTATGTCAGAACGTTGAAGGCGATCGAAAATCACCCGCCCGAGCGGACGCTCGAGGTTCCGGTCAACCTGATTGTCCGGACCATCCCGCGTCCGGCGTCGTTCACCGCCCGGCCCTCGCCGTCGGATCGCGTCAAGTACGGCGAGTACATGATCACGATGGCCGGCTGCGGCGAATGTCACACCCCCAGAGACGACCGCGGGCAGCTGCTGCCGGGCATGGACTTCGCCGGGGGAACGCAGTTCGCCCATCCCGAACTGGGCTACCGGGTGCGAAGCGCCAACATCACTCCGGACGCCGACAGCGGCATCGGTTCGTGGACGGAAGAACAGTTCATCAACAAGTTCAAAGGCTTCGAATCGCCGGACGGCCGCGTGCTCTCGAACGATGAGCAGCGGCAGAACACTGCGATGCCCTGGACCGCGTACGCCGGCATGACGCGCGACGACCTGAGCGCGATCTATGCCTACCTGCGGACCCAGAAGCCGGTCAACCACCGCGTGGACAAGTGGCCCGACTCGAAGCCCGCGACCGCCACCCGGTAGGTCGCAACCTAATGTCCACCCCCTTCGACCTCGTCATCCGCAACGGCACGCTGGTCGCGGCCGGCCGGCAGTTTCGCGCCACGGTCGCGGTCCGTGGCGGGCTGATCGAGGGCTTCTACGGCGACGACGATCCACTGCCGGCCGAACGAGAGATCGACGCGCGGGGGCTGCACGTGCTGCCCGGGATCATCGATCCGCACGTCCACACGCGATATCCGGGCGTTGACGAGCGCGAGACGTTCGAATCAGGCACGGCAGCGGCGGCAGCTGGCGGCATTACAACCCTGTTCGAGATGCCGATATCGAAGATCCCGACCAACTGCGCGGCCAACCTGCAGGCGCGAGTCGAGCACATGGCGCCGGGGGCATACATCGATTTCGCGCTCTACGGAGGCGCCGGCCGGGACAACGTGGAGACGATCGTCGAGCAGGCCGACGCCGGCGCAATTGCGTTCAAGACGTTCCTCACGCCACCGCCACCTGGACGCGAGGACGAGTTCCGCGGCCTGTGGTGCCGGCACGACGAGGTGCGCTCGGTGATGGACGCGGTGCGCCTCACCGGCCTCCGGCACTGCTTCCATTGCGAAGAGCCCGGCATGTACGGGCCGCTTCGGGCTCGGCTCGAAGGTCTCGGCCAGACGCGAGGACGCGCTCATGCCGAGGCCCGTCCTGAAGGGTGCGAAGAGGCGTCGGTCGGTGTCGTCCTCGCCCGTGCCGCCGAGCGGCCGCTGCCGGTCGGCATCGTCCACTGCTCGAGCCCGCGATCCCTGCGCATGACCTGGGACGCGCGCCGCCAGGGGCTGAACGTCACCGCGGAAGTCTGCACGCCGTACCTGTTCTTCACGACGGACGCACTGGATCGTCTCGGTCCGTACGCGAAGTGCAACCCGCCGCTGCGAAGCGCGGAAACGCGCGAAGAGCTCTGGCGCGGCATCGGCGCCGGGCTTGTCGAGTATCTCGGCACGGATCACTCGCCCTTCACGCAGCAGGACAAGGAGAAGTTCGGCGACGACATCCACAACGCCCCGCCTGGCATCGCCGGGCTCGACGTCTTCGTGCCGCTGCTCCTCACCGGCGTTCACGAGCGGAAGATGACGCTGCCGCAGATGGTGGCGGTCTGTTCCGAGAATCCGGCCTACGTCTACAAATTGCCGAACAAGGGACGGATGGTGCTCGGCACCGACGGCGACTTCACCATCGTCGACGTCAAGAAGCGGTGGCGGTTCGACGCGAGCCAGGCCCGGACGCGATCGAAGGCGAACATGAAGCTGTGGGACGGCTTCGCGATGACCGGCGCCGTGCACGCGACGATCGTGCGCGGCGTTCCCGTCTACATCGAAGGCGAGCTGGTGGGGCGTCCCGGATACGGCAGGTTCCAGCGCCCGAATCGCAAGGCCGAGGGCGGCCGCCCGATTGAGGGCTCGCTGTGGGGCGCCGCTCCCGTATAGTCTCGAACCACATCGACATGGCTTCACTGACCGGGTCCATCTTCAACATCACGCCCACACCGTTTCACGACGACGGTGCGCTGGACCTCGAGAGCCTGCGGCGCCTGACCTTGTTCACGCGCGGGAAGGGCGTCCACGGCATGACCATCCTCGGGGTACTCGGTGAGGCCGACAAGCTCACCGAACCCGAGCGCGACAAGGTCATTGCCACTGCGGTCGAGGCGGCGGGGCCGGACTTTCCGATTTGCGTCGGCACCACCCACGCCGGAACCGAAGGCTGCATTGCCTACAGCCAGCGAGCGCAGGAGCTGGGAGCCAGGGCCGTGATTGTGGCGCCGCCGCGAATGGCGCGCGTCAACGATGCGGCGCTGGAGCGGCACTACCGCGCGGTGGCCGACGCGGTCGACATCCCGGTCGTGGTCCAGGACTTTCCGCCGGCGGTCGGCGGGCTGCTGATGAGCGTGGAGGTGATCGCGCGAATTGGCGCGGCATCACCGAAGCTGCGCTACCTGAAGCTGGAAGACGACCCGTCGCCGATGAAAGTGAGCCAGGTACGGGCGGCGAACCCCGACATCATCATCTTTGGCGGGCTGGGCGGGATGATGTTCCTCGAGGAGCTGCGCCATGGCGCGCACGGCACGATGACCGGCTTCGGCTATCCCGAGATCCTCGTGGACATCTTCACGCGGTTCACCTCGGGCGACGTGGACGGCGCAACCGAGGTGTTCTACAAGTACGTGCCGCTCATCCGCTTCGAGAACCAGCCGCGGATCAATCTTGCGATTCGCAAGCACATCTACCACCGGCGCGGCGCGATTGCCTCGCCCCGCGCGCGGGCTCCGTATGCGCCAGTGGATGCGGAGACGCTGGCGGATCTCGACGACATCCTCCGGAGACTAGGGTTGAACTAATGGATCTCGGACTGAAGGGAAAGCGTGCGCTCGTCCTCGCGGCGAGTCGCGGACTTGGATACGCATGCGCGCGCGGGCTCGCGCAAGAGGGTTGCCGCCTGGTGATCTGCAGCCGCGACGAGGCGCGCATCCAGGCGGCCGCGGCGCAGATTCGCACGGACACCGGCGCGAAGGTCGAAGCACTCGTCGCCGACGTGAGCAACGCCGCTGAAGCGGAGCGCCTGGTCGGCTCGGTGGCGTCGGCATACGGCGGCCTCGAGATCCTGGTGCACAACGCCGGCGGCCCGCCGGCGGGGCAGTTCCACACGCTGAACGAGGCGCAGTGGAAGCAGGCCTTCGAGCAGAACATGATGAGCTTCGTGCGCATCGTCACGGCGGCGGTGCCGGAGATGAAAAAAGCCGGCTACGGGCGCGTGCTGACGATTGCGTCGTCGTCGATCAAGCAGCCGATTCCGAACCTGATGCTGTCGAACGCGTTTCGCGCCGGCGTGTGGGGGATTGCCAAGACGCTGTCGCAGGAGCTCGGGCCGCAGGGGATTCTCGTCAACGTGATCGCGCCGGGGCGCATCGACACGGAGCGCATCGCGGAGCTCGACCAGGCCAACGCCACCCGCACTGGAAAAGCGATCGAGGACGTGCGCAAGGCGTCGGTCGCGTCGATCCCCACAGGCCGCCTCGGCACGCCGGAGGAGTTCGCGAACCTGGTGGTGTTCCTGGCGTCGACCAAGGCGAGCTACATCTCGGGTCAAGGCATATTTGTCGATGGCGCAGCGGGGACTTCGCTGTAACGGGGGAACACGAAGGCCACGAAGGACACGACGATCACGAAGGTGGTCGAGGGCACGGCAGCCAAACCGTGCCCTGCCTCACAACCACAAGACCTCAAGACCCCAAGACCTCAAGACTTCGACAGATCCGGCGCATCTTCCCCGAGCGCGGTCGCCAGGTCGATCTGGTGCTCCTGCTCCTGCCGGAGGATCTCGCGAATGTCCTCGGCCATCGCGTACTCGCCGAGGGCCTCGCACTGCTTAACGCGCTCGCGGTAGGCGCGGATCGTGCTGTTCTCGTTCTCGAGATCCGCGCGCAACATGCCCTCGGCGTCCTCGGTGAGCTTGACCGGGAGAGCGGTCCCGTTCGGCATGCCGCCCAGATAGTCGATCTGCTTGGCAATGGTAAGCGCGTGCTGCAGCTCTTCGCCGGCGTGCACTTCCAGCTCCTGCGCAATGTTCATGTAGGCCGCGCCCTTCAGGGCCTGCGAATACACGACGTAGGCGAGGATCGCCTGATACTCGCGCGACAGGTCTTCCTGAAGGTTCTTCATGAGTTGGTCGCGGGTGATCGGCTTGTCGGTCGCCATAGTGGGCTCTCCAAGGTCGACTGTGGCCGGGCCGAGGGTCATCCACGGGCGGCCACAGTGCGCAAGCGGCGCCCGGTGCAACGAACATGCCTGTCACGCTCCAGCCGCGGCCCGCATAACCGTTAAACCTTTCGTTACAATGCGGTTTGTGCGAGCTCTGCCGATCGCCATCGTTGGCGCCGCTCTCGCGATGCTCGCCGCGTCGCCGAAGGCGCAGGAACCGGAACCGAAGCCAAGCTTCGACAGCTGGCTGGCCCGGATCCGGAGCGACGCGCTGGAAAACGGCATCAGTGAGGCGACGGTGTCCCGGGCCTTCGACGGGCTCGAGCCCCTGCCGGTCGTCGTCGAGCGCGACCGCAGCCAGGCCGAGAGCGTCCTGAGCATCGACGATTACGTCCGCCGCCGGCTGACGCCCAAGTTCGTGAAGGCCGCCAACGAGCACGCCGCCGCCGAGCGGGTCACGCTGCAGCAGGTCAGCGACCGCTACGGTGTTCAGCCCCGATACCTGGTCGCCGTGTGGGGAATGGAGTCGAACTTCGGACGGTTCAGCGGCGTCCGGCCAGTGGTGCAGGCGCTGGCGACGCTGGCCTGGGAAGGGCGCCGCGGCGCGTTCTTCACCAGCGAACTGATGGACGCCCTTCGGATCGTCGATCGCGGCGACATCGACCTCGCGGTGATGAAGGGCTCGTGGGCCGGAGCGATGGGCCAGACGCAGTTCATGCCCTCGAGCTATCTCAGGCACGCCGAGGATTTCGACGGCAACGGCGATCGCGATATCTGGCGATCGACGCCCGACGTGCTCGCCTCGATCGCCAACTACCTGAAAGCTTACGGGTGGAAGGCCGACGAAACGTGGGGCCGGGAGGTGCGCCTGCCGGCCGCGAAGGCCGACTCGATCGTGGAGAAGGTGGGGCTGCGCACCGAGGGATGCCGGGCCGAGCGCGAGATGACCGTCCGGCGCCCGCTGAAGCAGTGGCAGGCGCTCGGTGTCCGCGCCGTCGACGGCAAGGCGCTGCCTTCCGCCGAACGTGACGCCTCGCTGCTCCGCGCCGGCAAGCGGGCGTTTCTCGTCTACGGCAACTACGAGGCGCTCCTCGGCTACAACTGCGCGCACGCCTACGCGCTGGCGGTGAGCCAGTTGGCCGATCGGATTCGCCGCTAGTACAATCCACAGGATGGCTGCTGCCAGCAAACCCACCGCCGGGCAGGTCGCGGCCTGCGCGATCGGCGCCGTCGTCTCGATGATCGCCGGCGTCTATTTCGGCGGCCACGGGCAGCTGCCGCCGGCAATGGCCGGCGCCGGCCTGTTCGTGGCGCTTGGCGGCCTCACTTTCGAGCTGGCCCGCCGCCGCTCGCAGTAACCAAAGGACACCCGCGCATGACACCGGACCTGTTGAAGGGACTCAACCAGCACCTCACGCTCGAGTTCCGCGCCGCCCACGAATACCTCGCCATGTCGATCTGGCTCGCCGAGCACGATCTGCCGGGCTTTTCGAAGTGGATGGCCCAGCAATCGTCCGACGAGCGCGTGCACGCGCAGCGCATCATCGACCACCTCGTGGAACGGGATCAGAAGGTGAAGCTGCCATCGGTCGACGCACCCCCGATGGACTGGAAGTCGGCCGAAGCGCTGTGTGCCCACGTGCTGAAGAACGAGCAGGAGGTGACCGCGTCGATCAACGAGCTCTACGCCGCCGCCGAGAAAGCGAAGGATCGCCCCTCGACGGTGATGCTGCAGTGGTTCGTCAACGAGCAGATGGAAGAGGAAGCTGCCGCGCGCGCAGTGCTCGGCCGCATCCGCCTGGCCGGGAATACCGGGGTGGGGCTGCTCATGATCGACCAGGAGCTCGCCAGCGGGAGCATGCCCGGGATGCCCGCCGCGCCGGCCGACGCCGGCGCCTGACAAGGCACAAGGCACAAGGCAAAAGGCACAAGGCAGAAGGCAGAAGGCAGAAGGCAAAAAGGCAGAAGAGGAGAAGTGGGCGCTCGTCGCTGGAACGAAGCAGTTGACGGTCCCCTCAACGAGGCGGCCCTGCGCAGGAAACTCGAGGGGCTCGGGTATCGCGTCGCGCGGTACACCTACGAGCCCGGTACCGTGTTTCCCGACCACACGCACGGCGTGGACAAGATCGACGCAGTTATTTCCGGCCGCTTCCGTCTCGTCATCGGAGGACACCTCCATGTCCTTGGCCCCGGGGACTGGGTCGAAGTGCCCCGCGGCGCCGTTCACAATGCCACCGTCGTCGGGGATGAACCCGTCGTGAGCCTCGACGCAATCAGGATTTGAGTCTCGACCCTCCAGAACCTCGCGAACCCCCCGAACCCCGCGAACCTCGAAACCACATGCGCATCGCGATATTCGGCACTGGTGCGGTCGGCGGCTACTTCGGTGGACGACTGGCCGCGTCTGGAGAGGACGTATCGTTCGTCGCCCGCGGCTCTCACCTTGCGGCGCTGCAGAAGAGCGGGCTCCGGATCACGAGTCCGAAGGGAAACGTGCACGTTCCCGTTACGGCCACCGACAATCCCGCGGCGATTGGACCGGTGGACGTGGTGGTGTTCACGGTAAAGCTCTACGACGTCGACGCGTCCGCGGCCCTGCTCGCGCCGCTCGTAGGGCCGGATACGGTGGTGATTACGCTGCAGAACGGCGTAGAGGCTGTCGGCATGGTCGCGCGCCACGTTGGCCCCGATCACGTCGCCGGCGGCGTCGCCTACATCGTCGCCGTGATGGACGAGCCCGGCCACGTTCGCCACACCACTGCCGATCGTCTCGTCTTCGGCGAGAGCGACCATCGCGCGTCCGGACGGCTCGAACGCTTCCAAGAGGCCGGGCGAAAAGCCGGCTTCACGGCGGACCTGACGACGAACATCGACCTGGAGCTCTGGATCAAGTTCGTCCGCCTGACGACGTGGAGCGGGATGACGAGCGCGACGCGGTCGAGCATGGGCGTGATCCGCCAGCACCCGGCGCTGCTGACCATGATGGACGCGATGATCGAGGAGGCGATGGCGGTCGGCCGGGCGCGCGGCATCGCGTTTCCCGGCGGGATTGCCGAGGCCAGCCGGCAGATGGTGCAAAACTTCCCGGCAGAGTCGAAGTCGTCGATGCTGGAAGACCTCGAGCGCGGCCGCCGGCTCGAGCTGCCCTGGTTGAGCGGCGCAGTCGCGCGAATGGGTGAGGAAGCCGGGGTCGCGACGCCGACGCATTCGTTCGTGAGCGCGATCCTGAAGCCTCACGAACGGGGACGGTAGCAGGCCGCGCTTCGCGCGTCAGGCATGCTCCGCATGCAGGCCGGCTTGCCGTCGGGCGGCGCGTAGCGCCGCAGGAAAAGACAGGAGTTCTTCATGCGCGCCGAAGGCGCACCCGCGCCGTGAAGCGGCGCCTGCAGCCCGGTAGGGCTGCCTGCGACGCGCTGGCCGTCGCGAAGGCGACGGCTCGAGCGCCGCCTATGCGGGCGTCACGTCGGCGACCAGCTGCCAGCGGTTGCCCGCGCCGAGCGTCCAGACCCGGACGTAATAGCCGCTCTCGGGTTTGCCCCCGGCGCCCGTGAGCGTTACCTTGCCCCACGTGTAGCCCAGGTCGCCTGACGCGCCTGTCTCGCTCTTCATCGGCTCGCTGGTCATCGCCTTGACGTTGGCTTCGAGCCATTTCGCCGCTTCGTCGCGCGAGGTCATCGGCAGCACGCCGTTGCGATGAAGGCGCCCCTGCGGATGCATCACCGCTCGGAATGCCGACGCGGGGCCGTCCTTCGCCAGCGCCGCCGAGAACGCCTTGTCGGCGTCGAGGAGACTGGCCTCCGCCTGCGCCCGCGTGGCAGCGGTCCCGGTGGCGCGGGCAGGCGCGCGCACGAATCCCGGTGCGAACGGCACTTCGGACGGCGGCTGAACACCAACGTCCAGGATCACGCGGAAGCTTCCGTCCGCCTGCTTCTTCCAGACCGAGAAGTAGCACCCGTGCCGCACGCTGCCGTCCGGTTGCGGGTATTTCACCGGCCCGGTGAGATAGCCGAGATCGGCGCTGGCCGCGATGTCGCCGGTGCGCGGCTCCCACGTGAACGCCGGACGTCCAGCCGGCGGTGGAGGCTGCTTGCGCAATCGCTCACGGGCCGGCCCCGGATCGGGCTGAAAGTTCACCGATTCGTCGGCGAAGAACTCGATGAACGCGTCGCGCGGGGTGGCCTCAGTTGCCTTGCGCGAGAACGCTCGCTCCGAGTCCGCCATTGTTGCGAGCGCGGGCGGGATGGGTTCGGCGCGTTGTGCCCCTGTAGCCAGAGGACCGGCAGCAACCGTGAGAAGAGCGGCCAGGGTGAGAGTGCGCATGCCGGCATTGTTCGGGCGCCCGACCGCTGCGTCGAGTGAAAAGTGACGAATGGCGCACCGCCAGGGGTGGCCCGCCATTCGCGTCGAGGTGTAAGTCCCGCGCGCCGAAGGCGGGCCTGCGGAGCGAAGCGACGCCTACGGACCGGAGGTCCGCCTACCGGAGGCCTACTTCCCCAGCTCCTTGTAAATGATATCGACGTCGGCCTTCGCCCGCTGCAGGTTGTAGTCCTTGAATTTCGCCGCCGGCGTGAAGGCCGAGACCGCCTGGTCGGCCGTCCGGCCTGCCGTGGCCGAGGCCTTGACGGAGCTGACAAACGACTGTATGAACTCTCCGTAGTCCAGGAACGCCTGCCAGGTGGTCACCGGCGAATGCCCGGGAATGATCGTGTCCACGTTCTTGATCGCGGCGGCGGCTTTCTTCAGCGTCTCGGGATAGTCGGAGCCCGAGCCGCCGTTATTGGTATCGATCAGCGGCGCATTCGTGCCAGCGAAGGCGTCGCCGGAGTGCATCACGCGCAGATCCCGGAAGACAATGAACGCGTCGCCGTTGGTGTGGGCGCGGCCGAAGTAGTAGAGGTCGATCGCCTCCTTGCCGCCGAGCACCGTCATCTTGTCGCCGAAGGTCTTGTCGGCGAGCCCGTGTGCCTTGGCGGGGTCCTTGAACGCGTCCATCCGCTTCATGTTCGCGGCGGTGTTTTCCTGCGCGATGATTTCGACGCTGGCGGGGAAGAACTCGTTGCTCCCGACGTGGTCGCCGTGGGTGTGGGTATTGATGATGTGGGTCACCGGCTTGTTCGTGACCGTCTTGACCTTGTCGAGAATCGCCTGACCCCAGTTGGCGAGCTTGGTGTCCACCAGCACGACGCCGTTGGCGGTAATGAACGCCGCGGTGTTCCCGCCGCCGCCGGTGATCATGTAGAGGTTGTCCTTCACCTTCTCGATCTCCGCGACGTTGGGACCTGCCGGCTGCTGTTCGGCCGCAAAGGGCGCGGCAATGATGGCTGCAGCTCCAACGGCCGTGATGACGCCCAGCACTCCTGCACGTGTCATGCTCCGCCTCCCTGTAGGAACAGCCGTTCGATGAACCAGTAGGTGCCGGCAAGGATAACGCCGACCGAGCCCCAGCGCGCCAACGGAACCGTCATCGCCGGCCGGGCTCTGATCACCAGCGCCAGCAGCGTCGCTGCCACAGAGACAATAATGAGCTGGCCGATCTCGACGCCGACGTTGAACGACACGAGTGACCACGCCAGCGCCTCGCGCGGCAGGCCGAACTCCTTGAGCACCGCGGCGAAGCCAAAACCGTGAATGAGACCGAAGAAGCCGGCAAACAGCGGCCTCGCATCTCTCGCAGGCTGCCCAAGGGCGCCCGTCGCACCGATCGCACCCGTCGCACCTGTCGCACCTGTCGCACGAGGGATCACAAATAGATTGTCCGTACCCACGACCACGATCGTGAGAGCGATGAGTGGTTCGATGATCCGTCCAGGCGGACTGAAGATGTCGAGCGCCGCCAGCGACAACGTGATGCTGTGTCCGATCGTGAAGGAGGTAACGATCAGCGCCAGGCGCCGGAGCGTGCCCCCCGGGAGCAGCAGGCCGATCAGGAAAAGCACGTGGTCCGGGCCAATCAGGATGTGCTCGATACCCGACGCGACGAACGTCCGGATCACCGACCACCGCCCTTGGGTCGTCCCGGCAAAGAACCGCATGGATGGCGCGTCGGCGGTGAGGATGCTCTGCTGGCGTAGCGCGCTGTCCTCGTAAATGTTGACGAAGGTCTGGTGAATCGGATCGTAAGGGAACATCACCGCGTCGATGTCGATCCGGCCAGGCCGGTCGCCGAGGGTGAACGAAAGCTTGAGGCCGAACCGTTCGGGGACCACCTCGATCCCGGTCCACTGCGGCAGTCGTCGCGATCCGTCGGCCGCGAGATGGAGACGTGGACCGAGCAGGTCCTGCAGCTGCGCGCGATAGCGTTCGGCAACCGCCGTGTCCAGCAGCTGGTCGGCCGGCTCGATTCCCAGGTCGTGGGCGGCGTCGAGGTCGTGGACGATCAGGGACCCGTGGACGCCGCTGTCGTCGATCAGCAGATCGAGAAACGAAAACGGCGCGGGGTGTGCGCCTGCAGGAAGAGAGGCGGCGGCGACGAGGCAGGCGCCAAGCAGCAGCGCACGGACCTGCTGGATCGCCGTCACGATGCCGGGAGCACCACGCGCCGCGCTGCCCACAGCCAGGTGAGGCACACCACGCTGGTGAGGACGACGTCGCTCGGCCAGTGGGCGCCGAGCGCCACTCGCGCTGTCCACCCGAGCACGAGGACGAACGCCATGAGTGCACCGATCGAAACCGCAGCCCGGGCCTGCGAATGGACAGCCAGCAGGAGCACGGTGCCAAACGTGACCGTCACGAAAGTCGTGAATGTCGACGGGAAACTGAACCCGGACGGGTTGCCGACGACGTGGATCAACTCCCGCGAAGGCCGTGGCCTATGGGCTATCAGCTTCGTCGCTTCGGCGCCGAACTGCTCGATGGCAATGGCGACGATGGTGAAGACGGCCCCCTTCCAGCCGGCCAGCCACCAGGCGAGACCGACGGCCAGGACCATGACGACCTCTTTGTGGGGCGTGAGCGCCAGGCTGGTCACGTAGTTTGCCCAGGCCGTCCCCGGCGAGAGCGACTGCACCACGCGGGCGAGGGCCACGTCCCCGGCGAAGTACGGCTCCATCGCGGCGGCGGTGAAGACGAGCACCGACACCGCGGCGGCGATTGCAAACGGCAAGACACGCCTAGACATGGGCGGGTTTCGAGATCTCGGCGGCGTTGAGCTCGGTCAGAAGCCTTCGACCGCGATGAACTGCGCGGTCGCGGCGCCTTCCCGCAGCTTCTTCGCCTCCGTGTACTCCGGCGAGCGGTAGAACTCCTCGGCCTTCTCGAGGCTGGGGAACTCGATGACGACCACGCGGTTCTTTGCCGGCGGCCCCTCGAGCGTAACGGTCTTGCCGCCGCGGGCGAGGAATTTACCGCCGTACTTCGCGATGATGCCGGGCGACAGCTTGGCATACTCCGCGTATCGCTGCGGATTCGTCACCTCCGCCTGGACGACGATGTAGGCCTTGGCCGGCGCCGAAGACTGCCGGGCCACCGAGATGACGTTGAGGAGCACGACAAGGACCACCCCGAACGCGAGGGCCGTGGCGAGACGCGAAAGCGAGTGCATCAGAGGAATTTAGCAGGTTCTCGAGGTCCTCGGGGTTCTCGAGGTTCACCGCAGAGGAACGAAGATTCCGTGCAATCCGGCGAGGCCGGCTCCGTCGAGCCGTTCGAGAACCCGGCGCCGGCCTTCGGTGTACGCGAGAATCCGCGTCCGGCGGTGTTCGATGAATGGCACGAACGCGTCGCCGCTGGCGACGAGCGCGTCCGTCTCGAGCCGTTCGGCGGTCGTGGCAGCATTGAGCCGGTTGTCCAGATACTCGCCGGCGAGTTCGCCGATCAGCGGCTCGATCGCCGCCTGCGCCTGCTCGACGCGAACGAGTCGAGCGAAATCCTCGATTGGCCTTTCGAGTCCCGCCACGGGCGCGAGCATCCTCGCGTACACGTCGGCGCGCCGCTCCGGCGGCATCGCCAGGTCGGTGCCGGCGTCTGCCGCGCCCTCTGCGGTGACCAGCGCCGGCCCGAAGCCGGGGACCAGCCCATATTCCCGCCATCCGCGCCGGGCGACGAGCTCGTCGGCCAGCCAGATGTGCTGTGCGTGATGGCCGGCGTAGCCCTCGTGACAGGCAAGACGCAGTGCCCGCGTCAAGTCGAGCGGCGCGGCGCCGTTGACGTCGATGTGGGTGTGATGATCACCCAGATAGCGCGCGTGCGCGTCCCAGGGCAGGCCGTCCACGAACGCCACGTCCACCTGCTCGTCCTCCGGCATTGGAAAGAAGTCGAAGGTTGCCTCGCGGCAGGCGTCGAGCGCCGCGCGCATCACGCGGTTCCGCGCGGCCTTCGGCACCCGGAACCGGGCCTTGAAAGCCCTGAGCCGCTCGTTCAGGGGGCCCGCGCCCGGCAATTCGCCCTCGAGTTGTGTGCGAGCCTGTGCCACGGCCGCCGGGTCAGCGGGGGCCGGCGTGATACCCAACGCCAGCCGCGCCTCTTCTTCGAACGGGACCGACTCGCCCAGGAGGCGTCGGGCGGCGAACTGCAACGCCCGGGCCTGCCCGGCGAGCCAGGTCGCTCGGTTCAGCTCTGCGCCCGACAGGCGTCCTGGCATCGGGTCGAGCTCTCGGACCAGGGCATCGGTCGCGGCGCGCAGGGTCGCAACCGGCTGGCGCGGCGCGAAGGCGGGCGGCTCGGAGCCGCCCAGCCACTGATCGACGAGGCTCGGATCGTGACGTGCCAGGTCCTGCGCGAGCTGGATGTAACGAGATGCAACCGCGTCGAGCGTGACTCGAGTCGATGGTCCTGCGCACGAAGCCGCGATCGTCGCAATCGCGGCTGCAACCAAAGTACGATACGGCCATCCCACGCCTTGCATTATCCGCGGATGCGAAATGTCACCAGACGGCTGTTGACCGGGACGAGGAATCCCGGTAGAACGCCCCTGACGAAGAGAAAGGCAGAAGGCAGAAGGCAGAAGGCACAAGGCACAAGGCAGAAGGCACAAGGCAAGGCAGAAGGTAGAAGGTCGAAGGCAACACGGGAACAGGTAAAGGAGCGCCACGATGCGTCGAGTGTTCATGTTCGGGCTGATGCTGGCCCTCGCCGGTTGTTCGCAGCCCGCGGCGACCGCGCCGACGGCCGAGGCGGCGAAACCGGCCGCGGCCAAGCTCGGAATCCGGCCTCAGGGTGACACGGAGATCCAGCCGGATCTTGCGCAGGTCCCTCCCGAGGTGCAGAAGGTCTTCGCGTACATCGACGAGCACATCGACGAGCACGTCGAGAACTTGCAGAAGTGGATCAAGCAGCCCAGCATCTCCAACTCGGGGGAGGGCATCCCCGAGTCGGCCGAGATGGTCAAGGGCTTCTTCGACGAGCTCGGTTGCCAGCAGACGCAGGTCTTCGACGTCGGCGTCACCGAGTACGGCTCGCCGGGCAACCCGGTCGTCTATGCCAAATGCGACGAGGGCGCCGAGAAGACGCTGCTGATCTACTGGATGTACGACACGATGCCGGTGACCCAGCCGGACGCCTGGCAGCAGCCGCCCTTCGAAGCCAGGTTGATCGAGCAGGCGCCGTACAAGAAGGTGCTGATCGGCCGCGGCGCCACCAACTCCAAGGGGCCGCAGATGTCGCAGCTCAATGCCTTCCGGGCGATAAAGGCGGTGCACGGCAAGCTGCCGGTGAACCTCATCATCGTCGCCGAGGGCGACGAGGAGCGGATGGACATCGGCCTCCGCAAGTTCGTCAAGGACCACCCCGAGCTGCTCGAGGGCGCCGACGCGATGATGACCTTCGGCGGGCAGTCGCCGAGCGGCGGCGGCGGCTACGGCGGCGGCTCCGAGGGCTGCGTCTACGTCGAGCTGACCACGTCGGGCACGGCCTGGGGCCGCGGGCCGACGGTGTCGGACATCCACGGCAGCAACAAGCGCGGCGTCGACAGCCCGGCTTGGCGGCACATCAAGATGCTGGCCTCGCTGGTCAGTGACGACGGCAACACGCCGAAGATCGCTGGCTTCTTCGATGGCATCCGGCCGCTCAGCAAGGAGCAGGAGGCCGACTTGAGGCAGGCCGCGAGCCGTACCGACTTGAAGGTGGCGGCCGAGAACCTCGGCGTGGCCCGCTTCATGTACGACGATCCGTACCAGGTGTTGAAGACGCAGCGCTACGGCACGTCGTTCAACCTCGATGGGCTCTGGGGCGGCAATATGTACGCGGGCGGGGCCGGCGCGATCCTGCCGAACAAGGTCACCTCCAAGCACAACTTCCGTTACCAGCCCGGTCAGACCGGTCCGGACATCGTCAAGAAGCTGAAGGCGCAGCTGGTGAAGAACGGCTATGCCGACGTCGACGTGAAGCTGATTGGCGACGTGCCGTGGGCGATGATGAACTCCGACAACGAGATCGGCCGCGCCATGCAGAGGACCTACGAGATCATGGGCATCCCGCACTCGCCGGTGCGAGCTGACTGGGGCATTGGCGGCGGCGGCGCTGCCGCCGGCGGCTACTGGCCGGCGTACATGTTCGGCAACGGCGAAGTGGGTGAGAAGATCTCGCCCTTCAAGGGTGTGCCGATCGTCATGGGCGGCGCCGGCCTGGGCGGGCGCGCCCATGCCGCCAACGAGTACTACGTGATTGAAGGTGCCGGAAAGATCTACGGCATGGCGGGTGCTGAAAAGGGCGTGGCGCTGACCATGTATGGCTACGCCGGCAAGGTTCCGCCTGCGGCGCAGAAGTCGACGACCAACTGATGGCGCTGCTGGAAACCCGGGATCTGACCAAGGAGTACCGCGTGGGCGATCACATCGTCCACGCGCTCCGCGGTGTCTCGCTCGGCATCGAGGCCGGCGAGTTCGTCACCATCGTCGGGCCGTCGGGATCAGGCAAGTCGACGTTCATGCACATCCTCGGGTGCCTGGATCGGCCGACGAGCGGGCACTACCTGATGAACGCGCGCGACGTCTCGACGCTTCCGCCCGACGAGCTCGCGCGGGTGCGCAACGAGATGCTCGGCTTCGTCTTCCAGGGCTTCAACCTGCTGGCGCGCACGTCGGCAGTGGAGAACGTGGAGCTGCCGCTCCTCTACACGCGGTCGGGAGTCGTGAAGGCCTCGGAGCGGCGGCGGAAGGCGATGGACGCGCTCGACGCGGTGGGGTTGACCGACCGCGCCGAGCATCATCCCAACCAGCTGTCGGGCGGCCAGCAACAGCGCGTGGCCATCGCCCGCGCGTTGGTGAGCAGCCCCTCGGTGCTCCTCGCCGACGAGCCGACCGGCAACCTCGATACCGCGACCAGCCACGAGGTGATGGAGATCTTCAAGAGCCTCCGCCGCGATCGTGGCCTGACGATTGTCGTCATCACCCACGAGCGCGATATCGCCGCCTACGGATCGCGTACGATCGACTTTCGTGACGGCAAGGTGACCTTGGACGTGCTCCATGATGAAACGCTGGCTCAGCCATCCCGTCGTTGACCTGGCGCTGAAAGCGCTCACCCGCAACCGCCTGCAGACCGGGCTGACGCTGCTCGGCATGACCATCGGCGTCGCCACCGTGCTGGCGATGATGGCGGTCGGCGCCGGCGCTCAGTCGTCGATCGAGCAGCAGGTCCGGGCCGCCGGGCTCAACCAGTTGACGGTCCGTGCCGGTAACTGGAGGCCGAAGGCGGAAGACACCGGTGAAGCGGTCGCCCACCAGGGCGACGCTCGCGACACGCTGACATTGCCTCTCATCCCCGGGCTCGATGGAGCCAGTGCGGAGCGGACAGTCCCGAGTCCCTCCCGCGCTCTTGGCACTCCCTCCCGTGTTGTTGGCAGTCCCGACGCTCTTGCCGATCCCGACTCCCGGCGACCGGCTGCCGACGCCGTGCCAATCGCCTTTCACCCGGAAGACGATCCGATGGAGAAGCACGATCACCCGCTCGCGCGCCAGCGCCTGGGGGACCTCGAAGCCGGTCTCGGATCGGCGGCGACGCTGAGCTTTGCCGACGCGCAGGCAATCAAGGATCTGCCCGGCGTGCAATACGTCGCCGGCGGCGTGCACGAGAACGCGCGCGTCCACTTCGGCAGCAAGCGCTGGTTCACGCGCATGCACGGCACCGACGTCGAGATGCCGTCGATCAAGCGCGGCTGGACGCTTCTCGATGGCCGCTTCTTCTCGCGGCGCGAGCAGGAGAAGGCGGCGCAGGTCCTGGTCATCGGGCAGATCGTCTCCGACAAGCTGTTCGGCCCTGGCGTCAAGGCGGTTGGCCAGCAGGTGACGCTCTGGAACCAGCCGTTCGAGGTCGTCGGCGTCGTGACGAGCTCGACCTGGGTGGTGCAACCCGCGCCCGGCGACGATCAGTTCGACGCCGTCTACATGCCTTATACGACGACGCACCGGCTGCTGAACCTGTCGAAGCTGAACGACATTACGATCACGGCCGCTTCGTCCGGCGCGGTGACCAAGCTCGCGCGCGACATCACGACGCTGCTGCGCAAGCGGCACGGCATCGGCGACAACGCGCCGGACGATTTCACCGTGCTGACCCAGGCGACCAAGGCGCTGACGACCGGCGGTCTCCCGCCCAGCGTGGCGCGCGCGGTGGCAGGGAACGTGGCGGAACTGGAGAAGGTCACGCTCGAGCAACTGGCGACCACGCTGGAGCGGGCGAGCCGGACGATGACCTGGCTGCTGGCCGCGGTGGCGGCGGTCTCACTCGTGGTCGGCGGCATCGGGATCATGAACATCACGCTGCTCTCGGTGACCGAGCGGACCCGCGAGATCGGGCTCCGGCTCGCGGTCGGCGCGCGGACCCGCGACGTGATGCGCCAGTTCCTGACCGAGGCGGTCGCGATCAGCGTCGCCGGTGGCGTCGCGGGGATCATCGTCGGCGTGATTGCGGCGGTCGTGATTGCGCGCACGCTCAACTGGGCCACGGTCGTGTCGCCGCTGTCCGTCGTCCTCGCCTTCGGCGTGGCGGCGTTGGTCGGCGTCTTCTTCGGCTGGTATCCGGCAAAGCGTGCTTCCCAGCTGGATCCCATCGTCGCGCTGCGTCATGAGTAAAGAGACCACGAAGACACGAAGAGCACGAAGGACAACACGAAGGCTCTTCGGGGAAGCACGCGTGACACCCCTAAAGCATTCTTCGTGCGTCCTTCGTGTCCTTCGAGCCTTCGTGGTTTCTGTTGGCAGGGAAGGCAGCGTGACAGCGTGATTCGTCGGCTCGCAGTCAGCATCCAGATCGCCAATCGGGCGCTCGGCCGCAACCGCATGCGGACGGTGCTCACGATGCTCGGTGTGATCATCGGCGTCGCCGCGGTGATAGCGATGGTCGCGCTCGGCAGCGGCGCGCGCGCGTCGGTCGAGCGATCGCTGCGATCGGCCGGCACCAACATCATCGTCGTGAGCGCCGGGAACTTCACCCGCGGTGGCGAGTCGATGAACATCGCCAGCGGGCTCGGGTCGGCGACGACGCTCACGGTGGAGGATCGCGACGCGATCCGCGGCATCCAGGGCGTCCAGTACGTCGCCGGCGGGGTCCGCAACCGGGCGTGGGTGAAATCCGCGCACCGCCAGTTCTTCGGCCAGGTGCGCGGGACCGATCCCGACCTCGCCGAAGTGCACGGCTGGACGTTCCTCGAGGGGAAGTTTCCGCGCCGGGACGACGTCGCCGTCCTCGGCCGGGCCGCGGCGGCGGAGCTCTTCGGCGAGGGCTTCAACGCTGAAGGCGAGCGCGTCACTCTCGGCGACCGCAGCTTCACGGTTGCCGGCGTGGTGCGCGCGACCGACGCCGACCAGGACGAGACGGTCTTCATCCCGCTCGCCGCCGCCCAGCAGATCCAGAACATCCGGCACCTCCACACCATCACCCTCTCGGTCCACCAGGCCGGTGAGGCAACCCGTGTCGGCGACGAGATCAGCGCGCTCCTGCGCCAGCGCCATGCCAGGGGCCGGCAGACGCCCGGCGCGGTCGGCCTCGGCGGGCTCCAGGGACCGGCGGCGTTGGCGGCCGCCGACGACTTCACGGTCAAGACTCAAGCCGCTGCGAACGTGACCAAGGGCCTCTACACGTCGGTGGCGGCATTCGCGCTCGCCAACATGGCCAAGCTCGACGAAGTGACGCTCCAGGAGATGTCGAGCACGCTGGCGCGCGCCGGCGGTACGATGACCGCGCTCCTCGGCAGCATCGCCGCCATTGCCCTGATCGTCGGCGGCATCGGCATCATGAACATCATGCTCGTGTCGGTGACCGAGCGGACCAAGGAGATCGGCCTGCGCCTGGCGGTCGGCGCCCGCCGTCGCGACGTGCTGGTCCAGTTCCTGGTCGAGGCGCTGGTGCTGAGCCTCTTCGGCGGCGTCCTCGGCGTCCTCGCCGGCATCGCAACCGCGCGCGGGCTGACCGCGGTGCTGGACTGGCCCACAGATGTCACTGCGGCCACCGTGGCGATGGCCTTCGGCATCGCCGCCGCGGTCGGGATCGGGTTCGGCTACTACCCGGCGCGGCGCGCGTCCCAGCTCGATCCGATCGACTCGCTGCGCTACGAGTAGCCCACATGAATCGACGCTCCTTCCTGAAGCACTCCAGTCAGGCCCTGGCTGGAGCGGCCGCCGTGGGACGCGCTCGACCGATGGTCGCGCAGACGCGAGACACGCTGTCGCTGCTGCTGACCGGTGATGTCATCCTGACCCGGCGCGTGTCATCCCTGACCGATCCTGGTTTCCTGGCCGTCAGAAAGCTGTTGAGCGATGCGGACTGCACGTTCGGCAACTGTGAGCTGGTGATCGCCGATCGGCACGAAGGGGTGCCGTCCGCGGCCGGCCGCAGCCTCAGCTCGGTCGTTCGGCCGCACGTCGCAGGCGACCTGCGGTGGCTTGGCTACGACCTGATGGGCACTGCCAACAACCACACGCTCGACTACGGGACGGGCGGCGTGAGCGCGACCCTGAACCATCTCGATGACGCCGGGATCGTCGGGGCGGGCACCGGCATCAACCTGCAGGAGGCGTCCGCGCCGCGCTTCGTGGAGACGCCGGGCGGCCGCGTCGCGCTCGTCGGCTGCGCGTCCACCGTGGCGCCGCACGCCCCCGCGGTCCTGGCCCGCGGCGACTATCCAGGAGTCCCCGGCCTCAACGCGATTCGCCTGGTGCGTAAGTACCAATTGCCGAAGCCGCTGCTCGACGCGGTGAAGGGCGCCAACGATGCCCTGATGCCCGTCCAGCTGACCGGCGCGAACTTTCCTCCGCCGCCGGGTGTGAGCTTCCTCGGGACATCGTTCGTCGAAGGACCGACCCCCGATCTCCAGAGTGCGCCGCACCCGGCTGACACGAAGAGGATCGTCGACGTGGTGAAGACGGCGCGGCGTATCGCACGCGTTGTGATCGTGTCCATCCACGCGCACGAGATCTACAAGGACCTTCAGGTGCCGGATCCGTTTCTTCCGGTTCTGGCCCACGCCGCGATCGATGCCGGCGCCGACGTCTTCGCCATCCACGGCAGCCATTACATGGCCGGGATGGAGATCTACAAGGGCAAACCGATCCTCTACGGGCTCGGCGATTTCTTCTTCCAGTACCACACGTTCGAAGCGCTCGGCGCCGACTCTTACGAGGCCTACAACCTGGAGCCGCTCTCGACGCCGCCGAGCGAGGTCGTGGACAAGATTCCGCTCCGTGGCGGCCGCTTATTGTGGGAAACGATTGTCCCGCGGCTCGCTTACGACGGCGAGCGGCTCACCGGCATCACGATTCAGCCGGTGACGCTCGGCATGGACCGGCCGATCCACGACCGCGGCACGCCGGTGATTGCCTCGCCGGCCGACGCAGAGCGAATCCTCGCCGATTTCGCGCGGCTGTCGCAGGTCTACGGCTGTCAGGTGCGCCGCGAGGGCTCGATCGCGCAGGTCTCGCTTTAGATTAAGGTCGCGGATTCGCGTTCACGCTCATCGATCAAGCGTGAGCCGTTCACCGTTCCAGTTGCCCGAACAGTCGCGGCCGGTCGCGGTTCGTGGACCAGCAGCCTGTTCGACCGCCTCGGCGAAGCCGTTCCGGAATACGTATACGCCGCGAAGCGAGTCCGGCACCGAGGTGACGCTGATCCGATCGCAACCCTCTGCCTTGACGACGGGAGCGATGTTGGCAAGGACGCGGTCGCGCAGCTCCGCGGCGTCGCCCCAGGCTCGCTGTCTTGCGAGATTCGCGTCGAGAAATGCTCCGAGGGTCACGATCAGCAGTGCGGCGCCAGCCGCGCGCACGAATGCCGGCACGGTTCGAACGCCAGCCGTCGTGGCGAGTCCAATTGCCCAGAACGCGGCACCCATGTAGAGGTAACGGGCGTTCTCCATGTCCGGCGAGATGAAGAGATACCGATAGACAGGCAGCACGGACACCAGGACCGCGAAAGCTGTGAGCACGAGGCGCGGGCGGGGGCTCGACACATCCATGACCGCGATCGCGAGCAGCAGACCGATCGCGGCGGTCGCCGCAATCGGCAGGACCGCGGGCCACAGCGCGTCGGCCGCGCTCCACGGCGCGCCGAGCGTGCCGAACGTTCTCGACAGCAGTTCCTTGAGCATGTAGCGGTCCGGAGGCGCGGCATAGCCTTCTGGCACCGGCAAGAGCCACACTCGCAGCGCCGCCGCGGCACCGACCGCCAGCAACCCCTCGAGGGCGGCTCGGAGGCGGGCGCGATTGGGGTAGGCGAATGCGAGCGCGATGACTGGAGCGGCCACCGCCGTCTCCTTCGACAGGAACGCGGCCGCGAGCCCCGCCCATTGCCACCAGCGGCGACCCTGCACGACCCCGACGATGAAGACGAGCGCGCCGCAGGTTGCGGCCACGTCGAACAGGGCCGATACCCACGTGACGGCCTCGACCGTCACCGGATGCACCAGGAACAGCACGCCGGCCAGCAGGCCGCTCGCGGGCGACAGGCCGGCCGAACGGGCGGCGGTCGTCACCAGGTGAGCGTTCAGGCCATGCAGCAGGATGTTGACCAGGTGGAAGACCGCCGGGGTGTATCCGAACACCGCCAGCAGCCCCGACCAGATCACCAACGGCAGCGGGCGAAAGAAGCCGTTCCCCATCGAATACGAGCCGGCCGCGGCGCGCGAGAGCAGCACGAAATCGTCGGAGAAGAAGCCCGCGGCGATCGTTCGGGCGAAGAGTAGTACTGCGAGGACGAGAAAGCCAGGCAGGGTCCAGGCGCTGACTGGTAACTGCTCGGCCCGTGTCGCTACGCTCGACTCCGCGCGTGGCCAGAGCGAGCTGATGATGACCAACGCGGCGGCGATGAACCAGGCTGTCTCGGCCCGGTGCCGCGGCAGCGCGCCGGCGAGGTTGGCCGCGCCCAGCGCCGTGGCGTAGCACACCGCGACGATGGCCGCGGAGCGCAGCGCCTTCATCGAATCGCTCTCGACATCAGCGAGTGGCGGCCACGAACGGCATCTCGACCTCGCTCGGCTCGCCCTTCAGCTCGTAGGACACCTTGACCATCACGCCGTCACCGGAGACCGGCTGTCCCTGCCCGACCCAGCTCTCCCCGGCATCGTCAATCGCCAGCGGAATGCTTTCCGTCGGCCCGGCGGGCCGCGTGACCTGGACGCGCACGTTGCTGGCGATCGAGGCCGGAAGCTCGGTGCGCACGGCGTCGGTGAACCACACCTCGTACTTGCCCGAGGGGCGCATCACGACCTCGTAGTGGACATCGCCGCTCATCAGCACGACGCCGCCCTGGTGCGGCGAGTGATCGCCGTGCGGTTCGGTAATGCCCGCGTGCTGGGCATCCTTCGGCGCGATCGTCGATTGCGTCGCGGGAGCAGGCTCGGATTTCGAGCAGCCGTTCGTGAGAATGGCCCCGAAAAGAATGCCTGCGAGGGCAAAGATGGGCGCCCGTCGCACCCGTGGCACTTGTCGCACCTGTCGCACCTGTCGCACCTGCGCTTGTCGCGCCCTATTTCTTGAAAATCGCCTTTGGCATCCTGACGTGAACGCCCATCGTCCCGTCGACGAGCTGGGTGATGGCCACGTCGCCGGCGAGGCTCGTAACCTGGTAGGCCGCGTGCTTGTCCAGGCCCTTGGTCTCGGCCAAGAAATCGATCATCTGCTGGATGGCGATCCGCGTCGCGGCCGTGAGGTCCAGGTCGATCCCCATGCTGATGAAATGGGTCGGCGTCTCGGCGCGCGGCCACTTGAGCGTCATTCCCTTGCGGACCGTCAGCCGGACGCGGCCGCGAAGCGACGTTTCGATGGCGGTCTGGTCCACCTCGCCGTCGCCTTGCGCAGCGTGGCCGTCACCGATCTCGAACAGTGCTCCTGGCACGTAGACCGGAATGTAGAGCGTCGTCCCCGCGACCAGTTCCTTGTTGTCGAGGTTGCCCGCATGAATGCCGGGCGGGCCACTGCTGATCCGGCCGGCCGACGGCGGGGGCGCGACACCCATGCTGCCGAAGAACGGCTTGAGTGGAATCTCGATGCCGGGACGGTAGGTTCCGATCATCCGTTGCCGATCCAGCGGGACGATGGTGATGGCTCGCCCCTGCTCGCAGTTCTCGCGGATGAAGCCGGCGCACCCGTTGTAGCCGTAGGGGATGGGTAGGTCGATCGAAACGATGTCCACCTGGAGCGCATCGCCTGGCTCCGCTCCCTCGACATAGACGGGACCGGTGAGGATGTGCCCGCCAGGTCCGCGATCGGTGACGTTGGTCACGATCGCGCGGAGCGACGCCTGGACGTCTTCCGGCTTCACGCCGGCCTTTTCCAGCCGGTCCGGGGTTGACGTGAGCATCGTGTCCACGTCGATCATGTCGCCTGATGCGATCCGCAGCGCCGGCTTCGCTTCGGACCAGTAGTAGCCGTACGCGACGGTCGCCGGCGTGGCTTCGAGGCGGTGCGTACGTGGAGACTGAGCACCGGCGAGCAAGCCTGCAGCGAGCGTAATGGCGGTGCACGGCAGCAGAGAACGGGCGGTGATGCGCATGGGTAGAGGTCAGAGGGCTGTGGGCCCGTTCGGAGTCGGATCCTGCAGTGGAGTGGGCACCGCATCGCGCTCCGGCTTCGCGACAACGGCGCCGTAGGTGGCGATTGCGCCGCCCAGCCATTCGGAGAGCACGATGAAGAACTGCAGGACGTCGAAGCCGTCGAGCAGCATGCCGGTCGATCGGGCCGTGGCCATCGCGATCAGCGCGCACGCGCTCGCGAACAGGCCAAGGCGGACGAACTCGCGTCGCAGCGCGCAGAGGAAGAGGAACACGCCGACGCCGAACTCGAGTCCGCCATAGACCGCGCGGAAGTCGGTGCGCCCGGCCGAGGTCGTAAAGGCGACCGACACCAATGCGCCCCACTCATCCGGCTTGAACAGGAAGGCGAACCCGAATCCTGCGTAGGACAGAGCGATGACGGCGAGGATGAGGCGCCACAGCGTCATGGCGGCGATTCTATCCGATACACTTGACCCCACAGCCCACTTGAGTGGAGTCTGCCATCCGCTCGGACGGATCCACTTCGTGCAAGTTTCGCGCGGATCAGCGAGCTGATGGATTCTCAACTCAGTGAATTGAGCGTTATCCCTCAGCTCACTTGAGTTGCGTTAAGCCCAACGATGACGCCACCGTCCGCACTACGCAAGCCACGCCAGGAACCCGTCGAGGCGCCCTGGTATCGACAGGTCACCCGGCAGCAATGGAAGACGTTTCTCACCACGTTCACGGCGTGGACGCTCGATTCGTTCGACTTCACCATCCTCACCTTCGTCCTCATCGACATCCAGCAAAGCTTCTCGGTGAACCGCGCCCTGGCCGGCGCCCTGGGCACGGTGACGCTGCTGTTCCGGATGGTCGGGGGGATCGGCGCCGGTACGGCGGCCGATCGCTACGGAAGGAAGGGACCGATCCTGTTCTCGATCGCGTGGTACACCGTGTTCGCGCTCCTGAGCGGCCTGTCCACGAGCTACGTGATGTTGTTTGCATTCCGGGGCCTGTTCGGCATCGGGATGGGCGGGATGTGGGCGGCCGGGATGCCGCTGGCGCTCGAGCAGTGGCCGGCGAAATTTCGCGGCATCGCATCGGGCATCCTCCAGGGCGGATACTCCGCGGGGTTCCTGCTCTCGTCGCTCGTCTACCAGCTTGGCTATCCGCTGATTAGCGACCGGCCTGCCTCGGCATGGCGAATCATGCTCTGGGCCGGTGTCATCCCAGGTCTCCTCATCTTCTTCGCGATGCGCCGCGTGCCGGAGAGCCCGGTCTGGATCGAGAAACAGCGCGCGGTGCGAGCGAGCGGTGCGGCCTCGCGGCTCTCGCTGGCCCGGCTCTTCGATCCGGATCTGTGGCGGGTCACGCTCCACACGTCGCTGCTGATGGGCGGGTTCGTGTTCATGTACCAGAGCACGACGTTCTGGTATCCGACCCTGTTGACGCAGCTCAAACAGCAGCCGCTCGCGTTCCTGCTGCTGCTGAATGCCGGCGGGCTCATCGGATCGGTGGCATTCGGCGCACTGTCGGAATGGTGGGGCGGCCGGCGAGGTGCGGCGACGGTTGGAATCGCGCTCGGCATCATCTCCGCGCCCGTGTATTTGTTCTCATCGTCTGGGCTCGGTCTCCTGGCCGGTGCCTGGCTCATCGGCTTCATGGCCTCGGGCGCGTGGGGGATTGTTCCGGGCTATTTGTCCGAGCGATTTCCCACCGAAGCGCGCGGGGTCGGCACCGGTTTCTCGTATCACGTCGGCGTCGGAATCGGCTCGCTCGGCCCCTACCTGATCGGCGCGATGCAGGACGGCGGGCTCGACCTGCGCTCCGCGATGTTGCGCTGCATCGTTGCTGCGGGCATTGCTGTGCTCGTGCTGTTGTGGCTCGGTCCGGAGACCAGAGGCCGGGAGTTGACCTGATGCTCCTTCCCGGCGCTGGAAAAGAGACCACGAAGGCACGAAGGTCGCGAAGGACGGCACGAAGCCTCTCTAGGAAAACCCACGAAGAACGCGACAAGAAGTCCGCGTGACATCCGCAAGAGACACGCGTGACAGCCCAATAAAGGCCTTCGTGCGTCCTTCGTGTCTTCGTGCCTTCGTGGTTTCTTTCACTCCAGGGCGCCGGATCGCGCCGCGGCGATGAAGTCGATCACCGGCGGCGTCAGGCCGGCCGCGCGCAGGTCGGCATTGATCTGCCCACGGTGATGCTGGCCGTGAACGGGCAGGTGGGCGAGGATGTCGCCGAGCGCGGACTGGAACGGGTCGCCCTTCAGGCTGTGATAGTGGATGACCCGCGTCACGTCCGCGTCGGTCTGGGCGTCCAGGTAGGCCGCCCACCCGTCGCGCGCTATCGCGAACTGCTCCGGCAATTCGGCCGCGCTGAAGGTCGGGTTCACGCCAAAGGGCGGCGGTGTGCTCGTGACTCGCGCCAGCCAGATCCGCTTGGCGCCGAGGATGTGATTGAGCCACGCCACCGAGCGCGGGAGGCGGTCGGCGTGCGGCGCGACGGCGCCAAGGGCGACTGTGTTGCACCAGTGATCGAACGCGAACATCCGCCGGTGATACCTGAGCATCGAAGTCTCCGTGGGACTACTCTCCCGGTAGGACAGCGGCCCGCACGATCCGATCGAGTCTGGGGAACTCCCGGTCCAGCCAGGCGTTTCCCTCCCTGAACATCGGGTCCTGCTTCCCGGCGCGGATTCCGCCGCCGCTGGTCTCGCCGTACTCGCCGTTCAGTGCGAGCACGACGTCCATCCCCTCGACGACGTGGGCGAAGGGCGCGAAGCCTTGCGCGTCGAGCGTGCTGCTGTTGTCAACCAGGTTTACGAACACCTGAGTCGTCCGGCCGTCCTTTTCGGCGAACGCGAAGGCGACCGCGCCCTGGATGTTCGGGGCCTTCGGCGGGTCGTCCGCGAACGTTCGGGCCCGCCACGCGGACGCAACCTTCGGGTCCCCTGCGATGCCGAATTGCGCCCATCGGCCGGGCACCACCCGGAAGAGGCGGGAGTCGTCGAAGTAGCGGGCGCGAACGAGCGTGTAAAAGCGGTCCGCTCCGCGCGGAGCAAGCGCCCGTTCGGCTTGCAGGACGACGCTGCCCTTCGTAGTTTCGAGCCGGACACGGAAACGGTCAGGCGCGCGCTCGTCGGCGGCAGAACTCTGCGCGAGCGCTCCAGCAATCGCGACGATGACGATGGCGCCGACGATGCCAAGGTGCCTTGCCACGTTCGGGCTCTTTTTCGCTACTTCGGGTCCGCGACCTTCGGTACTTGGTAGGTCTTCTCGAGGGCGCTCAGGTATTCCTGGAACAACGCCTTGATGCCGGCGAATTCCTTCTCGACCGCGGCGCGGTACGGCTCGCTGGTGGCGAAGTCGTACAGGAGCGCCGCCATCGCCTGCGCCTGCACCTTGAAGCCGTCGTGACCCACCGGCTTGAGGTTGTCCTGCTCCATCTCGTAGGTGTGGTTCGGCCAATCGGACGTGTAGGCAGCGAAGCCGATGCCGGGGATGTCGCGCGAGACGCTGCCGCTTTCCTCGAAGCCTTGCGGTTTGCCCGGCGCGTCGAGCACCTTGCCGGCGCCGAATTGCTTCATGTAGGCGAAGGCGAGCTCGCCGAGCGTCGCCACCGAGATGCCGTCGCGGTTGCTGCCGTAGTTGTCGATCTTCACCTTGGTTCCCGTGGCCAGCGCCGCCGCCTTCGCCGCATCGTCCACGAACCCGCGGACCTGCTTCAGGTACACCTCGTCGGGATAGCGGATGTAGAAGTCCGCCTGGGTACGATCGGGCACGACATTAGGGGCCGCGCCGCCTTCGGTGATGATGCCCTGGATGCGAGCCTCGGGCCGAAGGTTGCTGCGGACGCTGTCGATGTTGTCGAACAGCTTGATGACCGCGGTGAGCGCGTTCCGGCCGTTCCAGGCGGTCATCTGGTGCGCCGGGGCACCGGTGAAGGTGTACTTGACGCCGTCGATGTTCAGGCAGCAGGTGCCGAAGCCGGGGGCCGGACGCGAGGTATTCGTGCTCGCGTGGCTCCGGACGATCACGTCCATGCCGTCGAAGACGTGATTCTTGTGCATCTGGGTCTTGGCCGACGGCTCGAGGAGTTCCTCGGCTGGCGTGCCGAACACGGTCACGGTGCCGGGCAGCCCTTCCTTCTCGAGGAACTCGCCGACAGCAATCGCCGCGGCAATCCCGATCGGGCCCTGCGAACAGTGCTGGTCGCCGTGGAACGCGCCGTTCGTGCCTCTCAGCGCGTCATACTCGACGATCACACCGAGTTGCGGCCGCCCGCCTCGCCCGCCCTTGAAGCGGGCGACGAACGCCGTATCAAACCCGCCGACGCCGACTTCGACGCCAAAGTTGTGCTTGCGGAGCGTCTCGGCCAGCTTCTGGACCGAGCGCGTCTCCTTGTAGCCGATCTCCGGGTGGGTGCAGATGTCGTCCGAGAGCGCCAGGAGCTCGGTGTCGAGGAGCTGCTTCGCGCGCGTGGCCACGCCGTCGCGCTTCGGGTTCGGCGCAGCCAGCTTGGCGACCAGCGACGGCACGTCGAGCCCTTTCTCGAGCATGTCCATCTTCTGGAGCACGTCCTTGGCCGCCTCGCGCTCGGTCTGTGTCTCCTGCGCCCACGCCGGCGCTGCCAGCGCCACTGCAACAAGTACCGTGAGAACCCGTCCGGTCATCGCCCCCTCGTGCCCCAGCCTCTGAACCTTTGTGGCCTTTAACGCCGGTGCCTCTGAACCCTCGCGCCTTTGAACGTCCGTGACCTAACTGAGCGCCTTGATCACATCCCAGCGGGTAATGATGTAGGTCTCGTCGCTCTTGAAGTCGCGGACCAGCACCGCGGGGCTGGCATCGGTCAGCATCCCCGCCAGCGCGTCCACGCCGGTGGAGATGTCGGCGAACGGAATAGCCGGCTCCATGATCGCCTCGACGGGCCCCTTCACGAGCTCGGGGTTGGTGACGATCGCCTCGAACAGGTGGCTTTCGCTGACCGACCCCACCAGGCGGCCGCCGGCCGTGACCGGCAACTGCGAGTAGGCGTTCGCGGTCATCAGGTTCGCTGCCCGCCCGACAGGCTCCACGCATTCGATTGTGGTCAGTCGCGCCTTCTGGCGATCGGCGACGAGGTCCTTCGCGGTCAACCCCTTCTTGTCCAGGAAGCCCTTTTCGCGCATCCAGTCGGGGTTGTACATCTTCCCCAGGTAGCGCGTGCCGTGGTCGTGGAAGATCACGACCACCGTTTCGCCGGCCTTGAAGTGATCCGCCAGCTGCAGCAGCCCGGCCATCGCCGAACCCGCGGAGTTCCCGGCGAAGATCCCCTCTTCGCGGGCGATCCGGCTGGTCATGATCGCCGCGTCGCGGTCGGTCACCTTCTCGAAATGATCGATAACCGAGAAGTCCACGTTCTTCGGCAGGAAGTCCTCGCCGATGCCTTCGGTGATGTACGGGTAGATCTCGTTCTTGTCGAAGACTCCCGTCTCCTTGTACTTCTTGAACACCGACCCGTAGGTATCGATGCCCCACACCTTCACCGAGGGCTTCTGCTCCTTGAGGAATCGGCCCACCCCGCAGATGGTCCCGCCGGTGCCGACGCCGACCACGAGGTGATCGACCCGGCCCTCGGTCTGATCCCAGATCTCGGGGCCGGTCTGCTCATAATGGGCCACCGAGTTCGACGGGTTGTCGTACTGGTTCGCCTTCCAGCTGTTAGGTGTCTCGCGCTCGAGACGGGACGACACCGAATAGTAGGAGCGTGGATCTTCCGGGTCCACGTCGGTGGGGCAGACGATCACGTCGGCGCCGAACGCGCGGAGGGCGTCCACCTTCTCCTTGGACTGCTTGTCGGTGGTGGTGAAGATGCACTTGTAGCCCTTCACTACGGCGGCAATCGCCAGCCCCATTCCGGTGTTCCCGGACGTGCCCTCGATGATGGTCCCACCCGGCTTCAGCCGGCCGTCCCGCTCGGCGTCCTCGATCATCTTGAGGGCCATCCGGTCCTTGATCGAGTTGCCGGGATTGAACGTTTCTATCTTCGCCAGCACGTCGGCGGCGACAATGCCCCGGGTGATGCGGTTGATGCGGACGAGCGGAGTGTTGCCGATGGTGTCGAGGATCGTGTCGCTGATTTTGTTCATGCGCGCAGCTGCAACGGCGGCCGTGACCCGATTCTACTCCCTGGCATCCGAGGGCAGTCCGATGCCGGCACCGTGACGAAGGATGAAACGCGAACCGCAAATTCGCGAACTGATGTGCTAATCTCATCCCACTTCGTGATCCCGATCGTCGATCGATAAATGTAGACGCACGTCCCTCATGCGCAGTTCGAAGCAATCCTGCGATGTGGCCGCGGCTGCCGACCCGGTGCCGCGGGTGTCTATCGTCATTCCGACTCTTGGTAACGCGCTGATCGTTCCCTGCCTGGCCAGCATCCGCCGGCACGTGCCCGCGGATCTTGCCTACGAGGTCGTAGTGCTGGCCAACGGCCTGTCGGGGGATCGCGTGGCGGCGATCGACGCGGTCGGCTGGCCCGCGCTGCGGGTGCTCCACACCGCCGTCAACGTCGGTTTCGGGGCCGCCTGCAACCGCGCCGCGGCTGCGGCGAGGGGCGACTACCTGGTTTTCCTGAACGACGACACCGAAATCCTGCCAGGCTGGCTCGAGGCATTGGTCACCACCGCCGACCGGCACCCGCGGGCGGCAGCCGTGGGAAGCCTGATTCTCTTCCCGGATGGTTCCATCCAGGAGGCCGGATCGGTGGTCTGGCGGGACGCGTCGACGAGCGGGGTCGGGCGAGGAGTGGCGGCTGACGGGTTCGCCGGCTTCCTGCGGCGCGTGGATTACTGCTCGGCATGCTCGCTGCTCGTGCGCCGGCAGCCGTTCGAGGCGGTTGGCGGTTTCGACGGGCGTTACTACCCGGCCTACTACGAAGACGTCGATCTCTGCTTTGCCTTTGCCCGCGACGGATTCGACGTCCTGTTCGAACCGCGATCCCGGCTCGTGCACCACGAAAGCGTGAGCAGCAGCACCCCGCGCAAGACCCACCTGGTGCTGCGCCATCGTGAGGTGTTCCGTCAGAAGTGGGCCGGCGTTCTGGATCGCCTCGACCCGGTGCCGGTTGCCGCAGACGACACCGTGCTGTCGCGTGCCGTGGAGCGGGCCCGAGGTGAGCACCACCTGCTGTTCATCGACGATCGGCCTCCGCAGCGAGGCTGCGGCGCCGGATTCGCGGTCCTGCTCGATGCGATCGACGAGCTCCAGGGCACCGGCTGCGCAATCACCGTCGCCTGCAGCGCCAAGCTCGATGGCGACCTCGACGAGCTGGCCGCGCTCGGCGTGCAGGTGATGCGGGAGCCGCCCGACGCGGTTCTTGCTGGAAAGGCCGGCGAATTCGACCGCGTCCTGATCTCCCGCCCGCACAACTTCGAACGCTACGCGTCCCTGGTCCGCGCACATCAGCCCCAGGCATCGCTCGTCTACCTCGTCGAGGCGCTCTTCTACAGGCGGATGCAACGGACCCTCCAGCTGACGCCGGAATCGCCCGAGCGCACGGCCCTGACCGCCGAGATGATCCAGTCGCGGGACATGGAACGGGGTATCCCGTGCCTCGCCGACCAGGTCGTCTGCGTCTCCGACGAAGAGGCGGCGATTCTCGCGGCGGTTCCAGGCGGCTGTCCCATCGAGGTAGTTCGTCCGATCGAGCGCCGGCTCAGGCCGACCACGACCGGGTTCGAAGGCCGCAGCGGGCTGTTGTTCACGCCGGGATGGCTGGCCGGTGACGGCAGCCCGAACGTCGATGCCCTGGCGTGGTTCGTCGCCGAAGTGTTGCCAATCCTTCAGCGGAGCCGGCCGGAGATGCGGCTGCGAGTCACCGGCGCCAATCCACCGTTGCCGGTGATGCAGCTGGCCGGTGACGCCGTGGAGCTGCTCGGATACGTTCCCGAGCTTCGCTCCCTCTACGAAACGGCGCGCGTCGTCATCGTCCCGATGCGGGTCGGCGCCGGAGTCAAAGTGAAGTGCCTGGAAGCCGTCCAGTACGGGGTGCCGGTCGTGTCGACGCCGGTCGGCGCCGAGGGGCTGTCGCTGCGCGATCCGCGAGCCGTGGTCGTGGCCAGTGATGCCGTCGCCTTTGCCGACGCCGTTCTCGAGCTCCACGAATCAGTCGAAGTCTGGACACGACAACGGACCCGCGTTCTTGGAGTCGCTGAGGCGTGGCAGGCCCAGCCGGATCGCAGCTGGCGCCACGTACTTGTCCCCCCAGCCCGAAAGGTAATGCATGACGCCCATTAACCCTGCGAATCTACCGGCCCTCGAACCGTCCCCGACCGTGGTCCCGCTCCGGCACCGCGGCCTGTCCGACGTGACCTCGGCAGCCGTAGATCTCGCCGACCTCAACAGCCCGCACACCCTCGCGGCGCTTTCCGTGCCGCCGGGGGCTGTGGTGCTGGACGTGGGGTGCGGTCCGGGCATCGTGTCGCGCGCGCTCGCCGAGCGCGGGTGCCGCGTCTACGGGATCGAGATCGACTCACGCAAGGCAGCTGTCGCCCGCGCCTCATGTGTCGAGGTCGCCGAGGCCGACCTCGAGACGGTGTCGCTGCCGGCGCTGTTCGCCGGCCAGCGCTTCGACGCGATTCTCTGCCTCGACGTCCTCGAGCACCTGAAGAACCCCGTCGCGGTGTTGAGCGAACTGCGCGCGATGCTGGCGCCAGGCGGAGCGGTGCTGATCTCGGTGCCGAACGTGACCCATGGTGCGCTCCGCCTCGAGCTGTTGCAGGGGCGCTTCGGGTATCGCAACAGCGGCCTGCTGGATCGCGGGCACCTGCGGTTCTTCGACGGCAGGGCACTCGCGGATCTGGTCCGGGGCGCCGGCTTTTTCGCCGAGACCACGCTGCGGGTGATCAGGCGGCTCGATCAGACCGAGTTCGAAATCGACCTCGACGCTGTGCCCGAATCGGTCCTGCAGTCTCTGGAGCGAGATCCCGACGCGCTCACCTACCAATTCTTCGTGGTGGCGCGTCCGCTGCGGGATGGCCAGTCAATCAACGAGGGCTCGAGCCTCCCGGAGCGCCTTCGCGCCCGCCTCGATCTGGTCACCGCTGAACTCGAGAAGGCAGGCACGTACGCCCGCTCTCTCGAAGCCGAACTGAAGAACCGCGACATTCACCTGCAGAGCACCGCCGACCAGGCATCGCGAATTGCGGAGCTCAGCGCTGAATTGGACAAGAGCGGCGGCTACGCGCGCTCGCTCGAAGCGGAGCTGAGACAGAGGAACGCCCACCTTCAGAACCTGACGGCGCAGGAGACGCGGATTGGCCAGCTCAGTGCCGAGCTCGCGAAGGCGTCCGATTATGCCCGCCACCTCGAAGCGGAGATCGCCAAGAGGGACGAGCGCATGCGCGAGCTCGAGGCCCTGGGACTCGAAAGGAGGACCCGCGCGGACACCCTCGAAGCCGAGCTCGGCCAAGCCGGGACCTACGCGCGCGGGCTCGAGGAACGGCTCTCGGCCAGCGAGTCGCGAGCCGAGGCGCTGGCCAGCGCGCTGCAGTCGAGGCAGGAACAGGCGGACGGTCTCGCCGCCGCGGCCGTGACCCGCGAAGGGATTGTCGAAGATTTACAGCGTCTGCTCGACGACCAGTCATCGTACGCGCGCTACCTCGAGGCAGAGCTCCGGAAGCGGGCTGGCGAGCTCGCCGTTTACGATGACGAACTGCACGTGCTGCGCGCGCATGTCCAAAAGACCGAAGCTGCCATTGCGGCGCTCCAAGGCCGGATCGAAGTCAGCGACCGTGATCTCCGATATCGAGAAGACCAGCTCCGTGTCATGCGCCTCGAATTGACCGTCGCGGAGGATGCACTTGGCGAGCGTGACGGCGAGCTTGCCCGGGCGGCGCGCGAGTCGGCGGATCTGACGGCTGCAGTCGCCGAAGATCGCCAGCGGCTGGCGGAGGCCACGCGCCTGCTGGATCGGTACCGGGTTCGGCTCGCCACTCGCGGGGCCGACGCCTTCGTCCAGAAAACGCCCGGTCTCTACCGTGTGCTGCGCGGCGTGCTGGCCACGGTCCTGGAGCGGTGGAGGCCGACCGAGTTCCAACGCTAGTGGCGCTCATCGAGTGTCTGGAGATCGCCCCAGCCGAAGGAGGAGGTGAACATCTCCATTCCTGGCACGTGGATTTCCCGCTCTCCGGCAGCGTCGCCGAAGCCGCGGCGTTCGAAATCCGCGGATGGGTGGCGGGGCGTGATGTCCCGGCCGTCGCCGTCGAGGTGATGGACGCCGAGCGTCGGCTTCGTCGCGTGCCGATCGACATCCGGCGCGAGGACGTCGCCGCCGTGCACCCGGACGCCCGCTTTGCTGCGGTGAGCGGATTTGCCACCGTTCTGCCGATGCGTCCCGATGGTCCGAAGCGCCTGGGGTTGCGTGCCGTCCTCGCCGATCAGCGGCGGGTTCCCTTCGCGACACTGCGCCTCGGGCCGAAATGGCGGGAGGACGGGCTGGCCTCGGCGCCATTGGTCTCGGTGATCATCCCGTGCTTCCGCCAGGCGCACTATCTCCACGAAGCGATCGAGAGCGTTCTGGGTCAAACCTACCCGCACGTCGAGATCGTGGTTGTCGACGACGGTTCACCGGACAACACCGGGGAGGTGGCGGGGCGATATCCTGGTGTCCGCTACGTCCGCCAGCCGAACGGCGGCGTCTCGTCGGCGCGCAACTTGGGCATCCGCTCGTCGAGCGGCGGCTTCCTGATGTTTCTCGATGCCGATGACTGGCTGTTGCCAACGGCGGTGGAGGCAAGCCTGGCCTGCATCACCGGCGCACCCGAGGCGGCATTCGTGTCGGGCCGCTTCCGTTTCATGGCTGCCGACGGCGCGACCCTCTACGAGCACCTCGGACAGAGCGTAGCGGGCGACCCGTACGCGCAGATGCTGCGCCGCAACTACATCGCCGCGCTGTGCACGGTGATGTTCCGGCGATCGGTCTTCGAGGCGGTTATCGGCTTCTCGCCGTCGTTCAGCGTCTGTGCCGATTACGACTTGTATCTGCGGATTCTCCGCCAGTTCCCGGCTGCATCGCATGAGGTCGAAATTGCCGCCTATCGCAGGCACGGCCTCGGCATCAGCATGCACGTCGATCGGCTGCTGCGCGAGGCGCTGGCCGCCCTGGATGCGCAGCGACCCTCGCTTGGAGGGAATCCCATGCTGATCGACGCGTATCGAGTCGGCCGACGTTTCTGGAAGGCCGTCGCCGCCGACACTATAGCCCGTCAAGTGAGGGCCGATTGGCAAAACGGGAAACGGACATCGGCGCTTCGCGGCTGCCTGCGGCTGTGGCAATGTGGATGGTCCGGAATCGCCCCACTCGGCCAACGGGGCCACTCGGGAGTGAGCGTGTGATATTCGGCGTCATGCTGGTCCGCAACGAAGCGGACATCATCCAGGCCAATCTCCGCCATCACTTGTCGATCGGGATCGATCACATTCTGGTGGTCGACAACGGGTCTTCTGATGGGACGCTCCAGCAACTCGAGCGCCTGGCTGAGACTGGACGGGTACACGTGTCGTCGCGCCCCGGCGTGTTTCTCCAGTCAGCGATGGCCAGCAACGTCGCCCGGGAAGCCTTTCTTCGCGGCGCCGATTGGGTGATCCCGATCGACGCCGACGAGTTCTGGCACGTCCCGGACGGCACGCTCCGCGACGTTCTGGATGCGTCCGGCGACGCTGGCGTGCTCGAAGCCGAGGTCGTCAATTTCGTGCAGCGCCGCTCCCAGGACGAGCTCGCATCCGATGCGATCCTCACGATGACGCGCCGGCCACCCAGTCCGATCGGCGGATCGGGTGAGGCCGATCGCCTGGTGGAGTCGGGCCAGATTGCGTTCGTCGAGATCTGTTACCCACCAAAATGCATCAGCCGAGGGTCGATCGCCTTGCAGATCGCTCAAGGCAATCATTCGGCCACGGGAACCTATGGTCCCGCTCGAGCGACCGCCGCGATTCGCTGTCTTCACGCTCCGTTGCGCGCCCGGGCCGCGCTGGAGCGCCAGAAGCTGGATCGCGGCCGGCCCGCAGAGGAGATCGAGGACTATCTGCGCCACACCTGGCAACTGCGGCGATGGCGCCGCCTCGCCGCCGAGGGTGGGATCGACGCTGAATGGCGGGCAAACAGCTATCTCGCCGACGAACTCGACGTGCACGGCGTCACGCATCCGCTCGTGGTCGATATGGCGCTCCACGACCTCGTGGCGCCGTGGACTGAGATCGAGCACACGACGGCGCGGCATCGCCAGCCACAGTCTCCCGGCACGGGCGCCGGCGCCGGATCGGAGTCTGCCTCCGAGGCTTTGGTGGAGTCGGTGCTGGATCGGATGGAGCAGGTCGAGGGCTGGTTCCGGCGCGACGAGGGCAAGTTGCTCTTCGAGGTCGCCTACCACGCGGTTGTCGGACAAGAGACGCCCGCCATAGTCGAGGTGGGCAGTTATTGCGGCCGGTCTACCGTGGTGCTCGCGAGTGCGGCGCGGCTCGCGAACTCCGAGGCACGCGTCTATTCGATCGATCCTCATGAGGGGGAAGTCGGCGACGGAGACGCGATTGACGGTGTGAGGCGCGAGTCGTCGACGTTCGATCGCTTCCGCGCCAACATCAACGCGGCCGGACTCTCCGACGTCGTCGTGCCAGTGCGCCGCCGCTCGTACGAGGTCACCTGGGACACGCGTATCGCACTCCTTTTGGTCGACGGACTGCACGACTACGCAAGCGTTGCCCGTGACTTTCAGCATTTCGAGCCCTACCTGCTGCCCGATGCTCATGTCGTGTTTCACGATTGCGACGACAGCTATCCAGGGGTGCGGGCGTTCGTCGCCGGGATCGCCGCAGACCCGGGGTACGAGGAAGCGGGAACGGCGTCGAGCCTGAGGGTCTTCCGGTGCCGTGCCGTGAGGCCGCCAAATCATGTGGCCGTGCTGCGCGCCCGCCTGGCGCAGCAGGAGAAGGGCATTGCCTTCCTGATGGGGGAAGTCGCGGCGCGCGAGCAGACCATCCGCGAGCGCGAGGAAGGCATCGAGTGGCTCCGCGGGGTCGTCCGCGATCGCGAACTCACCGTCGCCGAGCTCGAAAAAGGCGTCGAATGGCTCCGCAACGAGGTTCGCGAACGCGAGCGGACGATCGAAACGCTGCGGTCGCACCTCGAGCGCGAGGGGGGGCAATCGTAGGCTTGGCCCTCACGCGGCCGCGTGGGTTCGCCGGCCGCTCGAGCGTGCCGCATCGTTCACCAGTACAATCCGCGCGTTGATCCCCATCCGCATCGCGCTCGCGAACCTGCGCTATCCGGCGTCGCCGGAGGCCTCCGTCGCGCTCGCCGGGCAGGCGATTGCCGACGCGTCGGCGAGTGGCGCGGCCGTCGTCTGTTTTCCTGAGTGTTACGTGCCCGGCTACCGCGCCCCGGGCAGGAAGGTGGCGCCGCCCGCCCCGGCGTTTCTCGAGTCGGCGTTCGAGTCGATCGCTTCAGCCGCGGCACACGCTGCCATCACCGTCATCCTCGGAACCGAGCGTGCGCTCGGCGGCCCGCCGGTCGCGTCGGCGCTGGTTGTCGGGCCGGACGGCCGGCGGCTCGGATTCCAGGACAAGGTGCAGCTCGATCCGTCCGAGGAGGGCCTCTATGCGCCAGGAACCGGCCGCCAGGTCTTCCAGGCCGGTCCTCTGACATTCGGCATCGTGATCTGCCACGAAGGCTGGCGTTATCCGGAGACGGTGCGCTGGGCGGCGCGGCGCGGCGCCCACGTGGTGTTCCACCCGCAGTTCCACGAGCACGAGCCGGGCGGCTTTGTTCCGTCCGAGTACGCAGATCCCAGGAACTCCTTCCACGAGAAGGCGGCGTTGTGCCGTGCCGCCGAGAACGCCTGCTATTTCGCGACCGTCAATTACGCCAGCGACCGCTCCCCGACCACGTCCGCGGTCGTGAGCCCGGACGGGACGCTGTTGTGCTATCAGCCTTACGGGCAGCATGGGCTGCTGGTCGCTGACCTCGATCTCTCGCTGGCCACCGGCCTTCTCGCACGCCGATTGAAAGCGTACTGATGCGCGTCAGGCACCGCGTCCTCGGGTACCTGATTCTCCTCTTCGCCATCACCTACATCGATCGGGTCTGCATCTCCATCGCCGGTCCGCGGATGCAGGAGGACCTCGGGATCGATCCGGTGGGCTGGGGCTGGGTGACGGCGATGTTCACTCTGGCCTATGCGCTGTTCGAGATCCCGACGGGGACGATGGGAGATCGGCTCGGGCCGCGGCGTGTGATCACCCGGATCGTCGTGTGGTGGTCGGTCTTTACGTCGCTCACCGGGCTGGTGTCGAACTTCTACGTGCTGCTCGCTACGCGCTTCTGCTTCGGGGCCGGCGAAGCGGGGGTGTTCCCGAACGCGTCGATCGTCGTGTCGCGGTGGTTTCCGTCCGGCCAGCGGGCGAGCATCTCCGGCGTGATGCTGATGGCGAGTCAGATCGGCGGGGCCCTGGCGCCGCTGCTCGTCGTCCCGATTCAGATCCGCTACGGATGGCGCGCGTCGTTTCTGGTCTTCGGTGTCGTCGGCGCGATCTGGGCAATGGCCTGGTACCTCTGGTTCCGCGATATCCCGGCCGAGATGCCTGGCGTGAGCGCGGCGGAGCTCCGAGAGCTCTCGACGGCCCAACCGCCGCCGGCGCACTCCTTCCCGTGGCGAATGGCGCTTCGATCGGAAACCATGGTGGCGACGCTCGGCGTCGCCTTCTGTTACATCTACGTCTACACGTTCTTCCAGACCTGGTTCCACACCTTCCTGGTGAAAGGCCGTGGCGTGAGCGAAGGCGGTCTCGTGCTCTCGGCGCTGCCGTATGTGATTGCCGCGTGCGCCAACGTCGGCGGCGGGGCTGCCAGCGACGCGCTGGTGCGGCGTCTGGGACGCCAGCGGGGCCGGCGATCGATCGGCTCGGCGGCCCTGGGTCTGGCCGGACTGCTGACGCTCGCGGCGATGGTCACGCCGCAGCCGCTCTTGACCATCGTGCTGCTCTCGCTCGTCTACGGCGCGATCACCTTCCAGCAGTCTGGCGTGTTCGGCGTCTGCCTCGACCTTGGCGGCCGCCATGCCGGCGCGATTGTCGGCCTGATGAACACCGCCGCCCAGGTCGGCGGATTCGTGTCGTCGATCGCGTTCGGCTACCTGGTGAACCGGTTCGGCAGCTACGACGCGCCTTTCGTGCCGATGGCGATCCTGCTGTTCGCCGGCGCGATCCTCTGGCTGCGAATCGACGCGTCGAAGCCGATCGCCCTCGAGTCCGGCCACTCGGACGCGGAGTAGACTCTGAGCCGGGCACGCGCATGACCTTGACCGAGCTGTTCGGCATCGAGCTTCCGATCGTCCAGGCGCCAATGGCTGGTGTGCAGGACAGCGCGCTCGCCATTGCGGTGTCGAACGCCGGCGGGCTTGGATCGCTGCCGTGCGCCATGCTCGCGCCCGAGGACATGCAACGCGAGCTGACAGCAATCCGATCGCAGACGACGCGGCCGTTCAACGTCAACTTCTTCTGCCACGAGGATCCGGCGCGCGATGCCGGGCGTGAGGCGGCGTGGATCGATGCGCTCCGCCCGTACTTCGACGAGCTGGGCCTGGACGCGTCGGCGGTGGCCGTGAATGCCGGAGCGCGGCGCCCGTTCGATCGCGACATGGCCGACGTGCTCGAGCCGTTTCGTCCGCCGGTAGTGAGCTTTCATTTCGGCTTGCCGGCGCCGGATCTTCTCGCCCGCGTGAAGGGCTGGGGATCGAAAATCGTTTCGTCGGCGACCACCGTGGACGAAGCGCGCTGGCTCGAGGCGCGCGGCGTCGACGCCATCGTTGCCCAGGGACTCGAGGCAGGCGGGCATCGCGGTCACTTCCTGTCCGGTGATCTCCAGGCGCAGCTGGGAACCTTCGCGTTGACCCCGCAGATCGCTCGCGCGGTGCGGCTCCCGGTGATTGCCGCCGGCGGCATCGCCGACGCGGCCGGAGTGAGCGCGGCCTTTTCTCTCGGGGCGGCTGCCGCGCAGGTCGGTACTTCGTATCTGCTCTGCGATGAAGCGACGACCGGCCCGCTGCATCGGGCGGCGCTCGCGCGCGGGAGCGCCGCGGTGACCGCGATCGCCAACGTGTTCACCGGCCGGCCGGCGCGCGGCATCGTCAACCGCCTGATGCGCGATCTCGGTGCGATCAGCCCGCTCGTCCCGCCATTTCCGCTTGCCGCCGGTGCCGTACTGGCGCTGAGGCGCGAAGCCGAGCGCCGCGGCCGTGACGACTTCTCGCCGATGTGGGCCGGCCAGAACCTCAGCGGCTGCCGGCCCGTGAGCGCAAGCGTCCTCACGCGCGAGCTGACCGCCACGGGAGGCCGGTGATGCTGACGCGTCGTCAATTCGTCGAGGCGGCGGTCCTGTCAGCCCCGCTGCTGCGTGCCGCGCGCGGGTCGGCGGCCACATACGACCTGCTGATCAAGGGCGGACGCGTTCTCGATCCGTCGCAAGGGCTGAACGGGCCGCTCGACGTCGGCATCCGGCAGGGCCGCATCGCCGCCGTCGCCCGCGACCTGGTGGCCTCGGACGCGGCCGATGTCCTCGACGCGCGCGGTCACATCGTTGCCCCGGGGCTGGTGGACATCCACGTGCACACCGGCACCGACCTGACCCCGGCGGAATGCCTCTCCACGGGTGTCACATCAATGGTGGACGGCGGGACCTCGGGCGCAGACAACGTGGCGGAGCTCGAGGCGGTGGCGAGAGCCGCGCCGAACCGCGTCCGGATTCTCTTGAACCTGGCGCGGACCGGTCTCGGCGGTGCCGAAGGCGAGCTGATGGACTTTGCCCGCGCCGATGTCGAGGCCGGCAGGCGAGCGCTGGCTGCCCATCCGGACTTCGTCATCGGCGTCAAGGCCCGCTTGTCGCGCAACGTTGCCGGCGATCGGGATCTCGACGCGGTCCGCCGCGCGCACGAGATCACCGGTTCGCGCAAGCTTCCGCTGATGGTGCACATCGGGCAAACCTCGTCGCAGCTGCCGGCGATCCTCGCATTGCTGCGGCCCGGTGACATCGTCACTCATATCTACTCGCCTCCGCCGAACGGGATGCTCGACGCCAACGGCCGCGTCTTGCCAGAGGTCCGGGAAGCTCGCCGGCGAGGCATCGTGTTCGACGTTGGCAACGGCCGCAACGGGCACATCACCTGGGACGTGGTCGAGCGGGCGCTGCAGCAGGACTTCCTGCCCGATACGATTTCCTCCGACCTGACCAGGCCGGGGCGTACGGATCGCGCGTTCGACCTTCCGACCGTGCTCTCGAAGTTCCTTCTGCTCGGACTGTCGCTGGAGCAGGTGATCGCCCGCGCCACGGTCAATGCCGCCGCCGCGATTTCTGTCTTCAAGGGCCTTGGGACGCTTCGCGTCGGCGCTCCTGCCGATGTCTGTGTGTTCGACGTCGAGGATGGCGAGTTCGAGTTCGTGGACAACGAGCGGAGGGTCCGGAAAGGACGGCAGAAGATCGTGACCCGTGCAGTGGTCGCGGGCGGGAAGCGGGCGGTATGAGGAGGGTGGGCATGCGCGTGCGGTGGTATGTGTGGAGACGCCTGGCGGTCGTCGTGCTCCTGCCGTGGCTGGGTGGCGCGGCGGCCGCGCCCGACGCCGCCGGCCAGACCGCGCTCCCGGTGGTATGGGTGTTGTCCACCGGCGGGACGATTTCGGGGAAGGGAGCGAGCTCGACGAGCCTTGCGGAATACCAGTCGGGCGCGCTGCGCGGCGAGGATCTCGTTGCCGCCGTTCCCGAGCTCAAGCAGGTCGCCACGATCAGGGTCGAGCAGATCGCAAACGTCAGCAGCACCGACATCACCATCGCGAACTGGCTGACGCTGGCCAACCGTATCAACGCGATCTACGCCGAGGATCCCAGGGTCGCGGGCGTCGTCATCACCCACGGCACCAACACACTGGAGGAGACCGCGTACTTCCTGAACCTCACTGTCAGGGACGATCGTCCGGTGGTGCTCGTCGGCGCAATGCGTCCGGCCTCGGCGATCAGCGCCGACGGCCCGCTCAACCTGCTGAACGCGGTGCGGACCGCGGCATCGAAGGAGGCGCGCGGCAAGGGTGTGCTCGTCGTGCTCAACGACGAGATCAATGGCGCGCGCGATGTCAGCAAGACCAACACCTATCGGGTCGAGACCTTCCGCGGCGGCGAGCTCGGATTGCTCGGCTACGTGGACGCGGATGCCGTCGTCTTCTACCGTGCCTCGCTCAAGCGGCACACGGCGCGGTCGGAGTTCGACGTGCGCGGGCTGACCACGCTGCCTCCGGTTGATATCGTCTACTCCTACGTTCAGCCGAGCCCGGGCATGGCGCAGGCGCTGGTGAACGGCGGCGTGAAGGGCATCGTGTTCGCGGGCACGGGCGCCGGCCTCGTTTCGACAGCCGAGCGCGATGCGATCAAACCGTTCCAGGCGATGTCGCCGGAGGCGCAGCCGGTGCTGGTCCGATCGAACCGGACCGGGAACGGGCGTGTTGTCGCGCTGGCGGAATACGACGCCCTCGGGATGGTGCCGGCCGACAACCTCAACCCGCAGAAAGCACGGATCCTGCTGATGCTGGCCTTGACCAGAACCCGCGATCGCGCCGAGATCCGACGGATGTTTGCCGAGTACTGACGTTCGGCCTCAAGATGTCGGGATGGAGCTGCACCTCCCCGACGCCATCGCCATCCTGGAACGAACGCCTCGCACGCTCGAGGCGCTGCTGTCGGGACTCACCCCGACCTGGACCGACGCCAACGAGGGGCCCGACACGTGGAGCCCGTACATCATCGTCGGCCACCTCATCCACGGTGAGCGCACCGATTGGATTCCACGCGCTCGCATCATCCTGGAGCAGGGCCCCAACCGCCGGTTTACGCCCTACGATCGTTTCGCCCAGTTCCAGGAGAGCGCGGGCAAATCGCTCACGGAACTGCTCGACGAGTTCGCCCACCTCCGCTCGGCCAATGTCGTGATTCTCGAGGAATGGAACCTCACCGAGGAGCAGCTCGGGCTTACCGGCGAGCACCCCGAGTTCGGTACTGTGACGCTGCGGCAACTGCTGGCAACGTGGGCCGCGCACGATCTGTCGCATCTGGCGCAGGCGACACGAGTGATGGCCAAGCGATACCGCGACGCGGTCGGACCGTGGCGGGCCTACCTGCCGGTGATGGACCGCTGAGCGCTGTGGCACAATCCGCGGCGTGAGCGAGGCAAGTCTGGCGGCGGTGACGCGCGTTCGGCAGGCGCTGGCGGAGGCGGGGATCACCGCACGCGTGATGGAATTGCCGGCGAGCACGCACACCTCGGTGGAAGCGGCGCAGGCTGTCGGTTGCGCGGTCGAGCAGATCGCCAAGTCGGTGGTGTTCCGGCGTGCCGACACGGGCGGCGCCGTGCTCGTGGTGCTGCGCGGTGTGGATCGCGTTGACACGAAGGCGCTGGCCGCGCATGTCGGCAGCAAGATCGAGCGCGCCACGCCCGAGTTCGTCCGCGACGCGACCGGCTTCGCCGTCGGTGGCGTCCCGCCGCTCGCGCACACCACGACCGTCGAAGTCATCGTCGATGATGGATTGCTCCAGTACCGCGAGGTATGGGCGGCCGCGGGAACGCCGAACGCGGTGTTCGCCGTGGATCCGCGGCAGTTGACCTCGCTCGGCACGCGGCTTCACGTCGCCGAGGCCCTGCCCCCGCCCACGAAGGCATGATCCGGTTCGTCGCCGCCGTCGCGACGGTGCTCGCCCTTGCCGGGATGCTGGTGGCCATCGCGTATCTCGCGCAGCGGCGCCTGCTGTTCCCCGCCCCGCCCGGGCCTCATCCGGCGCCGTCCGGCGGAGTCGAGGTCGTGCGTCTGGAAATGCCGTTCGGCGTGGTCGAAGCGTTGCTCCTGCTGCCCTTGGAGCCATCCGCGCCGCAGGTTCCGCTGCTGCTCTTCGCGCACGGCAACGGCGAATTGGCCGACTACTGGGTGGACGAATTCGGCCCGCCGCGCGCCTCGGGCTGGGCCGTGCTGCTGCTCGAATACCCCGGCTACGGACGGTCCGCAGGGCGTCCGTCGGAAGGCGCTGTCCGCACGGTTGCCAGCGCCGCCTACGAGTGGGCCCGGCGGGATCCGCGCATCGACGGCCGCCGCATCGTGGCCTACGGGCGATCGCTGGGCGGCGCGGTTGCGGCGGGCCTGGCCGCGGATCGCAACCTGCCCGGATTGATTCTCGAATCGGCGTTCACCAGCGTGCGGCCGTTCGCGGCGCAGTTCCACATGCCCGCGTTCCTGGTGCGCGATCCCTTCGACACGCTGGCCGCACTGAGCGTCTATCGCGGCCGGTTGCTGGTGCTGCATGGCCGGGACGACACCATCGTACCGATCGCTCACGGTCGGGCGCTCGCAGGCGCCGTCGCCGGGTCCACGTTCTTCGAACTGGTGTGCGGCCATAACGATTGCCCGCGGTCGTGGGATCGAATCGAGCCGTTTTTGCGCCAGCTCGTGGTACCCTGAGCGCCCGATGTCCGCGATCGCGCCCCTCACGCGCGCCCACATCGACGTTGCTGCCGCCACCATCGCGCGGGCCTTTGCCGCGGATCCGCTGTTCGAGTGGGTCCTTCCGGATCCGGCCCGGCGGCGTGCCCGGATGGAGCGCCTCAATCGCATCCCCCTCGAATACGGTCTGCGCTGGGGCCGGGTCATGCAGTCGCACGAGGGGCGGGGTGTCGCTATCTGGCTCCCGCCAGAGAGCGGCATCACGCTGGGCGGGCTGATCCGGTGCGGCATGCTCGGCGCTCCCTTCTATCTCGGGCCGCGCGCGTTCGGGCGGTTCATGGCCGCGAACCAGGCGATGGAGACCCTGCACAACAAGTACGTGCACGAGGCGCACTGGTATCTGATGATCGTCGCCGTCGATCCCGAACTGCACGGCCGCGGTATCGGAACGGCGCTTCTTCAGGAGGGGTTTGCCGAGGTGGATGCCTCCCGGCACGTCTGCTACCTCGAGACCAGCTGCGAGCGGAACCTCGGGTTGTACCGGCGCCACGGCTTCAAGGTGCTCGAAACGGTGCCGCTCGGAAAAAACGGTCCGCCGGGGTGGGCAATGTGGCGTCCGGCTGCGCCCCGCGCCGTCGCGTGCCGATGAGCGGCGATCGGCCATCCTTCGAACTGACTTTCGACATCGCCGCGCCACCCGAGAGTGTGTGGCCGGTGATCAGCGGCGTGGAGCGGTGGCACGAGTGGACGCCGTCGATCACCCGGGTGACGCTGCTCGGCAGCGGCGCGTTCGCGGTCGGGCGGCGCGCCTTCATACGTCAGCCCAGGCTTCCGCCTGCGTTGTGGACGGTGACCGAGGTCGTCCCCGGTCGCAGCTTCACATGGGTGAGCGTGGCGCCAGGACTGCGCGTGACCGGGTTCCACGGCGTTGAGCCGGCCCCGGCCGGTAGCCGTGCGACGCTCGCCATCAGCCTGGAGGGGTTGTTCGCCGGCATGTGGTGGCGGCTCACGCGACGGATCACCGAGCGGTACGTGAACGACGAAGCCGAGGGTCTCAGGGCCCGCAGCGAGAACCCGGCCTACATGCATGGCGGCACGAGGGTGTAATCTCGCGGCATGAAGCCGCCCGCTGACGCCAATCTGCCGACCCGCCGAACGTTTCTGGCGCTGGCGGCGGGCGCCTCCGCGTTGCCGGTCTTCGCGGGGCGCGGCGCATTCGCGCAGCCCCCGCCGGACGATCTCACCGGGCAATCGCTGACCGACGTTGCCGCGCTCGTCCGCTCGAAGAAGGTGTCCCCGGTCGAACTGACGCGTGCCTGCCTCAGTCGCATCGAGCGCCTCAACCCTTCGCTGAACGCATTCATCACCGTGACCGACGTGACCGCGCTGGCCCAGGCGCGCACCGCCGAGGCCGAGATCGCCCGCGGCAAGTGGCGCGGCCCTCTGCACGGCATCCCGATCGCCCTCAAGGACAACGTCGACACAGCCGGCGTGCGGACGACTGCCGCGAGCAACGTGCTGAGCGGCCGCGTGCCCGAGCAGGATGCCGAAGTCGTCATTCGCCTGAGGGCCGCCGGAGCGGTGTCGCTTGGCAAGCTCAACATGCACGAGTTCGCGTACGGCGGCACCTCGCTCGTCAGCCATTTCGGGCCGGTGCGGAACCCGTGGCGAAAGGACTACATCACCGGCGGCTCGTCCGGCGGCTCCGCGGCCGCCCTCGCCGCGGGACTCTGCTTCGGCGCGCTGGGCACCGACACGGGCGGATCTATCCGGCTGCCTGCCTCGTTCTGCGGTATCGCCGGACTGAAGCCCACTTACGGGCGCGTCAGCCTGCGCGGGGTGCTGCCGCTGGCCTGGTCGCTCGATCACATCGGGCCGATGGCGCGCTCGGTTGCCGACCTGGCGGCGATACTCCAGGCGATAGCCGGCTACGACGAAGCCGATGCCACGAGTGTCGACAAGGCCGTGCCCGACTACGGGAGGGCGCTCGCCGAGCGCGTTCGGCCTTTTCGTCTCGGAGTGCCGCGCGAGTACGCCTCGTCGCTCGACCCGGAGGTTGACTCCGCGTTCCGGGATGCGCTGGTCACTCTGAAGGGCGTCTCTGCCGGGATCCAGGACATCTCGTTCCCGCTCGCCTCGGACGATCGAACGACGATCCGCGCCGCCGAGGCGTGGGCCTATCACGTCATGACAGTGGCGAAGACGCCAGACCTGTACGATCCGGAGACGCTGTCCCGGATCCGTGCGGGAGAGACGATCGGCGCCATCGCCTATATCGAGGCGCATCGCCGCATGGAGCGGGTCCGACGCGAGGTCGCCACGACGTTCAAGAACGTGGACATCCTGGCCACGCCAACGGTTCCGATCCTGCCGACGCCGGCTGCCGCGACGCCGGCCGACGATACCCCGCGGATCCGCAACGTCGCGCCCTTCAACCTGAATGGACTGCCGGCAGTCTCCATCCCCTGTGGCTTCTCGTCCACCGGCCTTCCGATCGGCCTCCAGCTGGTTGGCCCGCCATGGGGCGAGGAACGGCTGCTGGCAATCGCCGCGGCATACGAGAAGGCTACTGCGTGGCATAATCGACGGCCCGCCGAGGGTTCGGCCTGAAGGAGCGCAGGTGACTCGCAAGTGCGTGCCGATGATTCACGTGCCCGACGTGCAAGCGACCGCTGCGTGGTACGAAACGATCGGGTTTCGGACCGTGCAGACGGCTGGGGGCGAGGACGGCGGGCTCAGCTTCGCCCGGCTCGTATACGGCGACAGCGAGGTGATGTTCAACATCGGCGGAGTCCCGAGCAGCGCTCGTCGCCGTGAGGTCGATCTCTACGTCTACGCTGAGGACGTCGACGGCCTTCACGCCACGCTCGAAGATCGGGTCGACGTTGTCGAGGGCCCGCACGACACGTTCTATGGCATGCGCGAGCTGATCGTCCGAGACCTGAACCGCTTCTGGATCACGTTCGGCGAGCCAAGCGCCGCGGCCCGGCTGCTCGGCGGTATCGCCGAGGGCGACCTGGCCGCGGTGCAGGTGGCGGTCACCAAGCCGGGCGTCTCGGCCGACCTGCTGACGGTAGGCTTGATGAAGGCATCGCACGCGTCGCAGCCGAACGAGGCCATCGTGCGTGTTCTGGGCGATGCCGGCGCCGCCGAACCGAAAATTGCGCCGGACCAGCTGCGGCAGCACGAAGGCACCTATGCGCGCGAAGGTGGAGGTCATGTGCGGGTGCTGGTTCGTGACGGCCTGCTGCGCACCTTCACTGACGACGGCTTCGGCGCGCACCTCGTGCCGATCGACGAGACGTCGTTCCGCCCGCTCGAATTCGGAACCACCACTGTCACGTTCGGCCGCGAAGGCACTGCCGCCACGATGACCTTCTCTCACGGCGCTCACCAGGAGCGTCACACACGCGTCCAGGATGCAGGCCAGGGCTGAGGCTGGACGTCCGACTCACAACCCACTCTCGAACAGGACCTCCATGTCGCAGCTGTCCCCCGAAAAAATTCTTCAGACTGGTTTTGCCTTCTGGCCGTCCAAGACGCTCCTCAGCGCGATCGAGATGGGCGTGTTCACCGAGCTCGGCCGCGGATCCGAAAGTTTCGAGGTGCTGAGCGGACGGCTCGGCCTGCATCCGCGGTCGTCCCGCGATTTTCTCGACACGCTCGTGGCCCTCGGCTTCCTGCAGCGCGACGGCGAGCGCTATAGCAACACGCCTGAAACCGACTTCTTCCTCGATCGCCGCAAACCGTCATACGTCGGCGGCATGCTGGAAATGGTCAATGCTCGCCTGTATCACTTCTGGGGCAACCTGACCGAGGGGCTTCGTACCGGCCAGCCGCAGAACGAGATCCGATCGGGTGGTCCGGGGCTGTTCGAGGCGCTCTATGCGGATCCTGCCCGTCTCAAGCAGTTCCTTGCGGCGATGACCGGCCTCAGCCGCGGCGCCAACCTGGCCATCGCCCGCCAGTTCCCGTGGAAGGACTACCAGACCTATGTCGACGTGGGCACCGCGCAGGGCGATCTCGCCGTGCAGATCGCGCTGGGCAATCCGCACTTGCGCGGGGCGGGATTCGATCTCCCCGAGGTCGGCCCGGTTTTCGAAGAGTACATCGAAGCCACCGGCGTGGCCGATCGGCTCCGGTTCGTGTCCGGCAGCTTCTTCGACCACGAGCTCCCGAAGGCGGACGTGGTGACGATGGGGCACATCCTTCACGATTGGGATCTGCCGACGAAGAAGATGCTGCTCAGGAAGGCGTTCGACGCCGTTCCCGCAGGCGGCGCCGTCATCGTCTACGAATCGATCATCGACGACGAGCGGAAGACCAATGCGTTCGGCCTGATGATGAGCCTCAACATGCTGATCGAGACACCCGGCGGCTTCGACTATACCGGCGCCGACTGCGTCGGCTGGATGAAGGAAGCAGGCTTCTCGTCGGCTCGGGTCGAGCACCTCGTTGGCCCGGACTCGATGGTAATCGGCGTCAAATGATGAACCGGCGCACGTGGTTACTCGCAGCGATCGCAATTGCGACGGCATGGTCCGTTGCGCAGCCACGACTACGGGCCGCTGGTCCGGCCGACGCGGCGCTCAGCGGGCGCATCGACGAATTCGTTCGCGCCGAGATGAAGCGGCAACGCGTGCCCGGCGTGGCGGTGGGGGTCGTCAAGGGCGGCGAGGTGGTGAAAGCGCAGGGCTACGGCGTCGCGAACCTGGAGCACGACGTTGCCGTGACGCCAGACACGATCTTCGAGTCCGGATCGCTCGGCAAGCAGTTCACAGCGACCGCCGTCATGCTGCAGGTGGAAGACGGGAAGCTGTCGCTGTCCGATACGCTCGATCGATTCTTTCCTGACGCGCCGCCGGCCTGGCATGGAATCACGATTCGTCACCTCCTGACCCACACCTCCGGCCTGCCGGATTACGTGAGCGGGATGATCGACGAGCGGCGCGACTACACTGAAGATGAACTCGCACGCTTCGCCTACAAGCTGCCCCTGGAGTTCACGCCCGGGTCGCGATGGAACTACAGCAACACCGGCTACGTGCTCCTCGGCATCATCGTGCACAAGGTGTCGGGTGCGTTCTACGGCGACGTCCTTGCCGAACGCGTCTTCCGGCCCATCGGCATGAAGACGACGCGCGTGATCAGCGAGGCCGACATCGTCCCTCACCGAGCCGCGGGCTACCGACTGGTGACGGGTGAAGTGAAGAACCAGGAATGGGTCTCGCCGACGCTCAATACGACGGCCGACGGCTCCCTCTACTTCTCGCTTCGCGACATGCTCGCGTGGGACGCGGCGGTCCGCTCTCGCGCGGTGCTGAAGAGTGACAGCTGGCGAGAGATTCTGACTCCTCTCACACTGGCGAGCGGCAAGAGCTATCCATACGGATTCGGGTGGAGCATCGAGACGCGAGGCGGCCAGGCACTCCACGAGCACGGCGGATCGTGGCAGGGCTTCAAGACGCAGTTTTCGCGGTTCATTGGTGAGAAGCTGTCGATCGTCGTACTGGCGAACCTGGCGGAAGCCGATCCAGCGGTCTTCGCGGACGGGATTGCCGCGATCGTCAACCCGGCACTGGCGGTGCCGCCGCTCACCGCGATCGACGATCGCGATCCGGCGGTCACGAAACGTGCCGCAGCGTTGCTGGAATCGGCGAGAGCCGGGAGCCTCGCGCCGGCCGACTTCGCCTACCTGCGTGCCGGCTTCTTCCCCAGTGGTGCAGAGCGGATGCAGGAGCGGCTCCGCACGCTCGGAGCGGTGCAGAAGCTCGCGCTCGTCGGGCGCGAGGACCTGGGTGACGATCGCGTGTTCACCTACATGGTCACGTTTGCCGGCGGAACCCGCCGCTATACCATCGCGCTCGCACCTGATCAGCGGCTCTCGAGATTCAGCCTCTCTGAACCCTAGCGATGTTTATCGGGCACCTTGCGGCGGCGTTCGGCGGGCGCGCGGCCGAGCCGCGCGTCCCCCTCTCGGTCGCGGTCGCCGCCGCCTTTGCGCTCGACATGCTCTGGCCGATCCTGCTGCTCCTCGGTGTGGAGTCGGTGCGGGTCCATCCCGGCGACACCGCGTTCACGAACCTCGCCTTCGATTCGTATCCATGGAGCCATTCACTGGCGATGGTGCTCTTGTGGTCGGCTGCTGCGGCCCTCGTTGCCCGGCGCCGCCTGGGCGCGGCGCGTGCCGCCGCAATCGTCGGCGCACTGGTGCTCAGTCACTGGGTCCTTGATTTCGTGACCCACCGCCCCGACCTGCCGCTCTGGCCGTCCGGCCCACTGGCCGGATGGGGACTCTGGCAATCGATTCCCGGCACCATCGCGGTCGAGGGAACGCTGCTCGCCCTGGGGCTCGGGGCATACCTACGGGTCACCGCTGCTCGTGATTCGGTGGGGCGATGGGCACTGGCCGCCCTAGTCGCGCTCACGACCGCGATTTGGATCACGCAACCCTGGTCCACGCCGCCGCCGTCACCTACCGCGATCGCGCTCGGCTCGCTGATGCTCTGGCTGCTGCCGCTCTGGGCCGGGTGGATTGACAGGCATCGCCGGCCGCTGTGACAGAATCGCCGCGAACATGACCGCGTTCGCGCCCAATTCGTTCGAGTACGAAGGTTGCCGGCTCGCGTATTACGTCGAGGGCAGTGGCCCCCCGGTAATCTTCATCCAGGGAGTCGGCGTGCATGGCCGCGGCTGGGCGCCGCAGATCGAAGAGCTCCGCTCGCGGTTCACCTGCCTCTGCTTCGACAACCGCGGCATGGCCAGGAGCCAGCCGGCGGCGCGGCCGATTTCAGTGGAGCAGATGGCGGCGGATGCGCTCGCCTTGATGGATCGCGAGCGATGGGAATCGGCTCACCTCGTCGGCCACTCGCTGGGCGGGCCGATCGCCATGCAGATCGCACTCGATCACCCCGCGCGGGTGCGCAGCCTCTCGCTCCTCTGTACGGTGGCGCGCGGCGCGGACGCGACCCGATTGAGCTGGCGCCTGCTCAGTGTCGGACTTCGCTCGCGGATCGGGCCGCGCGCAGCACGGCGCCGCGCGTTTCTCGAGCTCGTCATGCCACCCGGCAGTGTCGCGCGGTCCGGCGCGGCGCAGGCGGCCTCAGAGCTGGCAGAGCTGTTCGGTCACGATCTGGCCGACCAGCCGGAGATCGCGATGCCCCAACTGCGCGCGCTGAGGCGGTTTGACGCTACCAGTCGCCTGTCGCAGCTGGCCTCGATACCGACCGTCGTCGTCAGCGCCACTCACGATCCGATTGCGCCGCCGCGGTCCGGAAGAGCGCTCGCCGACGGCGTACCGGGCGCGAAATTTGTCGAAATCGAGGACGCATCGCACGGCCTTCCGATCCAGCATGCGGCGCGCGTCAACGGTGTGCTGCTCGATCACTTCGAGGCGGTCGAGGCCGGGCGAAGTCTCGGACGACCCGCGGAGGTTTTCTGATGCGAGCGTCCCGTGGAACCTTGATCTGGCTGGCTATTGCGCTGACGGCCTGGAGTGGAGCGGTGATTGCAGGCCGGCAGAATCGCATCGACGTGGTGACCCCGAACGCTCCGGAGCTTGCCGCGTTCGGAACCGATGCAATTGGGGTCCGGACGATCACCGTCGTGGATCGAAACCGGCCCGACATCCTGAACACCAAAGAGGGGGGCCCGACGGCCCGATACGATCGTCCCCTCACCCTGGAGATCTGGTACCCGGCCGCGCTCGCTGCCGGCCAACACGCTGGTGGCGTGTACCAGGTCATCACTCGAGATCCGAAAATTCAGGCCACGCTTTCGGGACGAGCGGTGCGCGACGCCGCCCCGCAGACCTCGGGTCGGCCCTTTCCGCTGGTGATCATTTCGCACGGGTACCCAGGCGATCGCTTCCTGCTGAGCCATCTCGGCGAGAACCTCGCGAGCAAAGGCTACGTCGTCGTCTCGATCGATCACACCGACAGCACCTACGTCGATCAGAAGGCGTTTGCCAGCACGCTCTACAACCGGCCGCTCGATCAATTGTTCGTTCTGGCTGAGATCGATCGGTTGTC
>DATJFF010000005.1:0-15035 GCA_035495795.1 Vicinamibacterales bacterium
GCGGCACAGTGGCGCCTCGGCCTTCTTCTTTCCCTCCTCTCCCTCGCGGAGTGCGCGGCGCCGCCTTCGCCCGCCCCGCCGACATCGCTGCTGATTGCGACCGGCGGCCCGGGAGGCGCGTACTACCCGCTCGGACAGGAGCTGTCGCACATCTATGCGGAGCGCGTGGCCGGCATTCGCCCCAGCATCGAGCCCGGGACGTCGGGGCAGAACGTGCGCCGCGTCGAAGAAGGAACGGCGCAGGTCGCATTCACGCAGGCCGACGTCGCTTACACCGCGTATCGCCGCGGCACCGACGACGCGCCGCATCCGTTCAGCGAACTGCGCGGCATCGCGGTGTTGTGGGTCAACACCGTCCACATCGCGGTCCCGCGGGCCAGCCGTCTCCGGACAGTGACCGACTTACGCGGGCGACGGGTCGCGGTCGGCACGCGCGGCAGCGGCACTGAAACCCTGGCGCGGATTGTCCTCGAATCCTACGGCCTGGGCTACGGCGACGTGCAGCCCGACTTCGCGAGCTTCGTGCGCACTGTCGAAACGATGCGGGCCGGCGAAGCCGACGCCGGGTTCGTCGTCGCCGGTATGCCGGCCGACGCGATGGCCGATCTCGCGCGCGACCCTGGGGTGCGGCTGCTCCCAGTCCCTCCTGATCACGTCCAGGTGATGCGCGCGCAGTACCCGTTCCTGGAACCGATGATCGTCAAGGCCGGCACCTATGCGAATCAGGACGACGCCGTGGAGACGGTTGGGGTCAGTAACCTGCTCCTCTGCAGGCGCGACCTGGACGAAGCGCTCGTCTACCAGCTCACCCGCGCGTTCTTCGAGGCGTTGCCGCGGCTGGTGAAGGCAAACCCGGCCGCGGCGTTGATCGATCCGGAGCAGGCTCCGGCAACGCCGATTCCGCTCCACCCCGGAGCGGCCCGCTATTATCGCGAACGCGAGATCACGCAGTGATGTTCCGCTTTCGCCGCTCCACGGACGCGGAGCGTGGCACGCGATGGCCTTCGACCATCCTGGTGTTCGCCGCTGGTCTGCTGCTCGCGACGGCGACCCTGGTGACGCTGGCGTGGACCGCGATCAACGAGATGCGGCGCAGCACGGCGCTCTTGCTCGAGCAGCGCGCCAGCGAAGTCGTCGCCCTGACCAGCGTCGCGCTCAATCGCGACATGAAGGGCGCATGGCTGTCGATGCTGGTGCCCCTCGACGCCGGCGACATCACCGAATTGCCGCCCTATGACCTTCTGCAGCGAAGCAGCCGCGCGTTCGCGCGGTTCCCGTACCCGGAGTCGTTCATCGTCTGGACCGCCGCCGGCGGGCCGCGAGGCCGGACTTTCGCGTTCAATCGGTCGGATCGGGCCGTGCCCTGGCAGGTCGCCGAGCCCGACTCGCAGCCGTATCCAGTGCGCCTCCTCCAGGATCCGAAGGCGCTCGAGGCGCTGGTAGCCGCGCTGCGCGGCGACGCCCGGAGCGGGCAACGCTTAGGTCTGCGCGAGACCGTGTTCGAGGGCGTGCCCTATCAGATCATCGTTCACTACCTGTTCACCTCGCCGGGCCCGCCTGAGCTGACCGGCCTGGTCGCGATGACGGTCAATCTCGACTGGGTTCGCCGCGAGTACCTGACCGAACTGCTGCGGCAGGTCGCGGCCATCGACGGCAACGCCAACGCGATGGCGGTAACCGTCCTCGACGAGAGCGGACACGAGGTGGCCAGCAGCATGAAGGAACGGGCGTCAAGTCCAGTGCGGCGGCGCACCTTCCCACTGCTCTTCATGGAGCCGGCGCTCGTCTCGTCGCTGCCCACGGACCATCCGCCGATTCGGATGTGGACGACGCTGGTGCAACCGGCCGCCGCCAGCACCAGCGCCACAACCGCGCTCGGAGCGCGGCTACTGCTCATCGCCTCGCTGGCTGCTGCGGCATCGCTGGCCGCGCTCCTGCTCGTCGTGCGCGCGGTGCGGGTCCGCGGCGAGCTCGCCGCTATGAAGACCGATTTCGTCGCGGCGATCACGCACGAGTTGAAGACGCCGCTCTCGCTGATCAAGCTGGTCGGCGACACGCTCGAGAAAGGCCGCTACACCTCGCCGGACACGATTCGTGAATACGCGACGATCCTCTCGCAGGAGGAGCGGCGGCTCAGTCACGTCGTCGAGAACCTGCTGACCTACTCGCGACTGAGCGAGCTGGATCCGAAGTCGCGCGCCGAAGCGGTGGACATTGCGGAAGTCGTCGAGGACGCGATGGAACCGTTCCGGCCGCATCTGTCGGCGCTCGGCTTCGCCGAAGAAATGAGCGTCTCGCACGATCTCCCGCAGGTCAGGGTCGATCGCGTGGCCCTTGCGCAGGCCTTCGGCAACCTGATCGACAACGCGATCAAGTATTCGCCGGAGCGGCGGCACCTCGCGGTGGAGGGCACGGTCGAGGGAAAATACGTGCGCGTCTCGTTCTCGGACAAGGGCCGCGGGATTCCGGGGGACGAGATCCCGCGGGTATTCGATCGCTTCTATCGCGGGCGGGCGGCCGGCGAGTTCGGAAGCGGGCTGGGACTGTCAATCGTGCGGCGGATCGTCGAGCAGCACGGAGGCACGGTCGAGATCTCGAGCTCGCCCGGCAACGGCACCACCGTCCGGGTTTCGCTGCCGGCACTCTCACGCGGATGAGCACACGGATTCTGATCGTCGAGGATGACCGGGCGATTGCCCGGCTGCTCCGCGACAACCTCGAATACGAAGGCTTCGAGGTCGAATGGGCGGCAACCGGAGCCGAGGCGCTCGAGAAGGCGCAGTCGTTCGCGCCGGCTCTGGTCCTGCTCGATCTCATGTTGCCGCCTGGCGTGGACGGCTACGAGTTGTGCCGGACGTTCAGCAGCGTCCAGGGACGCGCGGTCATCATCATTTCCGCGCGCGGCCAGAAAGAGGAGCGGATCAAGGGACTGCAGCTCGGCGCCGACGATTACATCGTCAAGCCCTTCGCGCTCGACGAACTGCTGGCGCGGATCCAGGCGGTCAGGCGCCGCACCTCCCCCTTGCCAGACGTGCTGCGGCTCGGCGATGTGGAGATCGATTTCCGCCGGCTACGGGCCCGGCGCGGGCATCGCGAGTTGAGCCTCACCGATCGCGAGTTTGAAATCCTCCGCTACCTCGCGGGCCGCGAAGGCCGGCTGGTCACGCGTGCGGAACTGCTGCAGCTGGTCTGGGGATACAAGGAAGCGCCGGTCACGCGCGCCGTCGACAGCTTCATCTTCCGGCTGCGCCGCAAGATCGAGACCGACCCGCATCATCCGCGCTACATCCGCACGGCGCATGGCGATGGGTATCGCCTGACGTCTGGCGATGATTGAGCCCGCTTTCGGGGACGCAGAACGGCTCTTCAACCCAGAGAGCGAATTCGTGAGAGGATTGGCGGCGCGGACCTCGGAACGTCAAAGGGGGAACCATGTCTGGCCACCTTCGCTGGCTGGCATTACCGCTGCTCGCTGCGGCCGTTGCCTCGGGCAACAGCGCTGTCGCCGGCGCGCAGGCGCGCCCGGACAGGACTGTGCCTCGTGCTCCGGACGGCCATCCCGACCTGCAGGGGGTCTGGACCAACGCGACGCTGACGCCCCTCGAGCGCCCGCACGCACTCGCCGACAAGCCCTTCTTCACCGAGGAGGAAGCCAGAAACCTCGAAGCGCAGGCCGCGGGACGCCAAGCCGCGGCCGACGACCCCAAGGCCAGGGCGCAGGCTCTCGAGCGCGGCGACATCGGGAGCTACAACCAGTTCTGGTTCGACTCCGGCACGACGATCCTGCCGACCCGGCAGACCTCGCTTGTCGTCGACCCGCCGGATGGCCGTGTGCCGCTTCGGCCCCAGGCCGAGGCGAGACGAGACGAGGCGTTGAAACGAAGTACGGACCATCCCGAGTTCATGAGCCTGTGGGACCAGTGCATCTCGCGTGGCGTGCCGGGGTGGATCATTCCGGCCGGGTACAACAACGCGTATCAGATCGTGCAAACGAAGGATTTCGTGGTGATTCACTCGGAGATGATTCACGACGCCCGAATGATCCCGCTCGACGGGCGTCCGCCCCTCCCGACAAGCGTTCAGCTGTTGGAGGGCGACTCCCGCGGACGGTGGGAGGGCGACACGCTGGTCGTCGAGACCAAGAACTTCGCCGATCGCAACTGGATTGCGACCAGCGCGGCGGCCGGGCGCATCAAGGGCATCCCGCAGAGCACCGCGCTCAGAATCGTCGAGCGGTTCACGAGGGTGAGCCCCGACCGCATCGACTACGAGGCCCGCGTCGAGGACCCCGAGATCTTCACACGGCCGTGGACGCTCGCCTTCCCGCTGACCCGGGACGACGAGTACCGCATCTACGAGTACGCGTGCCACGAGGGGAACAGCGCCGTCGAAGGCATCTTGCGCGGCGCCCGCTATCAGGAGCGCCAGCCAGGCCCGCGGCGGTAGTCGCGGGCGATTCCTCAGCGACTGCGAAGGCCGGCAAAAGTAAAGCCACGCGATGGCCGCCGAGATCGGTCAGTTGCCGGTCGGAACCGCTGGTGGCGCGCCGGGCTTCAGAATCACGTAGGCTGGGAGGCCGACCGCGTTGAAGCGCTTCATCACTTCCACCGCCGGCGACTCGTCGGGCTGCTCGGCCTGGAACTTGACCTTCACGTAGCCTTCGAGCGCCTGCTTCACCGTCGGATCCACCAGGGTGGTCTTGTCCATCGTCAGGCAGTTCTTGCACCACGTCGCCCACATGTCGACGAGCACCGGCTTGCCTTCGCGCTCCGCGACCGCGAGGCCCTCGGCCAGCGTCGGGTGCCAGCCTTCCTTCACCATTTCCTCGACGCTGGAGGCAACCGCGCCGGCTTCCACCCAGCGGCTCGAGAACAACTCGTAGGCAAGATAGCCGTAGTACACCGACGTGCCGAGGATCAGGACGCCGAACGCCTGCTTGACGCGGACCATCCACGGACCCGGCTTCGGCAGCGACGCGAGCCCAGCGCCAGCGATCGGCCACGGAATCGCCATGCCGATGCCGAGGAAGAACGGCAATGCCAGCGCGATGGCCGTGCCCGTCGCGTAGAGGTTGCTGGCGAAAAGCACCACCTGAATCACGACCGGCGCGACGCAGGCGCCGGCGAGCAGCGCCGCGACCGATCCCATCGTGAAGGCGAGCAGGAACGTGCCTCGTCCAGAGCCGCCGCCGACGTTGCCCGAGTACTTCGAGAAGTCGATCTCGAACACGTCGAACATCGCCAGCGCGAGCGCCACGAACAGCACCGCGATGCCGAGGTTGAACCACGGCGACGCGTTGATGGTGCCGAACGTGCTCGCGGTGAGCACGACGACGAGGCCGAGGACCCCGTAGACGACGGCCATCGCGCCGCCGTAGGTGAGGCCGAGCAGGAAGCCGCGCCTGCGCGAGGACGCCTGTGCGCCGGCGCCGATGATCGCCAGGTTGATCGGGATCATCGGCAACACGCACGGCGTGAGGTTGAGGGCGAGTCCGCCGACCAGGACGATCAGCAGAATCGCAATCGGTCCCTGGCCCTCGAAGAGGCCCTTCTCGGCGACGCCCGCTTCGGCGTTCTTGATGAAGGTCAGGAAGTCGCCGGTGCGAAGGTAGCCGCCGGTGCTCGCCACAACGGTGAACTTGTCCAGTTTGCCGATGCCAGAGTCGGGGCCGCCGGGAGCGGCCACAGCGGGCGTTGAAGGGGATGCCTCCGTGGGAGCCGCGAGACCAGGTTTCTCACCGGTGCCGAACGCGATCCCCGCAAACACGTCGGCGTGCTGCGGCGTCGGGGTGGCAGCCGCGCTGACCACCTTCAGCGCCAGCTGCACCGGCGTGTTCGACGGCGCGTAACACATCTTGTCGTCGCACGCCTGGTAGCGGAATCGGGCCGGTACGACCAGATCGCCCGGCGGCAGGTCCGCCGTCAAACTGAGGCGAACACCAATCAGGAACTCGCGCTCGAAGACCAGCAGCGGCTCCGGCAATCCCTCCTGCTTGAAGTCGTGCGCTTTCGGAAAGACCACCTCTTCGACCGTGACGCCGGCCGGCGCATCGATGTTCAACTCGGTCGGAATCAGCAACGGATCGCGCGGCTTGTTCGACTGGACGTGGAAGCCGTCAGGAAGCGCCACTTTCAGCGCGGCGCGAACCGTGCTGCCGGCGCGGGCGCCGTCGGCGTCCAGGAATGGCGTGATTTGCGCGGGAATCCGCCGCAGCTGCGCCATGGACGAGGTGGCAGCCGCAAGGACTGCCGCGATCAACAAGACACCGACCCGCAGGCGAGAACCGGAACGCATTGCAACTTAAATGATAGTCCGCCGCAAGCCGAGGCGGAACAGGAGCACAGGTTCACGGGTGCACAGGTGCAGGGGGGCAAGGGCGCGCGTCGAGGAGGGTTCAACTACGGGTCGTCTGCCGCGCAAGATCACCAGATAGATCACCAGATCCGAGATAGATCACCAGATCCCCAGATCGCCAGATCAGATCGCCAGATCACCACGTCACCAGATCATCAGGTGACAGCGAAGTCCCCTTAGGCTTCGGCAAGGCCGATCCACTTGGGGACTTCGGGAAGTACTACCTTTTCGAGCGCGTCGAGCAGGCGATCGGGGTCCGAGTCCACCAGGACGGTTTCACGATGGGCCGGGCGGATGAACTGCTCGCGCACCGCGTGGGCGAGAAACTCGACGATTGGATCGTAGAAGCCGGCAACGTTCAACAGCCCGCAGGGCTTCTTGTGGACGCCGAGCTGCGTCCAGGTGACCGCCTCGAAGAACTCTTCGTAAGTGCCGAAGCCGCCCGGCATCGCGACGAACGCATCGGCCATCGCCGCCATCTTCGCCTTGCGCTCGTGCATCGAGTCGACGACGTGAAGGGTGGTGAGGTTCAGGTGGGCGATCTCGCGCGAGTTGAGGGCGTGCGGGATGACGCCGATCGCCTCGCCGCCGGCTTCGAGCACCGCGTCGGCAAGGATGCCCATCAATCCGACGTGCCCCCCGCCGTAAACGAGCGAGATCCCGCGATCGACGAGCGCCCGCCCCATCCTCCGCGCCGCCTCGGCATAGACGTCGCTCGCGCCGGCTGATGAACCACAGAACACACAAACACGTCGCATACGGTGATCTTACCGGTGCAAGGGTGCAGCGGTGCAAAGGTGCAGAAGGCAGGTGCAGCGTGCAAAGGTGCAAGCACGAGCACATTCGACATCTGGCTGGCCTGAATCCCGAAGCCTGGAGCCTGAAGCCTGCTCCTCAGACCCGAAGCAGCACGCCGCGGGCGGGTCGGCCGGTGGCGCGGGTGATCGCTTCGGCATAGAGCGCGACCTGCCGGCGGTAGTTTGCCTCGCCGAGCGTGAATTCGCCGTCGGTCTTGAAGTCCACGACAACCCAGCCACTCTTCTCCTCGAACGCAAGGTCGGCCTGGCCGTCGATGAGGACACCGTCGCGGACGATGGATACCGGCACTTCGCGAAGGCACGATCCACGCTCGCTGGCCTGCCTTGCGGCAGCAAGCAGCTGGTGCGCGAGGACGTCAGCGGCGAGCACCGCCGCGGCGTCTGCTTCACCCGTGGGTGCGCTGATCAACCGGGCTTGGACCTCCGCGATCGCGCGCACGTCCTCGGCGGCAGCGTCGAGCGGCACCGTCGCCAGCACGCTGTGGACGAGCGTGCCGAAGCGCCGTCCACCCGGCCGGCCTGGCCGGGCCGGCACGACCTCTACTGTGACATCGGGAACAGCTTCGACCGCCGGCACCGCCTTCGACCACTCGGTGGCGGTCAGCACCGCCATCGACGGGCGGCTGCCGAGTGCGATGGTCTGCGCGCGTCGTGACTGCCACGTGTCGAAGCGCGCACGGTCGGCCGCTACGTCTTCCGGCCGCGCCTCCTTCGTAATCAGATACTCGCGCCGCAGGCCCCGCCGCTCCTCGCCGCGGGCGTCGATCGCTTGGGGGTCCCACCACACCACCGTGAACGGCTCGTCGGTGACCGGATCGTGCATCGCGAAGGCGCCGGGGCGAACGGTGGCGGCGGTCGCCGTTTCCATGTCCGGACGCTCGAGCACCGTGTCCTTGCCTTTGAACACGGGCACGCCCGGCGCGGCGCCAGGAGCCTGGCGATCGCGAAGCGCGGGATAGATGCCCACCGCGAGAGGATCCACCCAGCTGCGTTCGTACGGCGCGTCCCCGATGTTCGGCACCACCAGCAAATCGCGCGCTCGAGTCGCGGCGACATACGCCAGCCGCACGCCTTCCGCCCGATCGCGTCTGGCCTCGATCGCGTTGTGCTCGGCGAGGTCTACCGGCGTCCATCCACCCAGCTTTATCGCGCACAGCCTCTGCTTCGTATCGAGGTAGCGTGTCGCGTCGTCCCGACTCAGCTTGCAGCCCAGATCCGCGAGGATGACCACTGGAAACTCGAGGCCCTTGGCCTTGTGCACGGTCATCAGCCGCACGCCGTCGGTGCCTTCCTCGACGATCGGCGCCTCGGGCGTGGGCGCGCGGTCGGCAGCGGCCCGCAGATCGTCAACGAAGCCGCGGAACGAGAGGCCGCCGTCGGCCTCGTACTGCCGCGCCATCTCCGCAATCTGCAGCACGTTGGCCAGCACCTGCTCACCGCCGCGCCACAGCACGAATCCGGCGTGGGCGCGCGTCGCCTCCATGAGCTGACCGATCGTGTCGGCAATTGGACGATGGTTGCGGAGCCGGTTCAGCTCGCGGAGGACCGTCAATGCCTCGCCGACCGGTGCCAGCATCGCCGTGAGGTCGGCTGGCACGTCGTAGGGACGGAAGCCGTGACCCAGCGCGTGATAGGCGAGCAGCTCCTCTTCGCCGATCGCGAAGAACGGGCCGCGGAGCGTGGCGAATACGGACAGCGCGTCGCCGGGCCACTCGATCGCGGTCAGCGCCGTGCGGAGCGCGTCCACTTCCTCGCGCTCGTGAAACGCCTTCCCCCCGACGAGCAGGTGCGGCACGCCGCGCGACTCGAGCGCCTCCACGTACGGCTGCGTCACATCGTCCTGGAAGCTGATGAAGCGGCGGAACAGCAGGCAGATGTCACCGGCAGCTACGGGACGCCGCGTCCCGTCCGGCCTCGGGATCGTCCAGCCGCTCTCGGCGAGCAGCCAGCGGACGAACTCGCCGGTCGCCTCGGACTGGGAGGCGGCGATGTTTGCGAGCTTGGCGCGCTGTTGGCCGTAGGGCCGTGGAACCGGCAAGGCAATCACCGCCGGTTGATCGGGATGATCGGGGCGGTCGGGTCGCAGCTCCACGTAGGCGGCCTGGAGCGAATCCGCATCGCGCGTCATGTGCACGCTGAACGCCGCGTTCACCGCGCGCTGGATTGCGGGCACGCTCCGGAACGAGGTTCGAAGCGTCACGCGGGTTGCGCCGGCCCGCTCGAGCTGCTCGCAGATCTCGTGATAGACCCCGACGTCGGCGCGGCGGAAGCGGTAGATCGACTGCTTCGGGTCGCCGACGATGAAGAGGGCACCCGGCCTGATGCAGCCGCGGTCGTCGCTGGCGAGGTCGAGCAGGAGCGCTGCCTGCAATGGATCCGTGTCCTGGAACTCGTCCACGAGCAGGTAGCGGAACCGCTCCTGGAACTCGTGCCGCACGTCGGGGTTGTCGGCGACGAGACGGCGCGCGCGAATCAGCAGGTCGAGGAAGTCCAGCGCGCCGGCTTTCTGTTTCCGGTCCTCGTAGCCCTCGATGCACGCGAGCAGATCGCCGTGAACCAGTGCTGCCAGATCGGCATCGGCGCGCTCGCGGAACGCAACCAGGGCGGAGACCAGCGCCTCGCGTGCGTCGAGTACCGCCTGCCGTCCGACCCTTCGGCTGAACTGCGCGCCGCTGCCTTTCCCCTGCATGATGTCGCGAGCCCGGGCGGCGAGCGTGCACAGGCGCGCCTCCCACCCGTCGTGGTCCGCGTGGCCGCGCGAACGCAGCGCCTCGATATCGGTGGAGGCCCGGCGCAGATCCTCGGTGTTCCTGTAGAGGAGATCGCCGCGGCTGATCGGCCCGGCGCTCAGCTCGGCAAACCCCTTGAGCTGATCGGCAAGTGCGTCCACTTCGCGAACGCGCGCGAAGCCGGCGGGCCTCGTCCACGGGCGCGGATGATCCCGCCACTGCAACAGCTCGACGCCGGCGCGCCGCAGCCGCTCGAGCGGGCCGTTGTCCTCCTCGTCGGGCGACCATGCCGATCGCGGGCGGCGCAATGAGCGGCGGACGCCCTCCGACGGGTCGTCGAGGTGGCGCTGAATCCACGCCGCGAACGCCTCGTCGAACAGCCGCTCGGCCTGGCCTTCGGTAAGCACCTCGAACGTCGGATCGACCGACGCCTCCACGGGACGTTCGCGGAGCAGGTCGGCGCAGAAGCCGTGGATGGTGCTGACGTGCGCCTCTTCGAATCGCTGGACGGCCCGCTCGAGACGCGCGGCCGCTTCGCTGGACGGGGCCGCACCCAGCCGGGCCCGCTCCAGCTCCTCGCGAAGTCGCAGCTTCAGCTCGCCGGCAGCCTTTTCGCTGAAGGTCACGGCGACAATCTGATCGATCCGCTCGGCGCGGCCGGTCTCGATGAGGCGAACCACTCGCTTGACGAGCTCGGTGGTCTTGCCGGTGCCAGCGGCCGCTTCGACGACGAGCGTCTGGTCCAGCGCTTCGCTGATCAGATGGCGGTCGTCGGCGATCACGGCATCTTCCTCAACGCGTCGAGATCGGCCAGCAGCTGGGTCGGCTTGCGCAGAGTCCGGTGCTCTTCGTCGGGCCCGCATACCGGCCTGAAGTCGCACCACCTGCACGCGTCGCGGGCCGGCCGTGCGGCCAGGGTGCCGCGCTCGATCGCTCGATCGATGATCTCCAGCACCTCGACACCGCGACGGCGGGTCAGCACGTCGAGCGGAATCGGGTGTTGCGAGAAGCCGCCGGCGGTGGTGCAGAACGAGAGCCGGCCCTCCTCCACCATGTCGCCGGTCAGGCTCTCGAGCGCCAGGCCGTACAGCACCGGCTGGAGCACTTTGCCGCCGTCGACGATGGTGGCGAGTGTCGTGCGGTTCTTGCCGGTCTTGTGATCGGTGACGCGCACGATCTTCGTCCGCGGCCGGCGCTCGACGAGGTCGATCGATCCGCGCAGCAGGAAGCGGTCGCTGACCCGCGCCGGCTCGCTCGTCGACGCGGCGTCGCGCTGGCTGTCGGCGGCCATCCCGAATGCCAGCTCGAACCGCTCGGGCACCCAGGTGCGCCCATCCGCGACCAGCTGCTCGAGCCAGCGGTTCAGGTCGCGGCTCATCGCTTCGATCTCGTCGCGCCACACGCGCTCGATCGCCGGCGCCAGCTTGTCGCGGGCCTCGTCCGTGACCCGCGCAATGGCCCAGCGCAGCTCGCCGCGGGCTGCCGGCAGACGCGCATCGTCGAGCGGCAGCTGCCCGTTCTTCTGCAGGACCCGCAGGAACTCCGTCTGGATAGCGTGGAACAGGCTGCCTTTCGTCAACGGATCGAGATACTGGAGCGGTGCCGGTTCCTCGAGCGGCGCGAGCCGGTAGATCGCCGCGAGCACGAACTGATATGGGCACGCGGCGAACCGCTGGAGTGCGGTGAGCGAGTAGGGCCGATTCGTCAGCCGCTGCGCGTCGAGCGCTGCCTGGGTGTCGGCCGTCACGCGGATGATGCCGTCAGAGGTGTGCCAGCGCGGCTGCCAGCGCGCCCATCGCTCGGTGACAGAACGACGCAGCCCATCGTTCAATTGGATCAGATAGCGCGCGCGACCTTCCGCCGCTTTCCGGCTCCGTTCCTTCAGCAGCGGGAGCAGCACGGCGAGATCGTGTTCGAACGTATCGATGGCGCGATCGGCGTTCGCCGGCGCCGGCCATGCCAGCGACGCCCCGCCTTCGCGGGCGGCGTGCTCCGCCAGGTCGGCGTAGCGTGGAATGCTGCCGGTGACCGCCCGCATGACTTCCAGCACGTAGAACGACGGCACTCGCGGCCGGGATTCCCCGAGCTCGATGCGCGGGTAGGAGAGGTGGACGCGCTCGGTGGCGGCGCCGACTGCCATGCACAGTTGCAGCCGCTCTTCGTCGGCACGGGTATCGGCCACCGCGAGTTGCGGGTCTACAGCGCGGCGCCGCCGGTCCAGCAGCAGCGCATCCTCGCGCAGGCGCTGCGGAAACACGCGCTCGGCAAGCCCAGGCACGAACACCACGCGGAACGCCCGGCCGCGCGCCGAGGCCGGCGTGCCAATGAACACCGCGCCTTGCCGGCGGCGTGCCGGCTCGTTGTTCAGCGTCAACAACCGCGGCGACAGGACGGCGCGGACCTCGGCCAGCGAGACCGGACCAATTGCGCCGAGCGGCATCATCTCCGTGAGCACGCGCAGGACCCGAGCCGGCTTGCGCAAAACCCGCGGCACCAGCGACTCGAAGGCCTGCAGCCACTCACCCCAGACGCGCGGCGTTCGCCAGGTGTCGAGAACCTCCACAATCGGCAGCGCGAAGTCCTCGAGGTGGCGCAGCTCCTGGCGATCGCGCTCGATCGCGGCGGCGCGGGGAGAATCCTCGTCCTCGTCGCGCAGCTCGCGGAGGCGGAGCTCGTACTCGTTGGCGAGACCGCGCAGGCGGCGCTGCCAGCGATCGAGCCCCTGGATTACGTAAGCCTCGACCAGCAGTTCTTCCCATCGCCAGGGGGCGCGCAGCGACCCCGCAACGATGCGGCTGCCGTCGCGCTCGTCGGGTGCTGGCGCCTCCGCCTCCGGGGCGGGATCCTCGGCGCGCTCGTCATCGCGAATGAGCCCGCTGGCGAGCTCGTCGGTGGGAGGGGACCACAGGTTCGCGGGGTTCTCGAGGTTCTCGGGATTCGGAATGCTTGCCTCGTGGTTAACGTGCAGTGCCGCCGCCGGCACTTGCGCGAGGGAGAGGTATTCGGCGAATCGGCGCGCCGAGAGCTGCTCATCCGCGCACGCGAGCAGCGCCAGGAACGCGCGGCCGGCCGGGTCGGGACGTCGCGTGCCGCGCTCGAACCAGGACGGGACGCCGGCGCGCGCGAGCGCGTGTTCGAGCAGCCCGAGATAGGTTTGCGGCGCGCGGAGCAGGATGGCGATGTCGTCGAACGAGACGCCGCGCTCCCCCTCGGCAAGGACGCGGCGAGCCACTTCGACCGCTTCGCGGCCCTCACCCGGCGCGGAAAACAGCGTGACCGAATCGTCGATCTCGCCGGTAGGCGGATTGTCGGGCGAGAAGAGGAACTGCTGGAGCCGCGCGAGCGCTCGCGGCGCAGCCGTTTTTCGGGCGCGGCCTTTTGCCGGCGCCGCGGAGACCGACGTCTCGGTGACGCTCGCACCCATACGTGCGAGCGCGGCAAGCGTGCGGCGATCCCCGGACGGAACCGTGACGGTGGCGCCGCTCGTGTGCTCCAGCAGCGCGCCAATGAACCGCTCCTCGGCGCGCGACGCAATCGTGGTGTCGAGCAGCACGACTGCAGTCGCGCGGTCGATGCTGCGATCTTCGGCGAGCGCCGCGGTCGCCGCCTGCCACAGGCCGGCACGAGACACGGTGCCGGCCTTCTGCTCTTCGCGCTGGAGGCGGGTCAACAGCGTCGCCAGATCCGCACCCGCATCGTCGAGCGCATCAAGGAGATCCGCGGCGACGCCGGCCATCTGCAGCTCGTTGAGCGTGCGCGCGGCCGCACGCGGAAAACCAGGCGTGTCCGCGACCGGCGCGAAGTAGCGCAGCAATCCCGCCTCCATCGCCTCGAATCGGGCCCGGGCCACGACCGCCTCGGCTCCGATGGCAGTGGTCGGCGCCACGTGCTGCCGCGCGAGGCGCGGCAACGCCAGGCGCATCACCAGCTCGACGACGCTGGTCCGGGTGACGCCGAAGAGCCCGCCGCGCGCGACCGCAGCGGCGGCCGCACACTCGTCGGCCGCGGCGCGGGTTGGTGCGACGAGCAGCGTGCGCTGGCCGGCCGCGGCGCCGATCAGCACGTCGTGCACGGCACGCAGTCGCACCTCGGCCGCGGGAGACGAAATCACACGGACGTCAGGCACAGCCGGAGAATACAACGGGGCTGCGTCAGACGAGGTCCGGGGATGGTGTCCGCGTCCATTGATGATTGAGGATTGGCGATTGGCGATTTATTGAGTAATTTTCGATTGCCGATTGGGGCATTTATTGGGGCATTGGCAATCCCCCAGTCGCAATTCCCACAATCCCTCAATCGCTCAATCTCTCAATATCTCAATCGAATGACGCAATGGCGCAATCCCCCAATCGCCAATGAATCGTCAATCGTCGATCCTCAATCGTCAATGAGACGCGGCCAGCGCGTGGCGTAGACCCGCGACCCCGAGCAGGAAGACAGGGAGCGGAAGCAGCGCGAACAGGTACGCCCCGCCGAAGCCGCGGAGCACGACGATGTCGAGCGGGTCGGCAGGATCGTACCAGCAGGGCACGCCGGCGCCGACGGTCCAGGCGTTCAGCTCCTCGGTGCGCCCTCCCTGCCCACCGATGCCGAGACGCGAGCCGGTATCGAAACCCGACGAGAACGTCTCGCGGCCGTCGACCATGTAGCGCAACCCGAGCACCGGAACGTAATTTGTCGTGTCGGTCCCCAGGCGCGTACCGGTTCGCGTCGTCGTTTGCGCGCTCAGTCGCCCGCCGAGGATGGTGCACGTCGTCTCGGGCCATCGCGTCAGCGACTGGTAGTCGCGCCACGCCATGACGCCGAAAATCGACCAGAATCCGATCGCGATCATCACCGCGGCCACGGCCGCGCCCGGACCGATGCGCGACGCGATCGCGCTACCGATGCTTGAATCCTGCTCCGGAGATCGGCGGGCGCGCGGCGTGCGAGCTCGTACCACCAGCCAGAGCAGCGCCGTTACCGCCAGCCAGGCGAGCACGGCGATGCCTGCCGTCGTCACGCGATAGCCGCCGACATCGACGCCCCCCGATGCGGCTCGTGTCTCAACCGTGAGGGACTTTCGATCCCAGTGCTCGGTGCCGCTCGTGTAGTGGGCAGCGCGAACCGCCAGTGTCAGCGTGTCGCCGCCGGA
>DATJFF010000006.1:0-49881 GCA_035495795.1 Vicinamibacterales bacterium
CGAGTTCATCGAATCGCGGACCCGGCGTCCGGTCGCGCGCGGCGCGCTCTACACCGCCCTCGAGCGCCTCGAAGCGAAGGCGTGCCTGCGATCACGCATGGGCGATCCAACGCCCGAACGGGGCGGCAGAGCCCGCCGTTACTTTGCCCTGACGCCGCTGGGCCTGCGGACACTGAGAGCGACGCATACCGCCCTCACCCGCCTTTCCGAAGGGCTCGAGTCCGTACTGGAGGAGTCATGAGCGCGTCCACTCCCCCGCCGCGGGTTGCCGATCGGCTGTTGCAGCTCGTCCTGCGCGACCCCGAATGGCGCGACGGCGTCGTCGGCGATCTCCACGAGGAGTTTGCCACTCACTGTCAGAGGCTGGGCGAGGGCCGTGCGCGCCGCTGGTACTGGTGGCAGTCGCTCGCGATTGCGACCCGCGTGTCGATCGGGCGCCTGGTGCCTGGTCACACGACGCGCCGGCGCTGGCGTCAACCCGAGCCGGAATCGACCAGCCGCTGGGCCTGGCTGCGAGACGTCCACCACGCGGCGCGTGCGCTCACCGCGCGCCCCGCCCTCTCAGCCGTGATCGTCGTCACGCTCGCCCTGGCGCTCGCGTCCAATGCCACGGTCTTCACGCTTGCCGATGCGCTCTACCTGCGTCCCTTCCGGTTTGCCGGCGTCGATCGTCTCGCGATAATCGCTTCGTCCGCGGAGCAGGATCCGCTGGCTGACAAATCATCGGTGGCGCCTGCCGATTTCCTCGAATGGAAGGACTCGGTCACGACCATGCGGGAGCTTGCCGCGGCCGACTTCTGGGATCCGAATCTCTCCCAGACAGGCGAGCCCGAGCAACTGGCCGGCTTCAGGGTCAGTCCCGAGTTCTTTCGCTTGATCGGGACCCAGCCGCTCTATGGCCGCACGTTCCTGGATGCCGAGGCCACGCCCGGCCAGGATCGGCGCGTGGTCCTCGCCCATGGCTTGTGGGTCCGCCGTTTCGGGGGCGACCCGTCGATTGTGGGACGCCTGATTCGCCTCAACGGAGAGCCTCACGAGGTCGTTGGCGTGCTTCGTCCGGGACCGAGCATTCCCTATGGCGCTGAAGTCTACGCGCCGCTGGCGCTGACCGACGCCCAGCGCGTGCAGCGGGACCGCGGGTTCCTGCTGGTGCTCGGCCGGCTCGGCGACGGCCAGTCGCTGATCGCGGCGCGAGACGAGATGCGAGCGATTGTCGAGCGGCAGCGGCAGCGATACCCGGACACGCATGCGAAGCGGGAGATTTCAGTGGTGACGATGACCCGCGGGCTGTCGGATCAGGGCGCTGGACCGTTCCTCGCGATCTGGCAGGCCGCGGCCTTGTTGCTGTTGCTGGTCGCCTGCGCCAACATCGCCAACCTGCTCCTCGCCCGCGGCACCGAGCGCAACCACGAGTTCGCGATGCGGCTCGCGCTGGGCGCCAGCCGATGGCGCCTGGTGCTGCAGGTGATTGTCGAGGGCGCCTGGCTGGCCGTGCTGGCTATCGCCATTTCGCTTCCGCTTGCCGCGCTCGGTGTCGCCGGGATGCGCCGCGGCTTGCCACCCGCCGTGCTGCGCTGGGTGTCCGGCCACGAATTCCTGCGTCTCGACATGGCATCGCTCGCCACGACTGCCGCGCTCGGCGCACTGGCCACCGTGGTCTTCTCGATCGCGCCGGCGCTGAACGCGTCGCGTGCCGTATTGGCCGATGCGCTTCGTCAAGGCGGGCGGACGTTGATCGGCGGCCGCGGCCGCCGCTGGCTCGGGACCAGCCTCGCCGCCGTGCAGGTGGCGCTTGCCGTCACGCTGGTGGTCGCGTCAGGTCTGATCCTCAGCGCGGTCGATCACGCCGTCAACGGCGCACTGGGCTTCGACAAATCGCATGTCATGACCGCCACGATGCAGCTGCCCGATCGCGTCTACGCCACGCCCGAGTCCCGGCGTCAATTCGTGGACCGCGTCCTCGATCGTCTCCGCGGCATGCCCGCCGTGAATGCGTTGGCCGCCGTGAGCTTCCTGCCTTACGACGGGGCCAGCACCAGCCGGCCCATCTATCCGGAAGGACAGCAGCTCAGTACGGCCGAGGTGCGACGCGCCGATTTACAGCGCGCTACCGCCGACTATTTCGACGTCATGCACATTCCAGTGCTCGAAGGACGCGCGTTGAGCGACGCCGATCGGCACGACACGCTGCGTGTCGCGGTCGTCAGCCGGAGCTTTGCCGACCGGTACTGGCCCGGAGACGCGGCGGTCGGCCGCCGGTTCCGCATCGATTCCGAGGGGCCGTGGATCGAGGTGGTCGGGGTGGTCGGCGACATCGTGCACGACTGGTTCATGAACCAGCGGCGGCCCACCGTCTACGAGCCGGTGCAGCAGGATCCGTCACTCAGCCTCTCGTTTGCGCTGCGCACCAACGGCGATCCGCTGTCGCTTGCCGGCGAACTGCGGCGCGCGATCGGCGCCGCGGATCCCGACCTGCCGATCATCGAGCTGCGCACGATGGACAAGGTGGTCGCCAACAAGGTCGGAGGGATCGACTACCTGGCCAAGGCCCTGGCCGTCATGGGGCTGATTGCGCTGGGCCTGGCGCTGACGGGCGTCTACAGCCTGCTCGCGTATCTGGCGGCGCGGCGCACACAGGAGTTCGGCGTCCGCCTGGCACTCGGCGCCTCGCGGCGCCAGGTGATGGCGCTGACGCTCCGCCAGGCGGTTCAGATCACGATCGCCGGCCTGGCGCTCGGCGGAGTGCTGTCGGTGGTGCTCAACCGGGTGATGGTATCCGCGCTCTACGGCCTGGTCTCGCTCCAGGGCTGGCTGATCGCAGGGCTGGTCGTCGTCATCGGCCTCACCGCGCTGGCCGCGGGATACCTGCCGGCGCGGCGGGCTGCAGATCTGGATCCGACAGAGGCGCTGAGAACGAACTGACGCGGCGCGCTGGCGCGCGCCGCGCAGTTAACAGTTAGGCAGTTTTAGAGTTGCCAGTTGAAGTTCAGAGTGACAGGTCTCAGTTTCAGTTGTCGGCATCAGCAGCCGCACGTCGATGCAACCGGACCTTCATTAAACTGAAACTGTAACTGCGACTGCCAACTGTGCACTTCAACTGGCAACTCTAAACTGCTCAATTGTTAACTTTCTCTGGCGGCGCCGCATCGCCTGCTGCCGGCGCCGCTGTTACCGCCGCATTTGGCCCTGGCGCCGCTTCCTCCGCCTGGAAGTTGCACAGCTTGTGTGACGAGTCGCAGAACGGCTTACGCTGCGACTGGCCGCAGCGGCACAACGCGAACGGCTTCTTCGTCAGCACGTACTCGTTGCCGTTCCAGTCGATCAACTTCACGTCCTCGCCTTCGACGAGGAGCGATCCGTTCTGACGCACCTTGATCGTAACCATCAGGTATTCCCTCGTTGAGCCCGGGGCCGCGCGACTGAGCCAGTTACCGGACACTCCCGATCGCGCTTCGCTCCCGGTAGCGTTCAGTCCCGAGCGAGGCCGCCGAAGGCGGCCCTCTCCCGGCAGTGTTCTCGCTATCCCTTTTGCATCGCCGACAGGAACTCGGCGTTGCTCCGCGTCTTGCCCATCTTGTCGAGGAGCAGTTCCATCGCCTCGACCGGGGACAGCGGATTCAGCACGCGGCGCAGCACGTAGACGCGCTGCAGGTCTTCCTTGGGGATGAGCAGCTCCTCTTTGCGGGTGCCGCTCTTGATGATGTCGATCGCCGGGAACACACGCTTGTCGGCAAGCTTGCGATCGAGGTTGATCTCGAGGTTGCCCGTGCCCTTGAATTCCTCGAAGATCACGTCGTCCATGCGCGAGCCGGTGTCGATGAGCGCCGTCGCCATGATCGTCAGCGACCCGCCTTCCTCGATGTTGCGGGCCGCGCCGAAGAAGCGCTTCGGCTTCTGGAGGGCGTTGCTGTCGAGACCGCCGGAGAGCACCTTGCCCGACGGCGGGATCACCGTGTTGTAGGCGCGGGCGAGGCGGGTAATCGAGTCGAGCAGGATCAGCACGTCCTTCTTGTGCTCGACCAGGCGCTTTGCCTTCTCGATCACCATCTCCGCCACCTGCACGTGACGCTGCGCCGGCTCGTCGAAGGTCGATGAGATGACTTCGCCGTCGACCGAGCGCTGCATGTCGGTGACTTCTTCCGGCCGTTCGTCGATCAGCAGGACGATCAGGTAGATCTCGGGGTGGTTCTTCGAGACCGACTGGGCGATGTTCTGCAGCAGCATCGTCTTGCCGGTGCGCGGCGGCGCGACGATCAAGCCGCGCTGCCCCTTGCCGATCGGCGTCATCAGGTCCATGACCCGGGCCGAGAGGTTCTCCCCTTCGGTCTCGAGTTTGAGCTTGGCCTGCGGATAGAGCGGCGTGAGGTTTTCGAAGAAGAGCTTCTCGCGGGCCTGGTCTGGCGCCTCGAAGTTGACCGCTTCGACCTTGATGAGCGCGAAATAGCGCTCCCCTTCCTTGGGCGGCCGGATCTGCCCGGAGACGGTGTCGCCGGTCTGCAGGTCGAACTTGCGAATCTGCGAGGGGGAAACGTAGATGTCGTCCGGCCCAGGCAGGTAGTTGTAGTCGGGCGCGCGGAGGAAGCCGAATCCATCGGGCAGCACTTCGAGCACGCCCTCGGAGAAGATGAACCCGCTCTGCTCGGTCTGGGCCTTCAGGATCTGGAAGATCAGCTCCTGCTTGCGCATCCCGGTGGCTCCGGCCACCGCCAGATCCTTGGCGATCTGGGTGAGCTTCTGGATGCTCATCTCCTTCAGCTCGGTGATGTTCAGCCCCTTCTTGCCCTCGGTGTTCTGGAGCTCGAGGACCTCGTTGGCGACGTCGGGCTGCGGAGGCGGCTGCTGGCCGCGGTTGGATCCGTGACGCTTGTGGCTGGGCATAGCGGAATTGGGTTCTCGGGGGGTCTCGGGGTTCTCGGAGTTCGGGGGGTTCGCGGTGCGCGCGGTTTTCGGTTCTCAGGTTCTTCGGCGTTCGGTCCGAGGTCTGGTTCCTGCGCTTCCGGGGCCGGTCGCCTGCCCGGCTGGCCTTCTGGAGCAGTTGTCGGTGTCGGGGTTTGTGTAGCGGCGCCGTCAGAGCCGGCAGCCTGAGCGAACGGGGGCAGGCAACTTCGCTGGCTCGATGAGTATAGCAGAAGTTTCGCGAAACGAAGGGCCGCCGCGGGCCGCGGTCCGGACGGGTCAGGGGCCAAACTGCTCGCTCGGCCGCCGTCCCTGCCTGAGCCTCGCTAGAATGGAAACCCGTGCGTGGATTCGTCCTGCCGCTGGTGCTGCTGGCCGCCTTTACCTTCCTGGTGGGGCTGGGTCGTGGCGCCATCACCGACGCCGACGAGGCGTTTTATGCCGAGGCCGGCCGGGAAATGGTGGCGTCAGGGGACTGGGTGACGCCCCAATACAACTACGAGCCGCGATTCCAGAAGCCGATTCTGTATTACTGGTTGACGGCGGCCACCTATCGCCTGGCCGGGGCGTCGGAATGGGCCGCCCGGCTGTGGTCGGCGCTGTCGGGCGTTGGGCTCGTCCTGGTGACCGCTGCCGCCGCCCGCCGCTGGTACGACGATGGGGTTGGGCTGTTGGCCGGCGCGATCGTCGCGACGAGCTTCGGGTATTACAGCATCGGCCGGATGGCACTGCCGGATCTGCCGCTGACGTTTTTCATCACTGCCGCAATCTGGTTGGCGCTGGTGGCAACGCTCGACGACCCGCGCGACCAGACCCGCTGGGTTGCCCTCTCCGGCGTCGCCGCGGGCTTCGCGTTCCTCACCAAGGGCCCGGTCGGAGTGGCGATTCCGGCAATGGTGGTGCTGCCAATCGTCCTGCTCGAACGGCGCAGCCTCAACCTCACCCTGTCGCAGATCGGTGTGGCGCTCGCGCTCTTCAGCGTCGTCGCCCTGCCGTGGTACGGGGTGATGTGGCAGCGCCACGGTGCGGCCTACCTCGAGGGGTTTTTTGTCGGCGACAATGTCGAGCGCTTCGCCACCGACCGTTTCAACGATCCGCGCCCGTGGTGGTTCTATGCGCCGGTGCTGCTGGGTGGGCTGTTGCCGTGGACCCCGCTCGCCGTCGTCTGGGTCTCTCCGGTCTGGCGCTTCATCACTCGGCGCCAGGACATCGGAACCGTTGAACTGCGCCTCCTGCTCTGGGCGATCATCCCGCTGGTCTTCTATTCGATTTCGGTTGGCAAGCAGCCACGCTACATCCTTCCGGTCCTCCCGCCGCTGGCGACGCTGCTGGCGCAATCGATCCTCGAACGGACCCGTGACTGGCGCTCGATCGACGGCGCCCGGGTGAGGATTCGGCGGCCTGCGGCGATCGCGATTGGTGCGATCGGCTCCGGCCTCACGCTCGTGCTCATGGCCGTAGCGATCTGGCGGGTCCGTCCGCTGATCGCGAACGTGGCGGGCCTGCATACGATCCCGGCCGCATTGGTGCTCGGCATCTGCGGCGCGGTGGTACTCCTGGTGGCCAGCTCGCAGTTCTGGCGGCAGGTGCCCGCCGTCCTCGCGGTTGTCGCGGCGATGTCTTTTGCCGTGCTGCAGTACGGCGGGATATCCGGCACCGGTGACGACACGGTCGAGCACGTCGCCCGCGCGGTGCGGGCCGCGGCCCAGAACAGCGAGGAAGTCGGCACGCACCGGGTGTTCGTGCGCAACCTCGTCTTCTATACCGGACGCCGCACCGTAGACTTGATCACCGACGATCAGCTGGATGCGTTCCTGGGCCAGCAGGCGCGCGCGCTGCTGGTCGCGCCGGTTGAGGCAATCGAGCGGCTCGAACAGCGTACGGGCAGGCACTACCCGCGACTTGCGGAGTTCGCCTACTTCAACGAAGCGGGCATCCGTGTGCGGACGCTGATGCAACCCGATGCCGAGCGCGACCTCGCCCGCGTTGCCCTCGTCGCCAACCGCTGATCAGATCGGGAGTCGGCGCTGCCCGACGTGACCAGCGTTCTGACGACTCGCGACTCTCAGGTCCCGGCTCAGGACAGTTCACTTGACCGTCTTGCCGCCGGTCCGATTGTCGAGCACGAACTTGTCGTGGGCGGGCATCACGACTTTCGGCAGACTCGCAGCGTCCATCACCGCGTCCTCCTTGACCACGTCGTTGAGGAACAGGATGTAGGCGACGAGCGCGTAGGTCTCGTCCGCGGTCAACGTTCCCGGACGCGGAAACGGCATCGCCCGAGAGGTGTAGTCGAACAGTGTCGTCGCGTACGGCCAGTAGCTGCCGACGGTTCGGACCAGCTTCGGATCCATCGCATAGGCGAAGCTGTCGCCCGAATTGCGGCCGGCGAGGCGGTCGGCCGACGCGCCTTCTCCTTTGGCACCGTGGCAGCCCGCGCACTTGGCGGCGTAGATCGGCGCGCCCTCGCGTACGCTGCCCTTGCCGGGCGGCAGGCCGTGGCCGTCGGGCCGCGCGTCGATGTCGCGGGCTTTGATCTCGTCCGGCGTCGCGGCCCGCCCGAGCCCATAGTGCGCCGGCGCGGGCGCCTGCGCCGCGACGCTCACCCCGAAGCCAATCAGCGACCCACCCAGGCAGACGAACCCCACGAACCCCGCGAACCCCGAGAACCTCACGCCGCTCCCCCCTTCAGCTTCACGGTCCCATCGGCGGCGATGAGCCACTCCCGGATGTTGTTGAAGTGATACTGCGTGTTCGGGCCGCGCGCCTTCACTAATTCGGCCGTGGTCGGCTGCACGTAACCGGTCTCGTCGGTGGCGCGGCTCATCAGCACGGCTTCCTGCCCTTTCCATTCCCACGGCAACCGGAAGCGCGTGTGGCACTTGGGCAACACCGGTTCGTCGAGCGAGGCGTTCTGCCACTGCTTGCCGCCGTCGATGCTGACCTCGACGCGCACGATCTTGCCGCGGCCGCTCCACGCCAGTCCGCGGATCTCACGCCAGCCATGCCCGTCGAGGCGATCGGGGAACGAGGGTTCGGTGATGAGCGACTTCGCGTCCATCACGAAGCTGAAGATCCGGGCCGTGCCGTCAGGCAGCGGATCGGTGTATTTCGACGTCTCCTCGCGCGTCATGAACGGCTGATCGGCCACCTCGATACGGCGCAGCCACTTGACGCTGGCATTGCCTTCGACGCCGGGCAGCATCAGCCGCACCGGATAGCCCTGCTCCGGCCGCAGCGCCTCGCCATTCTGCCCATAGGCGATCAGCGCATCGTCGTTGGCAATGCTCATCGGAATGCTGCGGGTCATCACCGCGGCGTCCATCCCCTCGGCGAGCAGCCAGCGCGCCTTTGGCGACACACCGACTTCACGCAGCAGCGTCGCCAGCCGGACGCCGGTCCACTCGCTCGTGGACGTCAGCCCGTCGGTCTGCTGCGGCGAGAGGTCGGCGGTGGGAGTGGTAAGGCGATAGGCGCGGCCGCCGTTGCCGGAACACTCGATGAACCGGATGATCGATGTGCCCGGGAACCGCTTCAGCTCGGCCAGCGTGAAGATCGTCGGCCGGTCGACCATTCCGTGAATCAGCAGCGAGTATTGCTGCGGATCGACCGCGGGCACGCCGCCGTGATGACGCTCGAAATGGAGGTCGGCGGGGGTGATGATGCCGTCCAGATCCTGGAGCGGCGTGAACGTGGCGGTTCGCGCCGGGCTGAACGCCATCCGCGCCGGTTTCTCGAACGGCGAGCGCGCGCCGACGTCGCGGCCGGGCGGACCTTGCACCTTCGTGGTGTCCTGGTTCTGGGCCGACGCGGGGAGCGCCAGGCCAGCCACGCCAGCCGAGCCGGCGACGAGGACATGACGGCGGGAGATGCGGGACGACTTCACGACCAGCCTCCTCGGGCCGAGCCGGCCCGTGATGTGCGGAAGAACCGCGCCAGCCTACCACCGATCGCGATCACGCCGCGATCCGCGGGTATCGGCTATTCCTGCCAGATCTTGCCCGGGTTCAGAATCCCGTGCGGGTCGAACGCAGCCTTGACGCGCTGCATCAGCGCGATGACTTCCGGGGCAAGCTCCAGCGAGAGATACGGCGCCTTGGCAAACCCGATCCCGTGCTCGCCGCTGATCGATCCGTCCAGGGCGACGACGCCTTCGAAGAGCCGCTGCGCCGCCTGGTCGGCACGCCGCATCGCGTCGGCGTCAGCCGGGTTCACCATGATGTTCACGTGGATGTTGCCGTCGCCGGCATGCCCAAAGCTGGGCATCCACAGGTCGAGCTCCCGCTCGAGCCGCCCGATGAGCGCGTAGAGCTCAGGGACCCGGCCACGCGGGACCGACACGTCGTGATTGATCTTTCGCGGCGCGGCGGCGCGAAGCGCGAACGACATGGCGCGCCGGGCTTCCCACAACGCGCTGCGCTCCTGGTCCGTGGAGGCACGCTGCACCAACAGCGCCCCGGCCCGCTCGCACGCGTTCGAGACGAGGGCCAGCTCCTCGTCCACACCCGCCGGAACGCCGTCCACTTCGATGATCAGCAGTGCGCCGGTACCCGGCGGCGCCACGCTTCGCTGCAGGTGCTTCTCGACCGCGCGGAGCGAGCCGCCGTCGATGATCTCGATTGTCGCCGGAACGACCCTGGCCTCGATCAGCGCCGACACGCCCGCCGCTGCCGCGGACACGTCGTGAAATGCGGCTTGCAGCGTCGCCGCCGCCCGAGGTTTCGGGATCAACCGCAGCGTGATCTCCGTGAGAATCGCCAGCGTCCCCTCCGACCCGACGAGCAGCTGCGTCAGGTCGTAGCCGACAACGTTCTTGACGGCTTTCGAGCCGGTTCGGATGATCTCGCCGCTCGGGAGCACAGCTTGCAGCGCCAGCACGTAGTGACGGGTCGTCCCGTACTTGACGGCTCGAGGTCCGCCGGCGCACTCGGCGACGTTGCCGCCGAGGGCCGAGATCTTGAGACTTGCCGGATCCGGCGGGTAGAACAGCCCCCGCGCTTCGACGGCGTCCTGGAGCTGGTAGGTGAGGACGTTGGGTTGCACGACCGCGAGCTGGTTGGTTTCGTCGATCTCGAGGATGCGATCGAACCGCTCCATCGAGAGGACGACACCGCCCCGTACCGGGACTGCCCCACCGGTGTATCCGGTGCCGGCGCCGCGCACGACCAGCGGGACCAGGTTCGCATCGCACAGCCGCGCGATGGCGGCGATCTCCTCGACCGTGCCGGGGATGAGGACGAGATCGGCCGCGGTGCCACGCTGCAGCGCGTCGGTGCCGTAGACGAGCCGCGACTCTTCGTCGTCGCGAGACCACGCCACGCCCGTGACCGCGCGAAGAGCCGCGATCAGCCCGGGCGCGATCGGCATCGGTCCCTCAGCTCCGCGACGCCGCGTGGCTCGGCTGCCCGGAGCGGCGCGCGACGAAATCGTGAATGCGATCGACGCCTTCGCGGAGGCGATCCAGCGAGGTGGCGTACGACAGCCGCACGAAGCCGGGGGCGTCGAACCCTTCTCCGGCGGTGAGCGCGACGTGGGCGTCGGCCAGCAAGGCCTCGGCGAAAGCGTTGGTGCTGACGAACCCGGTCGCCTCGAGCACATCGGCGACGTACGGGAACAGGTAGAACGCGCCGCGCGGCTTGACGCAGGTGATCCGCGGGTCCGCGGTCAGCCAGGAATGGACCGCGTCACGGCGCCGCCGATACTCGTCCAGCATCTTCGTGACGTCGTCTTGCGGCCCGGCCAGCGCCGCGATGGCGGCTTTCTGGGTGATCGAGTTGACGTTCGAGGTCGCGTGCCCCTGCAGCGAATTGCACTGGCTGATGAACGGGGCCGGCCCGATCGCCCAGCCGCAGCGCCATCCGGTCATCGCGTATGCCTTCGAGGCCGCGCTGCACAGGACCGCGCGATCGCGCAGCTTGTCGACCAGGATGCGCGGCAGGTTGTGCGGGACCGGGTCGTAGATCAGGCGCTCGTAGGTCAGGTCGAGGATCACCCAGACACCGCGCCGCGCTGCCTCGTCGGCGATCGCCGCCATCCCCTGTTCCGAGATCAGCGCCCCGGCGGGATTACTCGGCGAGTTGATGAGGATGGCCTTGGTGCGGGGCGTGATCGCGGCAATCATCGCCTCGGCGTGAATCGCGAACGCATCCTCGGGCGAAGTCTGGACCACGACCGGCTCGGCCCCGGCCAGCTTGATCTGCTCGGGAATGGTCGGCCAGTACGGCCCGTGCGTCACGACCTCGTCGCCGTGATCGAAGAGCACCAGCGCGGTGTTGTAGAGCGCCTGCTTGCCGCCGGCGGTGACGATCACCTCTTCCGGCTTGTAGGTGACGCCGTAGTCGGTCTGGTAGCGCTGGCAGATGGCCTGCCGCAGCTCCACCACGCCGGCGGCCGGCGTGTACTTCGTGAAATTCTGATCGATCGCGAGCCGGGCCGCGGCCTTGACGTGCTCGGGGGTCGGAAAGTCCGGCTCGCCCGCGCCGAGATCGACGACGTCGATGCCCTGCCGCCGCATCCGGTCGGCTTCGGCCGTCACCTTGAGCGTGGCGGAGGGCGTAATCTGTCTCATGCGGGCGGCAAAGCTCATGTCGGTCTCGCGTTGGGAAGGAGCCGCGCCTGGCGGCGCGCCTGCAGCCTGGCCTCCACCACGGGAGGCACGAGGCCCTCGATGGATCCACCGAGGCTGAACACCTCCTTGATCAGCGTCGAGCTGATGTAGGTGTACTGCTCGGCGGGCACCAGGAACGTGGTTTCCAGGTGCGGCGACAGGTGGCGATTCATCAGCGCCATCTGCGATTCGTATTCGAAGTCGGACACCGCGCGGAGCCCGCGCACGATCACCGTCGCGCCCTTGGCCCTCGCGTAGTCCACGAGCAGCCCTTCGAAGGTGTCGGCTTCGACGTTATCGCGGCCGGAAAACACTTCGCGGATGACGTCCAGGCGCTCGTCGACGCTGAACAGCGGCCGCTTGTTGGGATTGAGCAGCACCGCGACGACGATCCGATCGTAGAGACGCGCCGCCCGCTCGATGATGTCGACGTGACCCATCGTCAGAGGGTCGAAGGATCCGGGGCAGACCGCCACGCAGGCGTCGCGAGGCGCGGAGCCGGAACCCGATCGCTGGGCCATGACCGGCAATTGTATACCGCCGCTCTTTTGCGACCGGACAAGCGAGCCTCCTGAGGCATCGCATTCGACGTGAACTGGTCGAGCGCGTCAGGTGAAGAGACTCAGGGAACTGTCGCCGGCCCGAACCGTCCGGGACGGCACGCCTTCGGAAATCACCGGCAAGGGCCGGCGCGACGCGTGTTCGACGATCATCACGCCGCCCGTCGCGCGCTGCGCAAGGGCCGCGCTCATGACTGAGGCGAGGTCTTCGTAGTCGTACGGAGGATCCAGGAACACGATATCGAAGGGGCCGCCCTCGATTGGAGCCCGCAGCGCGAGCTCGGCAGTGGCGCTGACGATGCGGCACCGTTCCTGCTCGCCGGTTCGGGTCCGATTTTCGGCAATGAGATCGGTCGCGCGCTGACGCGACTCGATGCACACCGCAAGCGCCGCACCGCGGCTGAGCGCTTCCAGGGCCACAGCGCCGGTGCCCGCAAACACATCGAGCACGCGTGCGCCCTCGATGCGCGGCGCGAGCACATTGAAGAGCGTTTCGCGAAGCCGGTCCGACGTCGGCCTGAGGCCCTCCCAGGTCGGCGTCTTCAGCGTGCGCCCCTTGTTGCGGCCGGCGATGATCCGCATCCTCAGCCGACCGTGATCAAGCCAAACTGACGCTGCCACACGTCGCGCACGTACTCCTGCTGCGCCGGGGTCAGTCGCCCCTCCTCGACCCGGGCGCGCGCTTCTGTGAACGCCAGTTCGAGCAGTTCGGCGTCGCGCGTGAGATCCCCGGCGCGCAGCTGCGGAAGACCGGACTGCCGCGTGCCGAAGAAATCGCCCGGTCCGCGAATCTGCAAGTCCTTCTCCGCGATCACGAACCCGTCGGTACTCGACGCCATCGCCTTGAGGCGCTCGCGCGCATCGTCGGACCATGGCGCCTGGTAGACGAGGACGCACGTCGAGGCATGTTCTCCGCGTCCGATCCGGCCGCGCAGCTGGTGCAGCTGCGACAAGCCGAAACGCTCGGCGTGCTCGACGACCATCATCGTGGCGTTCGCAACGTCGACGCCGACTTCGACGACGGAGGTGGCGACCAGGATGTGGAGCTGTCCTTCGCGGAACGCCCGCATCACCGCGTCCTTCTCGTCGCCCTTCATACGGCCATGGAGCAGTGCCACGTGGTACTCGGGAAATACGCGTGACAACTCCTCGGCCATCGCCGTCGCGGCCCGCAGGTCCACTTTTTCCGACTCCTCCACGAGCGGATAGACCACGTAGGCCTGGCGGCCACGGGCGACCTCTTCGCGAATGAGCGCGTAGACCTCGTCGCGCCGCGAGTCGGGCTTGATCACCGTTCTGATCGGTTGTCGTCCCGGCGGCAGACCACGGATTACCGACACGTCCATGTCGCCACACTCGGTGAGGGCGAGGGTGCGAGGAATCGGCGTGGCGGTCATCACGAGCACGTCGGGGTTGTCGCCTTTGCCGGCCAGCGAGCCACGCTGGATCACACCGAAGCGGTGCTGCTCGTCGATGATCACGAGTGCGAGATCGCGAAACGCGACGTGTTCCTGGACCAGCGCATGCGTGCCGATGACGAGGTCGATCTCGCCGCGCGCAATCGCGGGGAGCAGTTCCTTCCGTTTGGCGGCGGTCACCCGTCCGGTGAGCAGGCGGACTCGATACCTGGTCCCGTCGAGCCACCTCATGACCGTCCGGAAGTGCTGCTCGGCCAGGATCTCGGTCGGGGCCATGAACGCGACCTGAAAGCCATTCTCCATTGCGACGACCGCGGCCAGCACCGCGACAATCGTCTTGCCCGCGCCCACGTCACCCTGCAGCAGGCGCTGCATCGGCCAGGTGCGCTGCATGTCGGCGACGATTTCGGCAACCGCGTCGCGCTGTCCGGCCGTCAGCTTGAACGGCAGCACCGCACGGGCCGCGGCGCGGATGTCGTCGTCCACATGGCACACGCGCGCCTTCCGGACTTGTGCGTTCTCGTGACGGCGAAGCGCGAGCCCTGCCTGAAACACGAAGAAGTCGTCGAAGATCAACCGCTGCTGGGCCGCGGTCCGGAACGCATTGAGCGTGTCAACGCTGGTGTCGGAGGGAGGAAAGTGCGCCGCGTCGAGCGCCTCGCGGCGAGAGGGCCACGCCCGGACGCGCAATACCTCCTCGGGCACGGGGTCGAATATCGTCTGCGGCAGCATGTGGAGCGCCTGCCACACGGCGCGGCGCTGCATGTTGGTCGTGACACTGCCGGTCCGCTCGTAGACGGGGACGATCCGGCCGGTGTGCAGTCCTTCGGGCCCGGCGGCGCTATTCTCGGCCTGGCTGGCCGAACCGTCGACGATCTCGAATTCCGGATCGGTGATCTGCAGCCCTCGCGATCCCCAGACCTCGACCTTGCCGAACAGCACGATCCGCTGGTGAGCGCGAATCACGTCCTTGAGGAACGCCTGGTTCGGCCAGACCACCTGCACCTGCCCGCTGGCGTCCTGGACGAGCGCGGTAAAGAGACGGAAGTTCGCGCGTCGCGTGTGCTGCAGGTTGCAGTGCAGCACTTCCCCGCTCACAGCCGCCATCTGTCCCGGACGCAGCCCGATGATCGGCTGCATCCGGCTGCGATCTTCGTACCGCATCGGAAACCGGAACAGGAGATCCTCGACGGTCGAGAGGCCGGCTTTCTTGAGGTCGGCGGCTTTGCGCGGCCCAACACCCTTCAGGAACTGCAGGGGGGTCTGCAGGGGATCGTCGGACATGTCACTCGGGTGCGACGGGTGCGACAGGTGCGGGGAGTGCGACTGGAGCGAGTTGCGCGAAAACTGAAGCTGGAACTCTGAACTGTGAACTGCCCAACTGTGAACTCTCTCGCGATCCCTACTGCACGACCGTCGCCCTGTCGGTCACCACATCGATCCGCTGGATCTGCACCGGCAGCTGGAACGGCGCGTCGATGTTGATGCCATTCGGATTGTCGGGCGACTTCGTGTAGTAGCTGACGAGTTCCTGCAGGAAGCTCTTGGGGATCGGGATGCCGCTGATCTCCGCGGTCTCGAGCGAGAACTGGCCGGTGCCATTTGCGGTCTTCAGCGTGCCGGTGGCCGTCACCGGGAGCTTGCCGCCAAGGTACGCGGTGGGATCGAGCCAGCCGCCGCTGCTCTTCTTGCGAATGCCATCGAGGTCCACGATCGCCCGTCCGCTGAGGCGGCCGGCATCCTGGAGCGTGACCGCCGGATCGGCGACGCCGGTCGGCAATTTCGCCGCGAGGCGGAGCTGCAGGTAGGAGTTGACTTCGTCAGCGACGAATTCGGTCTGGTGGCCGGTCGGCCGCGACTCGCCCCGCGCGATGATCGCGTTCATCTTGGCTTCGAACGCCGCCGCATGCTGCGAGCTCGGCGCCCCCGCCAGCGCGATCGTCGAGGACGCCAGGAGGGCGGCGAGGATGGTTGAGAGCCGCATGGAAGCAGTGTAGCAGTCCGGCGGTCCCGTCCTACTGTTGCTTCCTCTGCTGTAGCCGGTTCTGCCGAGCACGCATCAGCAGCTCGAGCTTCCGCCGCTCCAGCTGCTCCTCGACGACCCGGAATCGCGCCTGCTGGCGCACGTCCAGCACCTCGTCGATCTGGTCGTAGGCGCGCCGGAGCTCCGCGGCGCTTCGCGACTCCAGCTCCTGGAGCGCGGTGAGACGCTCCTTGATCGTCGCTTCGTCGCCGCCGGGACCGCGCGGATTGGTCAGGCGCTGGAGCTCCCCCATCAGCTTGAGCCTTTGCATCAGGCTCGTCCGCCGTGTTTCCTGCAGCGTTCGCAGCCGGTTGATGAAGTCCGGATACTGCTTGTCGGTGAGGACCAGCGCCCGCTGCGCGTCGGCGACGAGCATTGCGTCGAACAGCCGCTGGATCTCCGCCGGGCTCAGGTCGGGCTGCGGGTCAGGCGGGCGGACCGCATCCTGCGCGAACGCAGCCGCGGTTGCCATCAGGAACACGAACAGAAGCAAGGCAGGTGTTCGCATTTATGTTCGGCTCACGATTCGGGCGGAGCGAGTTCGGTTGCCACCAACCGCGATAGCTCACGGCGCTCGTCTGACGAGAGGTCCAGCATTGCCACGTCCGCGGCGCCGGGCGCGGTTACGAGGCCGGCCTCCACGGCCGTGTCCCAATCCAGCGGCCCGACCACTTCGGCCAGCGCACGCCATTCCGCGTCCATCGTCACGTCGCCCGCCGCGGACAGGTCGACGCTCTGGCGATCGTCCCCATCGGGAACCGCACGGTTGCCCGGCAGCCCCGCCACGATTGCGATCACGAGAATGGCCAGTGCTGCAAACGGCACCAGGGCCGGCCAACGCAGCCAAGCAGACCACGGCGTTCGACGCGGTGATGGCTCCGCCGCGATGGCGTTTCGGACCCGGGCCGGGAAGTGCTCCCAGAAGAGTGGCGACGGCTCCGGCACCGGGCCCGCGGCGCCAACCCGCAGCATAACGACGACGGCTTCCAGTTCGCGACTGCACACGTCGCACGAGTCAACGTGCTGCAGGCGCGCCGCGCCAAGGATTCCATCCGCGGCGTCCACGAACTCGTCGGGGGTGAGGTGGGTCACGGCTCGGCTCCGAGGAGCTTCCGAAGATTACCAAGGGCGTGAAAGAAATTCGCCTTCACCGCGCCAACGGAGCTGCCGAGGATCTCCGCGATCTGCTGGTGGGTCAGCTCGTGATAGATGCGCAAAACCAGCGTGGCCCGCTGCTTCTCGGGCAGGGCGTGAATGGCGCGGCGCACCGCCTCGGCGCGTTCGGCTCGACGCAGGCTCGTTCCTGGCGCGTCGGTCTGAACGTCCTCGAGGCGCTCGAGTTCCTCGGCGGGCGCGTTGATCGGGCGCTTCGCACTCACGCGGCTGAGGCAGACGTTGACCGTGATGCGATACAGCCACGTCGTGAACGCTGCGTCGCCCTTGAATCGCGACAGCCCTTTCCAGGCGCGCACGAACACATCCTGCGCCAGATCGCTCGCATCGTCGTGATTCGGCACGAAGCGGTAACACAGCTGGTACACCGCTTTCTGATGTCTGCCGACGAGCACGTCGAACGCTGAGCGATCGCCGCCCAGGGTCAGCTCGACGAGGTGCCTGTCCTCGAGCGACGAGAGGTCGCTGGACCCGGCGCGGGGCGCGTCGTCGCGGGGCCGGATGAGCGTCAGCGTCCACTCCATCTCGGGCGGCGGCCATCCTCGTACGGCTGACGAACCATTGGACATCGATGCGGCAAGCCCTTGTGGGGTTAGACCCGAAACGTCCGCGAAGGTTGACTTTCGCCTTTTGTTTGGCTACTCTGGCGCCTGTCGCCGGGATTTTCGCCTCTGTCTTCGCCCGGCCAGGAGGCACCGTTGCAGCCGCTCACCAAACGCCAGCGCGAAATCCTCGACTACCTCAACGAATTCATCCAGCAGCATGGCTACGCGCCGAGCCTGGAAGAAATCGGGCACCGGTTCAGCCTCTCCTCGCTCGCCACGGTCCACAAGCATCTCACCAATCTTCAGGAGAAAGGCTTCATCAGGCGATCGTGGAACCGCAGCCGGTCCGTGGAGCTGCTCCCAAGCCGGGCTGGCGGGCGCGCGGTGGAGCTGCCCATGCTCGGCTACGTGGCTGCCGGCTTGCCGATCGAAGCGGTTGCGTCGGCCGAGTCGATCTCGGTGCCGGAGTCGCTGGTAGCCGGGCGCCGCGACACCTACGTCCTCCGCGTCCGGGGCGAGTCCATGATCGACGAGCAGATCCGGGATGGCGACTGGGTCGTCGTCGAGGATCGGAAGTCGGCTGACAACGGTGAAATGGTCATCGCCCTGGTCGGCGGCCAGGACGTCACGCTGAAGAAGTTCTATCGGGAATCGGGCCGGATCCGGCTTCAGCCCGCGAACACGACCATGCAGCCGATCTACGTGGATCCGGACGGCGTGCAAATCCAGGGCGTGGTGGTCGGGGTGATGCGAAAATACTGAGCATGTCCGACCGCAAGCAGATCAACTTCACCATCGTCCCCGATGACGACAGCCGGCAGCCGCGGACCTACGCGAACTTCTGCGGCGTGAATCACACCCCGTTCGACTTCACGCTCACGTTCTGCGAGGTGCAGCCGCTCAGCGAGAAGGAGATCCGCGAGGCCGAAGCGGACCACGTCGTCAAGGCGCCGGTTCGCGCCAAGATCGTGATCCCGGTGCAGTTCGTGCCGACGTTGATCGCGGCGCTCCAGGAGAACCTTCGCATCTACTCGGAGGCCCACGCTCCGCAGCCGGTGCCGGTCCCCGTAGCCGACAAAGGGCCCATTCATTAGGCGGTGGCTGGATGCGGGCCTGGATCGCCCAGACCCCCAAGCCGCAGGTCCCAGGCCCCAGCCCCATGAAGACTCCCGCCGAAGCGCGCCGGATCCTCGCGGCGCTGGAAAAGCACCATCCGAACGCGACCACCGAGCTGCTCTTCCGCAACGCTTTCGAACTCCTCGTCGCGACAATCCTGTCCGCGCAATCGACCGATCGGCGTGTCAACGAGGTCACCCCTTCGCTGTTCGCCCGCTACCCCGACGCCGCCGCGCTGCGCGCCGCGAGCCAGGACGACCTCGAAGTCCAGATCAAGTCCACCGGCTTTTTCCGTCAGAAGTCGCGCTCGCTGCTCGGGATGGCCGAAGCGCTCGTCACACGGCACGGCGGCGAGGTCCCTGCGAAGATGGACGAGCTCGTCGAGCTGCCGGGCGTCGGCCGGAAGACCGCCAACGTGGTGCTCGGTCACGCGCTCGGCGTGCCGGGCCTGCCCGTCGATCGTCACGTACTGCGTGTGACGAACCGGCTCGGCCTGGTGCACTCGGACGATCCGATCAAGGTGGAAGCGGCGCTGTGCGGTCTCTACCCGAAGAAGAAGTGGACGCTCGCCTCCGATACATTCATCCTGCACGGCCGCCGGATCTGCAAGCCGAAGCCGCAGTGTCGCATCTGCAATGCGCGGCGGATGTGCGACTACGCGCTGCGATGACCCGCGAACGTTTTCGTGTGCTCGTCTCCGAGGCGATCGACACCATTCCGCCGCGATTCGCCGGGGCCATGACCAACATCGCGATTGTCGTCGAGGCCGCGGCGACTGCGGAAGTGCTCGACGAGCTGGAGATGGATCCCGGCGATGAGCTGTTCGGGCTGTATCAGGGCACGCCGCTGCCCGAGCGTGGCTGGGCATTTGGCAATGCGCTGCCCGATCGCATCACGCTGTATCAGCAGACGATCGAGGACTTCTGCGAGGGCGATGAAGACTGCATCGTCATGGAGATCGGCGACACGCTCATTCACGAGCTCGGCCACTACTTCGGGATGACCGAGGACGAGATCATGGAGATCGAGGAGCGCTACTGGCGTGGTGAAGGCGCGTAAGCGGTTCGGGCAGCACTTTCTCGAGCCGGCCTGGGTTGCCAAGCTCGTGGCCGCGATCGAGCCCGAACCGGACGATCCATTCGTGGAAATCGGTCCCGGCAAGGGCGCGATTACCCTTCCGCTGCTCCAGCGCTCCGGGCGGGTGCTGGCGATCGAGGTGGATCGCGACCTCGCCGCCGCGCTCCGCTCGAGCGAACGGCCCGGGCTGACGGTCGTGCAGGCCGATGTGCTGGAGACGGACCTGGCTTCGCTCGTCCAGCAGTGGCAAGGCGCACCGCTCGGTCCGTCGAACCAGGTGCGCGTGGTCGGCAACCTCCCCTACAACATCTCCTCGCCCATTCTCTTCATGCTGCTGAAGGTGGCCGCGGCGACGGCGGGTCTCCGCGACGCCTCGCTGATGCTGCAGCGCGAAGTGGCCGACCGGCTTCGCGCCGCTGCCGGGACAAAGGAGTACGGCGTGCTGACGGTGCTGACCGCGCTCCATGCCGACGTACAGCCGGTGCTGCAGCTGCCTCCAGGGGCATTCCGGCCTCCTCCGAAGGTGTCCTCGTCGGTGATCCAGTTGGTCTTCCGCCCCCCGAAGGTAACGCTCATGAACGAGGCGCTGTTCGTGCGGATGGTCCGCACCATCTTCACCCAGCGGCGTAAGACGACGACGAACGCGCTGAAGCCCTTCGCGGAAAGTTTCGGCGTGTCAGCGGCCGAGGCGGTATCGGTTGCAGGCCTCGACGGCCAACGTCGGCCCGAAACGCTGCAGCTCATTGAATTTGCGCGACTTGCGGACGTTTTCGCTTCGGCGGCTCCCCGAGCCGTGCTATAGTCCGACCCGAAAACCCGCCTGCTCTCAGGCCTTCCCAGCGCCTGAAAACGTGCTCGTGACGGTGCCCTCCCGGGCCCGGCACTGGCTAGGGCTCCGTTCATGCTCGGTTCGGCTCCCGTGAGTGACACCGCGGGCGCACCTTCGGTAGACATCGTGCCGCTTGGCGGTCTTGGCGAGTTCGGCCTCAACATGATGGCGATCTCGTGTGAGGAGACCACTATCGTCATTGATGCCGGCGCGATGTTCCCCGACAGCGATCTGCCGGGCGTGGACCTGATTGTCCCGGACCTGACGTATTTGGAAACGAGGGCCGGCCAGGTCAAAGCCCTGGTCCTGACGCACGGGCACGAAGATCACATCGGCGCGGTCCCGTACGTCCTGCCCCATGTGACCGGACCGGTCTACGGCACCCGCCTCGCGCTGGCCCTCGTCGAGCCGAAGCTGGAGGAGCACGATCTCGAGCACAAGCCGGGTCTCTCGGCGGTCGCGCCGCACGACCGCGTCTCGATTGGGCCGTTCACGCTGGAGTTCATTCGAGTCACCCACAGCATGCCCGACTGCGTGGCCGTGGCGATTCACACGCCGCAGGGCATCTTGCTCCACACCGGGGACTTCAAGATCGACCAGACGCCGCTCGACGGCGAGGCCTTCGACCTGCCGCGGTTCGCGCAGCTTGGCGCCGAAGGCGTGCTGGCGCTCTTGTGCGACAGCACCAACGTCGACCGGAAGGGGTTCACCGGGTCCGAGCGCGAGGTACAGGACGCCTTCGAGGAGCTGTTCACCGGGACCGAAGGGCGGCTGGTGGTCGCCACGTTCTCCTCGAGCCTGCACCGGCTGCAGATCCTCGTCGATCTGGCGACGGCGTTCGATCGCAAGGTCGCCTTCGTCGGCCGCGGCATGATCGAGAACTCGCAGATTGCGCAGCGCCTCGGCCACCTGCACATCGCGACCGGCGTCGCCGTCAAGGACAGCGACGTGCCGAGCTTTCCCGCCCAGGACGTGCTCTGCCTCGTGACCGGATCGCAGGGAGAGCCGAACGCGGCGCTGTCGCGAATCGCGATAAACGACCATCGATACGTGCGCCTCACTGAACGGGACCGGGTTGTGATGTCGGCGCGTGCCATCCCCGGCAACGAGAAACCGATTGGGCGCGTGCTCAACCACCTGGCGCGCCGCGGCGTGGACGTGATCACCGAAGCCGACAAGCACGTGCACGTTTCGGGTCACGGCTCGAGCGAAGAGCTCAAGCTCGTGCTGTCGCTGGTTCGCCCGAAATATTTCATCCCGATTCACGGCGAGTACCGTCAGCTCGCCCGCCACGCGCGCGTCGCCGAGCTCGTGACCAGCGGCCTTGCGGCGCGGGTCACCGTGCTGATGGCCGCGGACGGCGACATCATGCGCTTCGATGCCGAGGGCGGCCGGATCGTCGACAAGGCCCCCGCCGGACGCGTCCTGATCGACAGCACGCGCGTGGGCGAGGTGGACGACGAAGTGCTTCGCGATCGACGGCACATCGCCGCGGACGGTGTGGTCGTGCCGGTCGTGGCAATCAACCGGCAGACCGGGGAGCTTGAAGGGGTGCCGGAACTGCTCGTCCGCGGGTTCGTCACCGCCGACGACACGGTCCTCCTCACCGAAGGGGCGGCGATGCTGAGCAGAGTCATCCAGGAATGCGGGGTCGAGGAGCGGACCGATCCCGGGTTGATGCAGGAGCGGGTGCGAACCGAGGTCCGGCGCTATTTGCGGAAACGAACCGGCCGGCGCCCGCTGGTGATGCCGGTCGTGATGGAGATCTGAGACGTGCCCACAGTCACCGTGCCGGGTTCGGCACTGTCGCGACGATTGAGCGAGGTGGTCGGCGTCGGCCTTTTCGCCGTAGCGCTCATCTGGCTGGTTGCGCTGGCCAGCTACGACCCCGGCGACCCGGCCTGGTTCTTCAGCACCGGCGCGACCCACGAAACGCCGGTGAACTTCGCCGGGCGGGTCGGTGCCTTCATGGCCGAGTTGTCGTTTCAGCTGCTCGGCTACGCCTCGTTCCTGATCCCGGCGCTGCTGTCGGTTGCCGCGTGGAGCTACTTCTGGTGCCGGCCGCTGACCGCGTTCTACACGAAGCTCACCGGCGCATTTCTGATTTTCGGGAGCACGAGCGGGTTTTTCGCAGTCACGCTCGGGCGGGTCGACCTCGGGCCGAGACCGTACCGCGCCGGCGGCTACATCGGGGAGTGGATCGGCGACGCCATCGTCGAGACGCTTGGCCGGACTGGCTCGGTCATTGCGCTCCTTGCGCTCATCTGCGGGGCGGTGATTCTGGCGACGCAGTTCTCCTTCGGCGCTCTCTTCGCGCTGCTCTTCCGCGGCCTTGGCGCCGGGCTGCGCCATGTCGGGGAATCGCTACGCACCTGGCGCGACGAACGGCGGAAGGCCAGGCAGCGGCGCGAGGTGTTGATCAAGCACGGGAAAAAGGACGCGCCGGAGCCGCCCCGGCCCGCGAAGCCGCCAAAGCCGGAGCCGCCGCCGGCAAAACCCGTGTCGCGGCGCGAGGAGCCCGACGAGGAAGAGGACGATCCAGACGACGTGGTGCCTGCCGGGGGAGGCCGCCGGAACACGCCGCCAGTGGTCAAGAAGCCGAAGCCGATCCCGCAGCCGTTGCCGCTCCCCGAGCCCGATGCACCGGCTCTTCGTGCCCGCAGCGGCTTCACGCTGCCTCCGCACACCTTGCTCGATGCCCCCAAGGCGGAACGCAAGATCGACGAGCGCGAGCTGATGGATTCGGCGCGGCTCCTCGAAGAGAAGTGCCGCGAGTTCGCGGTCGAGGGATCGGTCGTGCAGATTCATCCTGGACCGGTCGTCACCACGTTCGAATTCAAGCCCGACGCCGGCGTGAAGTACTCGAAGGTGACCGGCCTCTCCGACGACCTCTGCCTGGCGATGCAGGCCGAATCGGTGCTGATCGATCGCATTCCCGGCAAGTCGACCGTCGGCATCCAGATCCCGAATCCCAATCGCGAAGCGATCTCGTTGCGGGAGCTGCTCGAGTCCGAGGCCTACACCCGAACGACCTCGAAGTTGACGTTCGCGCTCGGCAAGACGATCCACGGCGAGCCTTACATGGCCGATCTCGCGACGATGCCGCACCTGCTCATCGCCGGCTCGACCGGCACCGGCAAGTCGGTGGGCCTCAACTCGATGCTGACCAGCCTGCTCTACCGCGCGACGCCGGACGACGTGCGGCTGATCATGATCGACCCGAAGCGGCTCGAGCTCGGCATGTACGAGGACATTCCCCACCTGCTGACGCCCGTGGTCGTGGACCCCAAGAAAGCCGCGAACGCGCTCCGCTGGGCAGTTCGCGAGATGGAAGAGCGCTACAAGACGCTGGCCGCGTTCGGCGTTCGCAACATCGACCAGTACAACCGCAACGTGCGGGCGATGATCGAAGCCAATGAAGTGCCTGCCGAGGGCGACCCGCCGAGGCCGCTTCCGTTCATCGTAGTGGTCGTGGACGAGCTCGCGGACTTGATGATGGTGGCGGGCAACGAAGTCGAAGAATCGATCTGCCGCCTCGCGCAGATGGCCCGCGCAGTTGGCATCCACCTGATCCTCGCTACCCAGCGGCCGTCAGTGGATGTGATCACCGGTCTCATCAAGGCCAACCTGCCGTCGCGTATTTCGTTCCGCGTCTCGTCGAAGATCGACTCGCGGACCATCCTCGACAGCAACGGCGCCGAGCAGCTGCTGGGTAAGGGTGACATGCTCTTTCTCCCGCCGGCCTCGTCGCGCCACGTCCGTCTCCACGGACCGTACATCTCCGAGCAGGAATCCGCCCGCCTGGCGAGCTTCCTTCGCAAGCAGGGGCGGCCGACTTTCGACGAAACGATCACCGCCGAGGACAAGAAGGGCGGCACGGAAGATCTGGACTTCGAAAAGGACGAGCTCTACGACGAGGCAGCGCGCATCGTCGTGCAGAGCGGACAGGCCTCGATTTCGTACCTCCAGCGGAAGATGCGGATCGGGTTCAGCCGGGCCGCACGGCTGGTGGACATGATGGAGAGCGAAGGACTCGTCTCGACGGCGACCGGCGGCAAGGCCCGCGAAGTCCTCGTCCCGAAGGATTACTTCGACGAAGTGGACGCGCAGCTCCGGTGAACGACATGCCGATGCCTACATTCGTGCGTCTCCTGGTCTCGCTGTCGGCCGCGCTGTTGATTGCCGCGGCACCGGCCGCGGCCCAGACCGCGAAGGAACGATACGACTCGGCCCAATCGCGCGAAGGCGAGGTCCGCCGGCTGCTCGCCGAAGGGGATGTCGCGCCCGCCGAGCGCAGCGAGGCGCTGCGTCAGGTTGGCCGGCTGGTGTCGTCGTACGAGGGGATTGTCAGGCGCTATCCGACGAGCGGATACGCCGACAACGCGTTGTGGCAGGGCGCGTCGCTGGCCGAAGCGGCGTACCGGCGATTCGGCCGCGCCGACGATCGCAGCACGGCGGTGCGGCTCTACTCGTGGCTGGCACGCGAGTACCCGACCAGCCCGCTCCTGAAGCGGGCACGAACCCAGGTGAACGCGCTGGAGAAGGCGGAAACGATCGAAGCTGCGCTCCCGACGGCGCCGAGCCCCCCTCCACTGCCGCCCCCGGCGCAGCCCATGGCCACCGCGCCGGCAAGCGGGGCCGCCGCGCAACCCGCAGTCAGACCCGCCGGCCCCTCGCTGACAGCCGCGCCGACGACTACGGCGACCGCCATCAGTGCACCGACACGGGCGATGCTGACGGACATCCAGCGCGTGGTCCTGCAGGACAGCGTTCGCATCACGCTCGAGCTCGATCGCGAGGTCCCGTACTACGAGGAGCGCATCAACGGTCCCGAGCGAGTCTTCTTCGACCTGCGCGGGGCTCAGCTCGCCGCTCCGTTCGTTGACAAGGTGTTCAGCTACACCGACGACATCGTCCGGCAGATCCGGACCGGCCGGCACCCGAACGGCACGGTGCGGGTGGTGCTGGATCTCCAAGGCGTCTCGCGCTACAGCGTCTTCACGCTCTATAACCCCTATCGCGTGGTGATCGATTGCGAGCGTGCCACCGCGATTCCGGTTCGGCAGGCAACCGTCACAACACCTGCGCGCGTGGCGTCCGACCCGGGACTGGATGTGCCAGTGGCTCCCGCTCCGCCTCCAGCGCCGGCCGCGTCAACCCGTGCATCTACGCCTGCTTCGCCCGCCCCATTGCCGGCCGCACCGGCTGCGGCCGGCCGGCTGGAGGCGAATACGACGGCAGCAGCCGCGCCGGCGCCGGTGCCGCCCGCGCCGGATCCGACGGTTCCGGCTGCGCCAGGGGTGCCGATGGTGAACGGCGCCGGAGGGTTTTCGCTGTCGCGGCAACTCGGGTTGGGAATCTCGCGAATCGTCATCGATCCGGGCCATGGCGGCCACGATCCCGGCGCGAGCGGGCACGGCATCAAGGAATCGGAGCTGACACTGGATATCGCGCTGCGGCTGGAGAAGCTGCTCCAGGACGAGCCGGGCATCGAAGTCGTCCTCACCCGCCGCACCAACGTCTACGTGCCGCTAGAGGAGCGCACGGCGATCGCCAACCGCGAGAGCGCGGACCTGTTCCTCTCGATTCATGCCAACGCGAGCCGGAACATCGCCGCCAACGGCATCGAGACGTATTTCCTCAGCTTCGCGTCCACGCCGGACGCCGAGGCGGTTGCGGCGCGCGAAAACTCCGCCTCCGAACGGGCGATGCACAGCCTGCCCGACATCATCAAGGCGATTGCGCTCAACAATAAGCTCGACGAGTCGCGCGACCTCGCGTCGATGGTCCAGGAGTCGATGATCACGCGGCTTCGCAAGTCGAACAAAGCCATTCGCAACCTGGGCGTGAAGAAGGCGCCGTTCGTGGTCCTGATCGGCGCGGGCATGCCCAGTGTGCTGGCGGAGATCTCCTTCCTGACCAACCGCCAGGAGGCGCAGCTGCTGAAGACGCCGGCCTACAAGGATCGGATTGCCGAGGCGCTCCACGACGCGGTGATGAAGTACCGCCGGGCCCTCAAACGGCAGTCGGCCCTCGCGGACCGACCCTAAGAAGGCAGAAGGCAAAAGGCAGAAGGCAAAAGGCTACTCTGGCCTTCCACCTTCTTCTGCCTTCCCCCTTGTGCCTTCTGCCTTGACGTTACGCTTTGAACAGGTCGTGTTGGCCGCCGCGCGCTTCGATGATGGTGATCGCCCGGCGTGAGCGGTACCAGATGAAGAGCACTCCCGCGAGCAGCCCGGCCACGACCGCCGCCGCCATGATCACGCCGGTCAGGCCAAAGGCGCCGACCGCGACGTCGATCATGCTCAGCTCTGGCGTCGGCGGGTTGCGGACCTCGACGATCGTGACCGTCGGGATCGGGCCGTCGGGAATCTGCAGCTGTTGGAGCAGCACGAATTCAGTGTAGCACCCTGCTCAGCGCGGGATCTGGTTCCGTCCGAGCTCCACCAGCGTGCGGATCATGGCGCCGGTCGCGCCTTTTGCCACCCACGGCTTGGCCTCGTCGGCCCAGGCGGTACCCGCGATGTCGAGGTGCGCCCAGGGGCCTGCCCCGGCGAACTCCTTCAGGAACATCGCCGCGGTTACCGCGCCGGCGGGGCGGCCGGGGCTGTTGATCATGTCCGCGATGTCGCTCTTCAGCGTCTCCTTGTAATCGTCGAAGAGCGGCAGCTGCCAGATCTTTTCTCCGCTGCGATGGGCCGCGATCCGGATAGCGTCTCCCCACGGCTGGGGCGACGCGAAGAGCCCGGTCGTGATCTTGCCCAGCGCGACAATGCACGCGCCGGTGAGCGTGGCCACGTCGACCAGATGCGTCGCGCCAATCTGCCGCGCGTACCACAGCGCGTCGCCGAGGATCAGGCGCCCCTCCGCGTCGGTGTTGTTCACTTCGACAGTGAGGCCGGAAGCGCTGCGCAGCACGTCGCCCGGCTTCAGCGCCCGGCCGCCGGGCATGTTTTCCGCTGATGGCACGACGGCGACGATCCGCAGCGGGACTCGCAGCAGCGCGAGGGCGCGAAGCGCGGCGATGACGGTCGCGCCGCCGGCCATGTCGTCCTTCATCCGCTCCATGCCGTCGGCCGGTTTGATCGAGATGCCTCCCGTGTCGAAGGTGATCCCCTTGCCGATGAGGCCGAGGGTCACATCCGTCGGGGCATCCGTCGGCTCATAGCGGGCGATCAGCATCCGCGGAGGCTCGGCGCTGCCCCGCCCGACGCCGAGCAGCAGGCCCATCCCCATGGTCTCGAGCTTGCGCTCGTCGAACACATCGACGCTGACGCCCTCGACCGACGCCAGCGAGGCGCCCTTCTCGACGAATCGCGCCGGCACCAGGAAATTGCCCGGCTCGTTGATCAGAACCCGCGCCGAGTTGATCGCGTCGCCGACGATCCGTCCCGCGCTCGCGGCGGCGACGGCAGACTGGGCGGCGGTGACGATGGTGACGTCGGAGAGGAAGAAACGCGGATCGGGCCGGCTCTTGTGGATCCCGCCGTCGAAGTTCGCGGTCGTCAATCCCTCGGCGAGGATGTCCACCCGATGCGCCGCGTCCATCGCTCCCGGCTCGACGTCGAGCCAGGCCATGCGTCCGCGCCGCTGCTGGCGAGCGAGCGATACCGAGGCCGCGGCCATCCGCCGGAGCCGCTCCGGACCGATTTCCGCGCGCGCCCCGCCGCCCATGAAGACCATCCGGTTGGCGGTCCACCCGCTGCCGGTGACCGGCGCGGTGAAGGCCTCGAGCGGCCGCGGTGTGAACTCGCCGCGAGCCAGCGCCACGCCCAGGCTGCCGCCGACGGCCGCGTCGAACTCGGCGGCGATCGCGGCGGCATACTCCTCCGCCACCGGAATCACGATGAGGTCCGCGTCGACCGCTGGTGGGGGGATGCTGAGGACGTGAATGCGCGGGACTTCGTAAGCGACAGGCATCGGGACGGCCAGTCTACCATCCGTCACAGACGCGGCCGGACCTCGAACCCCGCTGCACGATCAAGTTGCATGCAACCCCTTCGAGCAGGTTGCACGCAATGATGCGAGCGTCGCACTGCTGAGGATGGCTCGGACGTCGATCCGGGCAGTGGCGCGCAGCAGGAACTATCGACGACCTTCCGATGCCCTTCTAGACGTGAACGTCGATGGCATCGAAGGTGTTGCGCCGGCCAAGGCCGGTCATGAGCGCTGCGCCAAGCCCGATCGTCCAGACCAGGAACTCGGCGATCACCCCGGCGACGAGGACGCCGAACGCGGCCATGCGCAGTGGTGCCGGCGCAACGCCAAGGAGGCGTGACAGCAGGGTCGGGAACACGATCAACAACAGCCCGATGGCAGTGGCCAGGTAGGCGCTGTGGAGCTGCCAGCCGAGGCGGTCCTCGAGCCACTCCCCCAGCCGGCACGCCAGCGCGGTGTAACCGAGCATCAGCGCGAAAAACGCGAGAACGAAGGCCAATGGAACGACCAGGAACACGAGCGGCAGCCCGATGATGGTGATACCGAGCGCAATCGAGGCAACCAGCAGCAGCGGAAGGAACAGGACTTCCGCCGCCAGCCCGACGACCGCCGCCCGGAACGGCGCGGCCGCCGCGGCGCGCCCGACGCGCGCCACCGGTGCGCGGGCGATCAGCAGGACGAACACCATGAGAGCGGCAAGAATGCTGACGCGAAAGATGGTCGCGATCAGGCTCACCCAGCGGCTGGCCGTGCCGAATTGGAGCCGGGGACGCCAGTCGAAGAGGCCGACCGACCTCGACCAGTCGCCCAGCGAAACGTAGCTGATTGCACCGGCGACGCGCGCTCCCGGATCGCGAATGAGCGTCCCTCCTACAAGCACGAGGTCGCCCTGAACGTCGGCGCTCGGGAGGAGGTGAATGTCGCCGCCGATCACGACGGCACCGTGGCGGATCCGGCCGGCTGCGCGCAGAGAGCCGCCAACGGCCACCACCGCGTCCTGAATCTCTTCGTCGGCGCTGACTTCGACGTCCTGGGCGATCGCGATGCGGGACCCGGTGATCTTGTAGATGATCGGCGCCGTGGCCTCCTGTGCAGCCGGCGGCGGTGCCGAGGGTGACTGCGCGACGAGGATCAGGCCGAACAGCAGGTGTGTCAGCACGTCCGTCTATCCCTCACAGACGACTCACCGGTGACCGAAGTTCCGCCGCCGCAGATAACGCAGATAGCGCAGATAGCGCAGATAGCACAAATGGCGCGCATCGCAGATGGCTGACTGTTGCACCAGTAACAATTCCCCGCCGGCTGCAAATCGCAGTTCCTGCCAGGGTTTGCAGGGTGCTGCGGCGGCCCCTGGGGCGAATTGTCCTGTAATCGCGCGAGTAGTCCGTAGGCCTGGGGGGAGCGGACTTGTGGCGTCAGGCTTGCTGGGCTGGCCACCATGTCCGAACCAGGTCCGACCACTCGCGATCCGCGCACGTACGAAATCCTCGGTGCTGCGATGGCTGTCCACCGGACGCTCGGTTGCGGCTTCCTCGAAACGATCTACCAGCAGGCCCTGCGTATCGAATTCGGCCTGCGTCACATCCCCTTCGAGAGTGAGGTGCCCTGCCATATCGAGTACAAGGGCCATCGGCTTGATGGTTCGTGCCGACTCGACTTCGTGTGCTTCGGCGAGATTGTCGTCGAGATCAAAGCTCGCAGTGCCACAGGTCCCGCGGATGTGGCGCAGGTCCTGAACTATCTCGCCGCGTCCGGTCACCAGCTTGCGCTGCTGATCAATTTCGGCCCGGCGCGACTCGAGTATCGGCGCTACATCCTGACTAAACCGGAAGCTTCGGAACCGGAGCCGGCTGACGCCAATCAATAGTGGTGGATTCGGGCGGCAATCTACAAATTCCGGCTGACTACCCAGGTCAGGACTACTGGGGCATCTGCGTTATCCCCGCCATCTGCGTTATCCGCGCTATCTGCGTCATCTGTGTCATCTGCGTCATCTGCGTCATCTGTGTCATCTGCGGCATCTGTGTCCTCAGAAACGGCCGATCGGGTGCTTGACGAGGAGCGCCGCGCCGGTGGCCGCGCGCACCGCCTCCTCAGTCGTGTCCTCGGCGATCTCCCTGAGCACCAGCCCCTCGGGCGTGACGTCGATCAGCGCCAGCTCGGTCACGATCTGGTGGACCACGCGCTGACCGGTGAGCGGCAGCGTGCACCGCTCCAGAATCTTGTGGCCGCCATCCTTGGTGGTGTGCTCCATCGCGATGATGACCTTGCGCGCTCCCGCCACCAGGTCCATTGCGCCGCCCATCCCCTTCACCATCTTGCCGGGAATCATCCAGTTCGCGAGGTTGCCTGCTTCGTCCACCTCGAGTGCGCCGAGGACGGTGACGTCCACGTGGCCGCCGCGCACCATCGCGAACGAGTCGGCGCTGCTGAAGTACGAGGCGCCGGGCAGCTCCGAGACGGTCTCCTTGCCTGCGTTGATGAGGTCCGGGTCGACGTCCGCATCGTTCGGGTAGGGCCCGACGCCCAGCATGCCATTCTCGGAGTGCAGCGTGATGTGAACACCCGGAGGCACGAAGTTGGCGACGAGGGTCGGCATCCCGATACCCAGATTCACGTAATCGCCGTCCCGCAGCTCGCGGGCAATCCGCGACACGATCCGTTCGCGCTTATCCATGGCTGACGGTCCGCTTCTCGATGCGGCGCTCGTAATCGCGCCCCTGGAAGATGTGCTTCACGAAAATACCGGGCGTGTGCACGTGGTCGGGCTCGATCTCCCCGGGCGTCACGAGGTGTTCCACTTCGGCGATGGTGCAGCGGGCCGCGGTGGCCATCATCGGATGGAAGTTGCGCGCCGTTTTCCGGTAGAGCAGGTTGCCGACGTGATCGCCCTTCCACGCCTTGACGAACGAGAAGTCGGCGGTGAGTCCCATCTCGAGCACGTAGGTCCGGCCGTTGAACTCGCGGGTCTCCTTCCCCTCTGCGATCAGCGTCCCGACGCCGGTCGGCGTATAGAAAGCGGCGATGCCGGCGCCTCCGGCGCGGATCCGCTCCGAGAACGTCCCCTGCGGCACGAGCTCGACGTCGATCTCCTTCTGCAGGAACTGGCGCTCGAACTCCTTGTTCTCGCCGACGTAGGTCGAGATCATCTTGCGCACCTGGTGGTTCTTGAGCAGCAAGCCGATGCCGAAGCCGTCGACGCCGGCGTTGTTGGAGACGATGGTCAGGTTGCGCGTGCCACGGCGATGGAGCGCCGCGACGAGATTCTCGGGGATGCCAGCGAGGCCGAAACCGCCCATCATGATCGTCGCGCCGTCGGGGATGAGGGCGACCGCCGCATCGGCGGACTCGATCACCTTGGTCATGCGGGCAATTATGGATCGAAGGGAAACCGGTGGGCCCGCGCGAAGAGCTCCTCCATCGCCTCGCGATCGCCAAGTTCCTGCGCCACCCGCGTGAGGTCATCGGCCAGCGCCCCGAGCAGCGGAGCAAGCGCGGTTGCGTTGGTCGCGAGGATCGGCGCCCACATCGAGGCGTGGCTTGCCGCCCGCCGGGTCGTGTCGCGAAGCCCGGCGCCGGCGTGGCGGAGGCCTTCGACGCCGACGGTTTCGCCAACGCGCGCGCGAAGTGTCGTGGCCACGACCTGCGGCAGATGGCTGATCGCCGCCACCAGCCGATCGTGCTCGCGCCCATCGTCTTCGAGCGGCACGACGCGCGCGCCGAGTTCGCCGACGAATGACGCGACTGCGGAGCGGGCCCCCGGTTCGGCGCGGCCCGGCAGCAGGAACCAGGTCCGTCCATCGAACAGATCGGCGCGAGCGTCATCAGGCCCCGTCGTCGTTCCTCCCGCCATCGGATGGCCGGGCACGAAGCGAGGCAGGCCGGCCGCCGATGCGGCCTCGGCGATGAGCTGCTTGGTCGAGCCGGTGTCGGTGATGAATCGCGCTTGCGGCGCGAGCGTGGGCAGCCGTGGCAGGAGCGCCAGGATCACGTCCACCGGCGCCGCGAGCACGACCGCATCCGCAGTCGCGAGCGGGGCGAGGTCGTCGCCGCGATCGAAGGCGATCACCTCGGCGTCGGCGTGGCGCCGGCGCCAGGCGAGCTGCACCGATCGGCCGATGAGGCCGTCGCCGACGATCGCCAGCCGCTCGATCAGGCGCTCCATCCTCGCCGCGCCACCGGTTCGAGGCAGATGCTGCGGCCGATCGCCGGCGCGATGATCCGCAGCTCCGCCATCAACCTGTCGAACTGCCCGGGGAACAGCGACTGGGCGCCGTCGCTCATCGCGTGATCGGGATCGCAGTGCACTTCGATAATCAACCCATCGGCACCGGCTGCAACGGCGGCGCGGGCCATCGGCGCCACCTTGTCGCGGCGCCCGGTGCCATGGCTCGGATCGACAAACACCGGCAGGTGGCACAGCTGCTTGACGATCGGGATCGCCGAGATGTCGAGCGTGTTGCGGGTGTAGGTTTCGAAGGTCCGGATGCCGCGCTCGCAAAGAATCACCTGCGTGTTGCCGCCGGAAAGGACGTACTCCGCCGAGAGCAGCCACTCTTCGATCGTCGCCGAGATGCCGCGCTTCAGCAGCACCGGCTTGCGGGTCCGACCCAGTTCGCGGAGCAGCGTGAAGTTCTGCATGTTGCGGGCGCCGACCTGGAAGATGTCGGCATAGCGATCGATCAGCTCGATCTGGCTGATGTCCATCACCTCGGTGACCAGCTTCAGATCGTGGGTATTGGCCGCGTTCTCGAGCAGGCGCAGCCCCTCTTCGCCGAGCCCCTGGAAGCTGTACGGCGAGGAGCGCGGCTTGAAAGCACCGCCGCGCAGGACCTTGGCGCCGGCGCGCTTGACCGCGCTGGCGGTCGCGTTGACCTGCTCCTCGTTCTCGGCCGAGCACGGGCCGGCCATCACGATCACCTCGTCGCCGCCGATTCGCACTTCGCCGATGTTGAAGGCGGTGTCCTCGGGCTTGAAGGTGCGGCTGGCCAGCTTGTAGGGCTCCGTGATCCGCAGGACTTCGTGGACGCCGTCCATCATCTCGATCAGCCGGGGGTCCACCTTGCCGCTGCCGACGACGCCGAGGACGACGCGCGAGGCGCCGGTCGAGCGGTGCACGTCCATGCCGAGCTCGACGAGGTGGGCAATCACGCGCTCGACCAGTTCGCCGGAGGCGCGCTCCTTCATCACGACAACCATGATTGGGCTCTCAGTCTTGTTTCTGCTCGTTACGATCGGGTTTCGATTCGCTCTGACGCTCGGACTCGATGCGCTGGATCCGCCGCGCTTCGTCCATGACGCGCTCGTAGAGACGCTCGATGGCGTCGGCAGTGAGCGGCCCCTCGAGGCTCGCGTTCACGGCCTTCACGTGGCCCATCACCGTGGCTTCGCGCGAGGGCTCGTAGATTCCCATTCCCTGCTCGTGCTTGATGCGTCCGATGGCGTAGGCGCATCGCGCCCGCCGGTCGAGCAGCCGGACGATCACTTCGTCGATCTTGTCGATCTCGTCGCGCAGCGCGTCGAGGCTCAGTTCCGCAGCCATCGGACATACCGTTCCACTTCGGCGAGCAGATTCGGGGAGCCGCCCTGCTCGGCGATGACGTTGACGAGAGCGCTTCCCACGACGGCGGCATCGGCGATATCGCCGATGGCCCGCACGTGCTCCGGGCGGGAGACGCCAAACCCCAGTGCCAGCGGCATGTCGGTTGCCGCCCGCACCCGCGCGGCGAGCTCCGCCGCTGAGTCGGCCACTTCGTCACGCGCGCCGGTGACCCCGAGGCGCGAGATCCCATACAGAAAGCCGCTGCCCAGGGCGGCGGCCCGGCGGATGCGATCGTCGGCGGTAGTCGGGCTCAGGAGAAAAATTGTATCAATCCCGGCCGTACCGAACCGCTGTCGCCATTCCTCCGCTTCTTCCGGCGGCACGTCCAGCGTGAGCACGCCATCGACCCCCGCCTCGCGAGCGCGGCGCGCGAACCTTTCCAAGCCCATGCGGAGGATTGGATTGGCGTAGCTGAAGATCACGATTGGGGCGTCGATCTGAGCGCGCACCCGGGCGAGCATGTCGAGGACGCCACCCAGCGTCGCGCCCGCCGCCAGCGCCCGCTCGGTGGCCCGCTGGATCACCGGCCCGTCGGCCAACGGATCGGAGAACGGAACACCCACCTCGAGGACGTCGGCGCCCGAGCCCGCCAGGGTCCGCAGGATGTCCGCGGTTGCCGCCATGCTCGGGTCGCCGGCGGTGACGTAGGTGACCAGCCCGGTGCGCTTCTCCGCCCTCAGACGGGAGAACGCCTGCTCAATGCGCGACATGCGCGCCCTCCTTGAGCATGCCTTCGACCGTCTGCACGTCCTTGTCGCCGCGGCCGGACAGGTTCACGAGCAGGACGGCATCAGCGCCGAACCCGGATGCCACCTTGCGGGCGTGGGCGATGCCGTGAGCCGATTCGAGCGCGGGAATGATGCCTTCGGTGCGCGCCAGCTCCTGGAACGCGGCGAGCGCCTCCTCGTCGGTGGCGTAGTGGTACTCGGCTCGCCCTGTCGCTTGAAGGTGCGCGTGCTCGGGCCCGACCGCCGCGTAATCCAGCCCGGCGGAAACCGAGTGCGTCGGCTCGATGTTTCCGTGCGCGTCCTGGAGCACCCACGTGCGAGTGCCCTGTAAGACGCCGGCCGATCCGCCGGCGAAGCGTGCGGCGTGCCGGCCGGACACAATCGCTTCCCCTCCCGCCTCGACGCCGATCAGCCGCACCTTCTCGTCGCCGATGAACGCATCGAAGATGCCGATGGCGTTGCTGCCGCCGCCGACGCACGCGATGACCGCGTCCGGCAGTCGCCCAATCTGCTCGAGGCACTGCTGGCGCGCCTCGCGGCCGATGACGCTCTGGAACTCGCGGACCATCAGCGGATAGGGATGCGGGCCGAGCGCCGACCCCAGCAGGTAGTGGGTGTCGTGCGGACGCGCCACCCAGTCGCGCATCGCCTCGTTGATCGCGTCCTTCAGCGTCCGGCTGCCGGAGTCCACGCCTTCCACCCGCGCGCCGAGGAGACGCATCCGGAACACGTTGAGCGCCTGCCGCCGCATGTCCTCGGTGCCCATATAGACGACGCACTCGAGGCCGAGCAGCGCACATGCCGTGGCGCTGGCGACGCCGTGCTGCCCGGCGCCGGTTTCGGCGACGATGCGGCGCTTGCCCATCCGCACGGCGAGGTGGGCCTGGCCGAGCGCGTTGTTGATCTTGTGCGCGCCGGTATGGGTGAGGTCCTCGCGCTTCAGGAAGATGCGCGCGCCCTCCGCGGCGGCGCTCAGTCGCCGTGCTTCCCAGAGCGGCGTCGGACGGCCGACGTACTGCCGCAGCAGCCGGTCGAGCTCGGCAGTGAAGCGGGGGTCGCGCCGCGCCGACAGATACTCGCGCTCGAGCGCTTCGACAGGCGCGACGAGTGTCTCGGGGACGAAGCGCCCCCCGAATCCGCCGAAGTAGCCGCGCGCATCGGGGTCGCGGCGCCCGAACCAGTCGTTGCTCATGCCACCTGTCTCACTGCCGCGACAAACGCGGCCATCCTCTCCGGGTCCTTGATTCCGGGGGCCGTCTCAACGCCTGACGAGACGTCCACACCGGCAGGCCGCGCGAGGGCGATTGCCTCGCCGACGTTCTCGGGCTCGAGACCGCCGGCCAGAATCACGAGCCGCCTGGCGGCGATTGGCGCCACTGCTTGCCAGTCGATGGTTCGTCCGGTGCCGCCGCGACGTACCGGGTCGTGCGCGTCCACGAGCACCGCGCCATTGCCCGCGACGTTGGGCGTGATGTCCGTGCCATCCGGCGACAATGTGACGGCCGGCAGAAGCCGCATGCCGCGCGGCATCGCCGGCACCGCGCCGACGATCTGCGCGACGAAGATGCCTGCATCGCGGCACTCCGCGACGAGTCCGGCGCTGGGGTCCACGAACACACCCACTGGCACCACGAACGGCGGCAGCGCCTCGATGATCGCGGCTGCCCGCTCGGCGCTGATAGCGCGCGGGCTGCGCGGCCAGAAGACGAAGCCGAGCGCATGCACCCCGAGTGTGGCCGCGCAGAGCGCGTCCTCGGCCCGTGTGATGCCGCAGATCTTGATGATCACCGCGCCACCTTCGCGATCAGACTGGCGAGTGCGTCACCCGGATCGGGCGTCGTCATGAACCGCTCACCGACGAGGAAGGCCCGGTAGCCGAGCGCCGTGAAACGTTCGAGGTCGGCGGCGGTCCGCAGACCGCTCTCGCTGACCGCGGTAATCGATGAGGTGAACCGGGCGGCGAGCCGCTCTGACAGATTGACGTCTACATCGAGCGTCTTGAGATTGCGGTTGTTGACGCCGATGATCTGCGCACCTGCGGCGAAGGCGCGGTCGAGTTCCTCCTCCGTGTGCACCTCGACAAGCGCGGCAAGGCCGCGGCCCGCGGCCTCGCGAGACAACTCCGCCAGCGCCGTGTCGTCGAGCGCGGCGACGATCAGTAGCACGGCATCGGCGCCGGCCGCGACCGCCTCGAGCAGCTGATATGAATCGACGATGAAGTCCTTGCGCAGAAGCGGGGTCGTGACGGCGTCTCGCACCGCGGCCAGGTGCCCAAGCGAGCCGTCGAAGAACGCCGGCTCGGTCAGCACCGAGATCGCGGCCGCTCCCGCACGGGCGTAACCGGTGGCGATTGCGACCGGATCGTAGGCGGCGCGCAGCACCCCGCGTGACGGTGATCGCCGCTTGCACTCGGCGATGACGTTGACCGCGCCGTCGCGCCGCAGAGCTGCTGTGAAGGCATCGCCATGCGGCTGCCTGACGGCAGCGCGTTTGGCGAGCGCCTCGGCCGGTTCGTTGACGCGGGCGCTTTCAACCCGCGTACGCGTCGCTTCGACGATCGCCGCGAGCAGATCCGGTGCCTGAACCTTCGCGTCGGCGCTCATGCGGCTCCAGCCTCCTCGACCGAGACGGCTTTGAGCCGGTCGAGCGTGGATCGGGCGGCGCCGCGGTCGATGGCCTCTGCCGCTCGGGCCAGGCCCGATTGCACCGAGTCCATCACGCCCGCCACCATGAGCGCGGCTCCGGCATTGAGCAGCACGACGTCGCGCTGCGGCCCGCTTTCGCCGGCAAGTACCCGCTCGATGATTCGCGCGTTGGTATCGGCATCGCCGCCGGTGAGCGCGCCCACGGCTGCCTTGGGCAAGCCGTAATCGCTCGGGTGGACGTAGAAGGTATGCACGGCGCCGTTTCGCACCTCCGAGACCTTGGTGTGGCCGGTAGTGGACAACTCGTCGAGACCGTCCGCTCCGTGCACCACCCAGGCTCGCTCGGCGCCGAGCGCCAGCAGCGTTCGAGCAATCAGCTCGGTCAACTCCGGCCGCGGGACGCCCACCATCTGCCGGGCTGGCCTCGCCGGGTTCGTCAGCGGCCCGAGCAGATTGAACGCGGTCCGGACTCCGAGGTCGCGTCGCGCCTGCGCGGCATGCCGCATCGCCGGATGGAACGTCGGCGCGAATAGAAAGGCGATGCCGGCTTCGTCCAGGCAGCGGGCCGCGGTGGCCGGCGACATCTGGACGTGAACGCCGAGCGCCTGCAGCACGTCCGCGGAGCCGCACAGGCTCGACACCGATCGATTGCCGTGCTTGGCCACGCGCACGCCACACGCGGCAATCACCAGCGCCGCTGCGGTCGAGATGTTGAAGCTGCCCGATCGGTCGCCGCCGGTACCGCACGTGTCGAACACCGGGCCGCGCTCCCCTGGCAGCGGCACCGCGTGCGCGCGCATCGTCGTCGCCAGCCCGACCAGTTCAGCCGGGCGTTCGCCCTTCATCGCGAGGCCCACCAGCAGTCCCGCAATCTGGGCCGGCGCGGCTTCTCCTCGCATGATCGCCGCCATCGCCGCCGAGGCCTGCTCGACGGAGAGATCTTCGTGACGGTGCAGCCGCTCGATGAGCTCGGTGAACATGATCACAAGGCCAGGAAATTGCGCAGGAGCTGCCGCCCCTCCTGCGTGAGGACCGATTCGGGGTGGAACTGGACGCCGTGCAGCGGCCAGCGACGGTGACGGAGGCCCATGATGAGGCGATCGTTCCGCGACCGGGCGCTGACGACCAGCTCGTCGGGAAGCCCCTGTTCGTCGACGACGAGTGAGTGATAGCGGCCGGCCTCGAATCCCCTGCCGATTCCCGCGAACACGCCGGTGCCGTCGTGGTCCACGGTGGAGGTCTTTCCGTGAATCGGGATCGGCGCGCGCACGACCGCGCCGCCGCATGCGAGCCCGATCGCCTGGTGTCCGAGGCAGACTCCCAGGATCGGCCGCTCGGAGCCAAAGGTCCGGATCACCTGCAGCGAGATACCGGCGTCTTCGGGGCGGCCAGGTCCGGGCGAGATCACGATGTGGTCGGGCATCAGGGTGCGAATCTCGTCCAGCGACGTCTCGTTGTTGCGCCGCACCACGACCCGCGCCCCCAGCTCCCCCAGGTACTGGACCAGGTTGTAAGTGAACGAATCGTAGTTGTCGATCACCAGCACCATGACCGCTGCCTCACAGTCCCGCCTGCGCGAGCTCGAGGGCGCGGAACATCGCGCGGGCCTTGTCGCGCGTTTCCTCGTACTCCGCGGTGGGATTCGAGTCCGCGACGATGCCGGCGCCAGCCTGCACCTTGGCGCGGCCGTGCTCGAGCAGGATGGTACGAATCGCAATGCAGAAATCGAGGTTCCCCGCGAAATCCAGGTAGCCCACGGCCCCGGCGTAGAGGCCGCGTCGCGACGGCTCGAGGGCCTGGATGATCTGCATCGCGCGGACCTTGGGCGCGCCGGATACCGTGCCGGCTGGGAAACAGGCGACCAGCGCGTCCAGGCGATCGCGATCGTCCGCCAGCGTCCCTTCCACGACCGAGACCAGGTGCATCACGTGCGAGTAGCGCTCGAGCGCCATGTAGGTCGGCACGCGAACCGTCCCGTATTCGCACACGCGCCCGAGATCGTTGCGGCCGAGATCGACAAGCATCACGTGCTCGGCCTTCTCTTTCTCGTTCCGTTTCAGTTCCTCGGCAAGCCTCCGGTCCTCCTCCTCCGATTTGCCGCGCGGGCGCGTCCCGGCAATCGGGTGGGTGACGGCGTGACGGGCCTCGACCCGGACCAGCATCTCGGGCGACGAGCCGACAATCGAGCGATCGCCCATCCGGATGAAGAACATGTACGGCGACGGGTTGACGTGCCGAAGCGCGCGATACACCGTGAACGCGTCCGCGCCAATCTCGGTTTCGAAGCGCTGCGACAGGACTGCCTGGTAGATGTCGCCAGCGGCGATATGCTCTTTCGCGCTGCGGACCATCGACTCGAAACGCTCCTGCGTCAGGTTCGACGTGAACGTCAGTTGCGGGTTCTCACCTCGCCGCGGCAGGGAAAGCGCCCGCTCCAACTCGCGCTCGAGAAATTCGATCTTCGTGACCGCGAACTGATAGAGCGCGCGGAGGTCCTCGTCGCCGGTGATGCGGGCGTTGGCGATCAGCAGGATCCGGTGCTGAACGTGATCGAATGCGAGCACGGTGTCGAAGAGCATGAAGCCGGCCTGATCCGTCTCCGCCGGACCGCCGTCTGCGGGGGCAACTGCCGGCTCGAACCAGGCCGCGGCGTCGTAGCCGAAGTACCCCACTGCTCCACCCGTGAAGCGAGGCAGGCCTGGCACGAAGGGCGACCGGAAGCCGTTCATCAGCGACCGCAGCGTTTCGACGAACGGCTGCGCCGCGGTCGACGTCGTCCCGGCCTGTTCCAGCGTGGTCTGGCCGTCGCGACCGTGAAGGATGAGAAACGGATCCTTGCCCAGGAATGAGTAGCGGCCAACGTGCTCACCGCCCTCCACGCTCTCCAGCAGGAAGGCGTAGTCGGAATGTTCGGCGACCTTGAGGAACGCCGACACCGGCGTCAGCAGATCGGCAACCAGCTCCTTCACGACCGGAACGAAGGTGCCGCGCTGAGCAAGCTCCACGAATTCTTCGAACGACGTCAGTTTCATACAGGATGTGTCTCGCTCAGTCGCGCAAGCGCGGCGTCGCGCATGGCGGCTTCGGGCGGTGAGGCGCCGGTCCACCAGGTGAACTGGGCTGCAGCCTGGGCGACGAGCATGTCGAGCCCGCCGATGGTTTCGCAGCCGCGCGCGATGGCGTCGGCAATGAGTCGTGTGCGCGGCGGGTTGTAGACGAGGTCGTATACGAGGCGGCCGCTCAGTAGATCGGCAGCGACCGGCGACTCATCGATGGCGGGCGCCGTGCCGATTGGTGTGGCGTTGACCAGGAGGTCCCACGATCCGGGTGATGGCGGCCACGAGGTCCACGCCACGCCCGCCCGAGAAGCGAGCTCGGCGGCTTGCATCTCGCGCCGAGCCGAGATTGTCACGTCCATTCCGGCCTCGCGCAACGCCATCGCGACGGAGCGTGCCGCACCGCCCGCGCCGAGCACCGCCGCCCGCTGTCCCCGCAGGGTGCCGCGCGAAGCCAGCGGCGCCATGAACCCTGCGGCGTCGGTGTTACGTCCCTCCCAGGTACCGTTGGGCCGACGCAAGGTGTTGATCGCTTGCGCCTGCTGTCCCTCGCGATCGACCGCGCCGGCCAATTCGAAAGCAGGCACTTTGAAAGGCGCGGTCACGCTGGCGCCCCGAAGGTCCATCCTCTCGGCGAACTGCCGGAAGTCTTCGAAGTCGGCGGCCGCGAGCGGCACGTACACCGCGTCGATGCCGCAGGCGTCGAAGGCGCGATTGTGAATGGCCGGCGACAGGGAATGTGAAACCGGCCGTCCGACGACGCCGTAGAGGGCAGTGCGGGCAGTCAGATTGGAGACCCTGAATTCGTCTCTCATTCGCTCTGCGCTGACTTGACCGGGAGCGGCAAGCGTGGTGTCGGCGGCGTAGGTCCAGAGCGACCCGAGAGGAGCCGCCAGAACGCGGGTTGGAAGCCCGGCCTCGCCCATGGCCACGACCACGGTGGGGGCTTCGTGCGGCTTGAGGATCTCCACCAGCGCCGGTCCGTCGATCAGCCGATGAGCCATGGCTGCGACCTTCACAACCCGGGCGCCGGTCTGCCGCATCGACCTCACCCGCTCGGGCAGATCGTCAGGAATGCCCGCGAAGTCATGCAGCGACACGACGATGCGATCCCGGTGACGGCCGCCAGCAAACCCTGGCGTGAGCGCCTTCGCTTCGATGTCCACGTACTCGGCGCCGAGCTCCAGTGCCTCCTCGAGAAGCCGGAGCCGATCCGCTTCAGATCCCGCGAAATGACCGCCTTCCCACGCAGCCCGGCACGTGACGATGACGGGTGCCCGGCGTCCCTCGAGAGCGCCCCGAACGTCAGGCCGGTCCACGGCGTCGAGGCGCAGCTCCACCAGCTCGGCGGCAGAGAGCTGGTCTCGCCGCTCCCGCAGCGCCTCCATGGTCGGCGCCATCACGGTTATGCACAGGCGGGTCTGGTCCATAAATGCAAAAAGCGCCTCTTCAACAGGGTTGAAGAGGCGCTGGTCGAGTGACGGTTGGCGGTAGATCAGTTCACGCGAACGCTAGGCAGCCTCTTCATGTGGGCGCCAATACCACCAACCCGTAAACACACCCGTGCCGACGCCGGTCTTGACGGGCGAGGCAACGTGGCGGGCGGGCAAACCGACTCGAGCGCGCATGCGAACGTCGAAACAGTAACACATCGCGTAGTATTGAACAAGGAACGCCCGCGCGACTTGCCCGTTCTCATGCGCATATACCGCTTCGTGGCTCCCATCGCCCTGGCTCTTGCCGTCCTCCTCCTCGCCGGCAGGCCTGGCGCGCAGACGCGCCAGATGTCCATCGACGAGGTGAAGCCCGGCATGGTCGGCGTGGGCCGCACCGTCTTTTCCGGCACCACCCTCGAAGACTTCAAGGTCCACATCCTCGGCGTGCTGCGGAACATGATCGCGCCGAACCGCGACCTCATCCTCGCCCGCCTCGAAGGCGGCCCGCTGGCCGACACCGGAGTGATTGCCGGCATGAGCGGCAGTCCCGTCTACATCGACGGCCGCCTGCTCGGCGCGGTGTCCTACTCGCTCGGCCAGTTCTCGAAGGAACCGATCGCCGGCATCACGCCGATCGCCGAAATGACCGACGCGACGGCAATGGCCAGCACCGCGGCGCGCGCCCGGCCGGTGTCGATTGCCTGGCCGTTCACGCCGGAACAGCTCTTTGCGATCTGGACCAGGGATCTCGGCCTTACTCGTCCGGCGGGACTGCCGCTTTCCGGCGTCCAAGCGGCCGCCCAGGGCGCAATGCTCCGCCCGATTGCGGTCCCGCTTACGGCCAGCGGCTTCGACCCTTCGCTGCTTACGGCGCTTTCTCCCACCCTCGCGGCGGCCGGCCTTGTTCCAATCACCGGTCAGGCGCCGCCGACCACCGCCACCGACTCCAAGCGGACTCTCGCGCCGGGTGACGCCGTCGGCGTCTCACTCCTCTCAGGCGACTTCGAACTGGGCGCAACCGGGACCGTCACGGCTGTCGAGGGCGACCGCGTCTACGCGTTCGGCCACCCGCTGTACAACCTCGGGCCGACCCAGTTCCCGATGACCACGGCAACGGTGCACGTGGTGCTGCCGAGCCTCATGCAGTCCAGCAAGCTGGCGAGTTTCGGGCCGGTCATCGGCACCCTGCAGCAGGATCGCGCGACTGCCATCGCCGGCACGCTCGGGGCCGGTCCGTCGCTGATTCCGATGACGGTGACGCTCAATTCGAACCGCCTCGGCGCGCGAACCTTCTCGTTCGGCGTGGTCCGCGACGCGACGTTCACGCCGCTTCTGGCCTACCTTGCGGTTGCCAACGTCCTGACCGCCTACGAGCGCGCGACCGGTCCGGCATCGATCACGGTGAAGGGGACGGCGAGCATCAAGGCCCACGGCGAGCTGGATTTCGAAGACGTGTTCACCGGCGATCAGCCGATCGGCCTCGCCGCCGCCTATGTGGCCGGGCCGCTCACTCAGCTCTTCAAGAACACCTCGGAGCCCGTGGACGTCGAGCGGATCGCGCTCACCGTGGATGCGTCAGAGGAGACGCGCGCCGCACGGATCGAGCGCGTGTGGCTGGACACGCCCCGCCCACGCGCCGGTGGAACCGCGATCGTATCGGTCGCGCTGCGCGGCCCGAATGGCGAAGAGATCATCAAGCGGGTGCCGATTACCTTCCCGCCGAATGTCACCGGATCGGTGCAGCTGCTGGTCGCGGACGGCGCGCGCGCGTCAGCCGACGATCGTCGCGACGTTCGCGGCGCGGACGCTCAGCGGCCCTCGCAGATTATCCGCTCGTTCAATCGGACCCGGCGAGGCAATCGCCTCTACGTTCGCCTGTCGACCAACGACCCCGGCGCGGTCGTCAGCGGCGAGCCGATGGGCGCGCTGCCGCCATCAGTGCTGGGCGTGCTCGAATCGGACCGAAGCGCCGGCAACGTGTCCAGCATGAACTCGGCGATCAAGGCTGAATGGGACGTGCCGCTCGATCTGGCCGTGACCGGATCGCGGCAGCTCACGATCCCCCTCGACTCATCACGATGACCCGAACCCCTCGTTTCCGGGCGCTGCTTGCCGCGGCCGCCCTCCTCGTTTGTACATGGCAGCTGTCGGCGGCCCCGGGTTTCTGGCAGGCAGCCACCCAGGCGGACTTCCTGAAGGGCGACATCGACCAGCTGTCGGTGGATCGCCACGGCCGCCTGACGCTCGGCCCTGAGGTGAAGAAGATCTTCGACGGCGCCGTTACGGTCGTGTGGGCAATGACGAGCAGCCCCGACGGCACGACCTATCTCGGTACCGGCAATGACGGCAAGGTCTACAAGGTGGCACCGGACGGGACCGGCACGCTGTTCTACGACAGTCCCGAGCTCGAGGTCCATGCCCTGGCCCTGGCTCCCAACGGCGGGTTGTATGTCGGCACCTCACCGGACGGCCGCATCTACCGCGTGGACGGCCGAGGCCAGGCGACGCCGTTCTTCGATCCCGAGGACAAGTACATCTGGGCGCTGGTCACCGACCGCAAGGGGATCCTCTACGCGGCAACAGGCGACAAGGGCGTCGTCTACCGCATCACGCCCGACGGCAAGGGCGAGCCGTACTTCACAACGAAATCGACGCACGCGATGACGCTGGGCGTCGAGCCATCCGGCGCCTTGCTCGTCGGGACCGCCGGGCCAGGGCGAGTGTTTCGGGTCGATGCGGCAAAGAAGGGGTTCCTCCTGCTCGACACTCCGTTCCAGGAGATCCGGTCGATACGGCTCAACGATGGCGGCCTGATTTACGTTGCCGCGCTCAACGGCAAGCCGTCGAGCGGCGGCGGCAACGACACTGCCGAGACGCCGCCGGCGCCGACGCCGCCCCCTACTGCGTCGGTGTCCAGCGAGGTGCTCTCGTTCTCGGTTATCGATGTTCCGGTCTCCGCGCAAAGCTCGTCGCCTGCCCAGTCGGCGTCGGCCGGCAACGCGACGTCGGGCGCTGTCTACCGCATCCAGCCGGACGGACTGTACGACCTGCTCTGGGAAGCGAAGGAAGATTCGCCCTACGACCTCGCGCTCGAGCCTGACGGCGGCGTGCTCGTCTCCACCGGCGACAAGGGCAAGATCTACCGCCTCTCGGGTGAGCCGATCGTGCCGGTTCTCGTGACCAGCGTGCCTGCGGAGCACGCGACGACCATGACACGGGTTGGCGATCGGACGCTGCTCGCGACGGCGAATCCCGGGCTGCTGGTGTCGGTGTCCGGCGCGCGTGCGACTCGCGGCACGTACGAGTCGGAGGTGAAGGACGCCAAGGTCGTCGCGTCTTGGGGCAGCATCTCGTGGCGTGCGGCAACGCCGAGCGGCACCAAGGTCGAGGTCTTCACGCGTGCCGGCAATACCAAGACGCCCGACGAAACGTGGAGCGACTGGTCGGTTCCATACAACTCCGCCGAAGGCTCGCCCATCACCAGTCCCAAGGCTCGTTATCTGCAGTGGCGCGCGGTGCTGACCGGCACCACGGCGACTCCCATCCTGACCTCGATTTCCGCCGCCTATTTGCAGCGCAACATCCGGCCGCGGGTGGAATCGATCACCGTGCATCCCGCCGGCGTGGCCTTCCAGAAGCCGTTCTCCACCGGCGAAACCGAGATCGCCGGCTTCGACGAGGAGCCGGCCGATCGCAAGCTCGTCAGCCAGGGCACGGGAGCCGCGGCGCAGACCGGCGGCCCGACACTGGGGCGGAGGATCTACCAGCGCGGGCTCCAGACGCTGGCGTGGAAAGCGGAAGACGACAACGGCGACGACCTGACTTACACGGTGTTGTATCGCCGCGAGGGTGAAACCAGCTGGCGAACGCTGAAGTCGGGACTCTCCGAGACGCTCACCGTCTGGGACACATCGTCGACTCCGAACGGCACCTACGTCGTCAAGGTTGTCGCCTCGGACGCCAAGGCTCACCCGGCCGAGGAGGCGCTGATCGGCGAGCTGGAGAGTTCGAGCTTCGACATCGACAACACTCCCCCGTCAGTCACGGTCGGCAGCGTTGCGCGTGAAGGCACTCGCTTCGTGGTGCAGGTCGAAGTGCGCGACACGGACTCGCCGCTGACCCGCGTCGAATACTCGCTCGACTCGCAGAAGTGGCAGGTCGCCTACCCGCGAGACGGCATGCTCGACTCACGACGCGAGCAATTCGAGATTCGCCTCGACGCCGACACCGCCGGACGCGTGCTGGTCATCCGCGCGACCGACGCCCTCAACAACGTGGGCGTTGGGCAGGCGGCGATCCCGAAGTAGAAGGCAGAAGGCAGAAGGTTGCGCCTTCTGACTACGACTTACGACAGGTAACCGTCGTCAGTCGCTGGCCGGTTCAGGCCCACGGGAGTGGGCTTTGGCGTGGTCGGGAGACGATCGACAGCTGGCGTCGCGGCGGGCGGGCGGCGAATCACGATCACGTCGTCGGTCGGGCGGCCCTTGACGGTGGTGTTGGCGAGCACCCACACCATGCTCACCGCGACCGGATCGCCGGTCGGCGTGTTCTTGGCCGGTTCGAACTCCACCTGTGAAGCCTGCTGGAGCATGGCCAGCAGGACGTCGGGACGCACCTTCTGCGGACCGAGCGGCGTATCGCCGAGCAGCTCGAGATTCTGAATCCTGCCCTCTCGAGTCACAACTGCCGACAACGCAAACACCGCGTCGCCGCTTGCCAGCGGCAGAGGCGCTGACGCGTCGTCCACCCGCGTCCGCGGCGCGAGCATGCGCGCGTCGAGCCGGACCGGATTCTCGTTCGAGCCGGGGTTCGCGAGGAACGTGATCAGGCCCGCCAGCGAATCGGGCCGCTCCTGGCTGGCGGCGTGCAGCACACCGATCGAGCCGATGAGACAGAACAGCATCGCTGCGGTTGCGCCGAGCGCCGCCCAGACGAGATGCATGTCCTGGAACAGCGACTTGATCTCGGATTCGAACGAGAACTGCTCTTCGACGCGCAGCCGCTCCACCACGTAGCCCGGCAGACGCTCGGCTTCCGGGGCGTCGCGGTCCGGCTGGTGCCATGCAGCTTCGCGCAGCGAGTGGCGCAGATCGGCCAGTTCGGCCGCGACCAGCGAGCAGGTGACGCAGTCCTGCAGATGGCTCTGAATGGCAACCCGCTGCTCGATCGTCAGCTCGTCGTCGTGGAACTCCTCGAGCCGTTCCTGCACGTCTTCGCACCGCGTGACGTGCATCATGACCGGCTCTCCCGCAGCTGGTGCCGCAGCGCCTGTCGGGCGCGGGTCAGCCGTGATTTCACCGTACCGACCGCGACGCCGAGCGAGAATGCAATCTCGTCGTAGCTGAGCCCGTCGATTTCGCGCAGGACGACCACGGTCCGCTGATCGAACGGCAGGTCGTTGAGGGCGCTCCACAACTTGGACGCGAGCTCCTTCCGGGCGAGAGCCCGATCGGGCGAAGTGCCGTCGCTTGGCTGCGACAGGTCGCCGTGCTCGGCGACGTGCTGGTCCAGCGACACCTGATCAGCGCGTCGGCGGCGGCGCCAGAACCGTTGCCGGTTACGCGCCTGATTGATGACGATGCGGTAGATCCAGGTTTTGAGAGAGGATTGCCCGCGGAAGCCATGAAGGGTCCGGAAGACCCGGAGGAAGACCTCCTGTGAGAGGTCCAGGGCTTCGTCGCGGTCGCCGAGAAGGTTGAGCGAGAGGGTGTAGACCATCCGCTCGTGTCCCGCAACCAGCTCCGAGCAGGCGCCCTCTTCTCCCGCGGCGCACCGCTGAATGAGGGCAGCCTCTCCCGACGCGATATCCGACCACCCGAACGCGCCAGCTTCTTTCACGAGTTCCTCGGCGATAAGTCGCGGACCCATGATCAGTCTAAACCAATTAGAACCCGCGGACTTGCGAAAGTTCCCGTCTTCGCTGGGGCGAATGACCCCACCGAGCCATTTTGTTACCATCGTCGCAATGCGTCGCACGCTCGTGGCGCTGGCTCTCGTGGCCGCCGCCGGCGTTGTAGGAGCGCTGGCCTACGCCTCCTATTCCACCGAACAGGAGTTCGTCCGCCTCGTGGCCAGCGGGGACGAGGCGGCCGAGGCGGGACGGGTGTTCGAATCCCTCGAAGCCTACAGCGGCGCCCTGGCGCTGGTCCCCGACGCCGTAGTCGCGTACCTGAAGCGGGGCCGGGTCTACCAGCTCCAAGGCGAATCCGAGGCCGCGCTTCGGGACCTGCGGCGCGCCGCCGAATTGGACCCGTCGTCCACCCGCCCGCTCGAGTGGCTTGGCGACATCAGCCTCGACCTGGACCGCGTCGACCGCGCGGCGGAGTACTTTCAGCGTTACGTCGCCCTCGATGACCGCAACGCCCGCGTCCTCTACAAGCTGGCGGTGGCGAGGTATCGCGCTGGCGCGGCCGCCGACGCGCTGGCGGCGCTCGACCAGGCACTGGCGCTCGATCCGGCGCTTGGCGACGCGCGATTTCTGCGCGGCCTCTGCCTGCGCGACCTGGGACAACCGCAGGAGGCGCGGAAGGCGCTCGAAACGGTTGTCACGGCGTCGCCGGGAGCTTCCGGTCCACGCGAAGCCCTCGCCGAGGTCTACACCAGCCTGGGAGAGCACCAGCACGCCATCGACACGCTGGAAGCCGTAAGCGCGTTGGACCCATCCCGGGCGGAGCCGCTGATCGTGGTGGGCCTGGCCTACGCCAGCAGCGGCCGCGATACGCAGGCGATCCAGACGCTGACGAGAGCCATCGAGCGCTTTCCGGACTCGCCGCGCAGCTATGCCGCGCTGGGCCACGTCTGGCTGGGCATTGCCGAACGGCGAAGCGACCCGGCGGCTCTGTCCAAAGCTGTCGAGGCGCTGACCGAGGCCGCTCAGCACGCGACCAACACCAGCGCGGCGCTGAGCGACCTGGGCCGGGCGCTCACACTGAGCGGAGACGTGGCTGGCGCCGAACGCGCGTTGCGACAGGCCGTGACGCGATTGCCGGTCTCCAACGATGCCTTCCTGCGGCTTGCGGCGGTTACCGAGCGGCAGCGGCGGTTACCCGAGGCGCGCGACGCACTGCTGCAGTACGCCGCGCTCGTCGGCGATCGCGAGCCGATGACATCGATCGCGACGCACATCGCCGAGCTGTCGCTGCAGATGGGCGAACCACTGCTGGCGGCACGGTGGATCGATCGCGCGATCGACGAGGGCGGCCCGACGCCCGCCCTGCTGGAGCTCAAGGCTCGAGCCGGCGTCCCTTGATTCGTTCCTTGATGCCTTTTCCCTGTTGCGTCCTTTCCTTCTGCCTTCTGCCTTCTGCCTTGTGCCTTTTGCCTTGACGTCCGTTAGCCAGGTGTCTTGAGCCCCAGGCGCGTCACCAGCTTCGCCAGTCCCTGCCGCGAAACCCCGAGGTCGCGAGCCGCGAGCGCCTGCCGGCCGTCGGCGCGAGCCAGGGCCGCACGCACGAACCGGGTTTCGAACTCCCTGCGCGCCGCGGCGAGCGATCGCGCGTCACCGAGCGCCGCCGTTCGGCCGATGTGCGCGGGCAATTGAGCCGCCGAAATCTGCCCGCGCGAGGCGCTCGAGACGATCAGGGACGCGAGCACGTTCTGCAACTCGCGCACGTTGCCCGGCCAGTCGTAGCGCCCGAGCGAGGCCATCGCGACTGGCGACAGCGCTGCGCGACTGCCGGTTCGTGACACGAGCCCCTGCCAGATGTGGCGCACGAGCGATGGCAAATCCTCCAGCCGCTCGCGCAGCGGAGGAATCGTCAGCCGCACGACGTCGAGCCGGTAACGCAGGTCGCGGCGGAACCGTCCTGCCTGCGACTCCTCTGCCAGCGGCTTGTTCGTCGCCGCGACAACGCGTGTGTCGATCGGGCGCACGTGCGACTCGCCGAGGCGCCGGACTTCGTGTTCCTGGAGCACCCGCAGCAGCTTGGCCTGGACGCGGGCCGACAGTTCCGAGACTTCGTCGAGGAACAACGTCCCGCCGGTCGCCTCCTCGAAGAGCCCGGTCCGCTCGGCCACGGCTCCTGTGAACGCACCCTTCGCGTGCCCGAAGAGCTCGGCCTCGGCCAGCTCTTCGCCAAGCGCCGCGCAGTTGAGTGCGCAGAAACGGCGCTGCCGGCGCGGGCTCATCCGGTGAATGGCTCGAGCGACGAGCTCCTTGCCGCTGCCGCTCTCGCCTTCGATCAGCACCGGAAAGGGCGATTGCGCCGCCCGCGCGACCGCGGTACGCAGCTG
>DATJFF010000007.1:0-4567 GCA_035495795.1 Vicinamibacterales bacterium
CTCGGCGTCGGGCTCGTGCCGCCGCAGCGCGGCGAGCACAGGCACGGCATGCACGATGTCGCCGAGCGCGCTCAGACGGACGATGAGGATGCGACGAGGCAAGAGGAATAGGATAGCGCGCGCCGAGACGCGACCGCGCGCCTGCCGGGAAGGCGCTGGCGCCCAATCGGGAAGCGGCTGCGCGAGAGCGGGAGGGGGCTTGCGCCACGATCGGGAGCGCGGCGGAATCGGGAGCGACGTGCCGAGACGCCACCGCGCGCTTGCCGGGAAGGCGGCTGGCGCCCGATCGGGAAGCGGCTGCGCGAGAGCGGGAGCGAGCTGTCGCCTGATCGGGAAGCGGCTTGCGCCTGATCGCGAGGGGCCTGTCGGGCATTCGGGAGGGGGCTGCGCCAGATCGGGAGTGCGAGATCTGGACTACGCGGGGAACGGAGGCGGCGCGCGTTGAAACGCCCCCGCGCCGCGGGGAGGGGCGGCGCCACGATCTGAGACGCCAGTCGGAAGTCGGTCGAGATCGGTTTCGTCGAGACTTACCCAGCAGCTGGTTACCAGCGCGAACCGAGCTGTCCCGTCGCAGTTCCGTCCCGAGCGAGAGTCTTCACTCCCTCCTGCCCAAGTGTCCTTCCCCCTACCGAGCAGCGCTCTTCACTCCTCCCGGCCGAGTGTCTTCAATCCCCGCCGGCGTCATCTGCGCCGAGTCGTTCGACAAGCGCGGATGTCGAGTGACTCTTCGGGTCGCCGACGATCGCGATCCGGCCTCCGTAGGCGTGGACGGTGGCGCGCTCGGGAACGGTGTCCACTGTGTAATCGGTCCCCTTGCAGTGCACGTCCGGCTTCAGCAGCTCGAGCAGCGGCGTCACCGTCGGCTCGGCGAAGAGCACCACGTAATCGACGGCGCGGAGCGCGGCGACCAGCTCGGCGCGATCGGCGGCGGCCATGATCGGCCGGTTCGGTCCCTTCGCCTGCCGAACCGATTCATCGTCGTTCACGGCTACAACCAGGCGGTCGGCCTCCTGGCGCGCCCCGTCGAGGTAGCGGATGTGGCCGACGTGCAGCAGGTCGAAGGCGCCGTTGGCGAACGCGATCGTCAGGCCGCGCGCGCGATCGCCGCGGACCTGTTCAACTAGGGCCTCGCGCGTCAGGATCTCACCCACCGGCCCCGCCCCAGCGGTGCAGCCATCGATCGATGACGCGCACCGCCACGCGCGTGCCGCAGACGCCCGCGGCGACGAATATCCAGCCCGCGAGCACGGCCCCCCACGGCCATGCCGGCATCGGGCCGACCACGCTGCCGCCCCGCGCGCCGAGGACGAGCCCGATCAGGGAACCGGCTGCGATGCGGGCGGCCAGCGACGGGCCGAAGTGCATCCAGTCCCAGCGATAGAGTCCCACTGCCAGCAGCGCCATCATCACTGCCGCCGCCGGCACCACGGCATATGCCGCGAGCTGCGATGGACCGTCGGGGGGCGGCGCCATCGCGACGGCCGCGTTCCCGGCGAGGACGACCGTGACGGCATCGAGCAGGACCCATAGGATCTGCCGCTTGTAGACCAGCTCTCCCGGGAGCGTGAAGCCGAACGCCGATGCAGGACCGTCGGGCTCGGCGCCCTCGGTGTAGACGCGGACCCGCGAAAGCACGATCCCGAAAAGCGCCAGCGCCAGGATCACGATCGCCGCAAAGTAGATCGCGTAGGAGAAGCCGACGTTGTAGAGCAGGTAGGCAATGGCGCCTCCGGCCGCGGAGATGCTCCACAGGATCAGCACCGCGTTGGTCTCGCTGAGTCCGATGGCGACGAGCCGGTGCGACGTGTGATCGCGCCCGCCCTGGCTGATCGCCCGGCCCGAGAAGTAGCGCACGACCGAGACGAAGGCCGTGTCGAAGATCGGAAGGGCCAGCGCGAGCACCGGGAACACGAAGATCGAGAAGACGGTCTTCGAGTAGGCCTGGCCGCTCGTCAGGTTGAGGGCGGCCAGCGCGAAGCCGATCGTGAAGCTGCCGCCATCGCCCATGAAGATCGAGGCGCGTGGAAAGTTGAAGACCAGGAACCCGAGCACGGCCCCGATGAACACCGCGCTGGCGACGGCGCCGTCGACGTTGCCGATCTGCGCGAAGAGGAACAGGCGCGTGACACCGGCGATGACGGCCGTTCCGGCCGCGAGGCCGTTCATGTTGTCGAGCAGGTTCATCGCGTTGGTGATCGCCACCACCCAGAACACCACGATTCCCATATCGAGCCACCATGGGAAGGCGTCGTTGAAGTGAAAGTCCGCCGCATAGAGCAGCAGGCCGCCGGCGACCTGGAGTACGACCTTGGTCTGGGGCCGGATATCGGCAGTGTCGTCGACCAGCCCGGTGAGGAACATCACCGTGGTGACGCCGAGCAGCGCGCCAAGGAACGGCGACCACGCGAGGTTCGACAGCAGGCCGAGCGCGAAGGCCGCGAAAATGCCGACTCCGCCGTGGAGAGCAGTCGGCTCGCGATGCCATCGGTCGGGCCGCGGCGGCGCGAGCCAGCCGCGCCTGCGGGCCAGGCCGCGCACGAGCCAAGTGAACGCCGCCGACAGCACGAACGTCTGCGCGGCGACGAAGACGAACTGCAGCGGCTCAGGCACGCCTCAGCCGCTCCCGAGCACCTTGCGTAGTTCGGGGCCGCTGACCGTGGCGGTGCCGCGCTTCATCACGACCAGCCCGCCCGCCACGTTGGCGAGCTGCGCCGCCTGCTCGAGCGACGCGCCGGCCGCAAGCGCGAGCGTCAGCGCTGCCATCACCGTATCGCCTGCACCCGTAACGTCGGTAACCTGGTCGGATCCGAAGATCGGAATGTGGACCGTCTTCTTGCCGTTCTCGAACACCGCCATGCCGCGTGAGCCGCGGGTGACGACCACCGCCTGCATGCGCGTCCGCGCGAGCATCTGGCGGCCAGCGCGCTCGAGGACGCGAAGGTTGTCGCCGATCCGCAGCCCGAGCGCCTGCTCCACCTCGGACTCGTTCGGGGCGCACGCCGTCAGCCCGCGGTAGCGCGTGAGCGCGTAGCGTGAGTCGACCAGCACCGGGACGGAACGCCCGCCGAGTCGGCCCCGGATGTCGCGCGCCAGCGCCGGCGTGACCAGGCCCGAGCCGTAGTCGGAGATCAGCACCGCGTCGGCTTTGCCGAGCGCCTTGTGCGCCGCGCGGGCGACTGCCGTGCGCTGCTCGTTGGTAATCGGCCGCGGTGACAGGCGATCGATACGCACCACCTGCTGTTTGGCGGAATGAATCCCGCCGGCAAGGATACGAGTCTTGACGGGCGTCAGGAACCCCGCCGGCCGCACCAGGCTGCCGCGATCGACCCTGCGCAGCAACGCGCGCTCGGCGCGGCGGCCGGGTTCGTCGCGACCGATCAGCGACACCAGGGTCACCTGGCCGCCGAGCGCCGCCACGTTGTTGGCGGCATTGCCGGCGCCGCCGGGCACGATCTCCGTCGAGTCGTACTCGAGGATCAGCACCGGCGCTTCGCGGGAGACGCGGGCGACCCGCCCGTAGACGTACTCGTCGGCGATGAGATCGCCGACGACGACCACGCGCGCCCCCCCGAGCCTCCGCACCAGTTCGATCATCGGATGTCCGTCGCGCCTTGGCGCGATCCGTGACGGAGCACGAAGGCGACGGCGGCCATCAGGTTATCGCAGATGGCCTCGACTCGTTGATCGGCCGGACGAACCCGCTCTTGATCGCGGCCGTGACCAGTCCGGACCAGCACGGCGCCCGCGCCGATGCCGTGTCCCATCTGGACGTCGCGCCAATGATCGCCAATCACCCACGAGCGCGCCAGGTCCAGGCCGAGCCGCGACTCGGCGGCGCGCGGCATCGCGGTGCCCGGCTTGCGGCACTCGCACGGCGTGAAGAGACCGGGCACGACCGACGCCGGGTGATGCGGGCAGTGGTACCAGGCGTCGACCGCGGCGCCGGCGGCGGCCAGGCGCTCGCCGATCCGGCGATGCGTCTCGGCGACGAGGGTCTCGGTCAAGACGCCGCGGGCGATGCCGCCCTGGTTGGTCACGACCACAATCGCAAAGCCGGCGCGCCGCAACAGGCGGATCGCGTCAGGGGCGAACGGATAGATCCGCAGTTCGGCCAGGTCCGTGAGGTAGCCGACGTCCTCGTTGATCGTCCCGTCGCGATCGAGGAAGACCGCTGGACGCAGTGCGCTACTCAACGCGCCACCCGCCGCACCGCCTCGAACACCTGCGCGGATGGAATCCGTGTCATGCAGCGGTGATCGATTGGGCACTCGCGAAGCATGCATGGACGGCACCAGACGCTGGTCGCGACGATTGCTGGTGGCGTCGCGTCTGGCCCGCACGTGAGTGGCGAAGTTCGATGCTCGTTGGTGGCGCCGAACACCGCCACGACCGGAGTCCCGACTGCGCCAGCGAGGTGCATGGCGCCCGAATCGTTGGAGATCACCGCGTCGGCCTGCGCCATCACCCCGGCCAGCTCCGCAAGGGTCGTTCGGCCGGACAGGTCGACCAGCGCACTCTTCTGGGCTCCCGCACGAGTTCCAACCGACGTGGCGATCTCCGCACACGC
>DATJFF010000008.1:0-4486 GCA_035495795.1 Vicinamibacterales bacterium
CAGATGCACGCGATGAACCTGCTGACCCGTCTGGGCTGGCAGGGGCGCGCGGCGGCCGCTGAGGGAACGCTTGACGTCAAGACCGGACCGGTCGCCGACCTGCTCCGCGAGACCGCCGACTACCTGCTCTTCGTGGACGAAGCGCAGCTCGACGGACCGATTGGCGGCGGCTCCGGCTTCGCGGAATCGTTCACCGCACGCGGGCCGAAGGACGCGAGCGGCCGCTCGCTGCGCGACTTCGATCGCACGTCACGCCTGTTCCGCTACCCGGTGAGCTACATGGTCTACGCGCCCGTGACCAGCGCGCTGCCGGACGAGGTCCGCCTCGCGCTGTTCGCACGCATGCGCTTGGTTCTCGACGGGCGCACAAACGAGGCGCGTTACGAACGCCTGTCGAAAGAGTCGCGGCAGGCGGCTCTCGAGATCCTGCGCGCGACGCATCCGGACTGGCGCTCTGCGGCGCTGAGCGCGCCGGCCGGCGCGCCCGTCGGCGTCCATTGACGAGTGGCGATTGACGACTGACGACTTACTGACGATTGACGGATTTGGGGATTGCGCCATTCAATTGGAGATTGGTGCAATCGCCATAGATGCATTGGATCAATGCCGCATTGCGTCAATTTCAAATCGAATGATGCAATCTCGCAATCGTCGGATCTCCACTGAGTCGTCAATCATCAATCACTAATCATCAATGGACACGGGCGACGGTGAACAGGGCGCCGTAATACAGGCGCTGAGCGACCCGGCAACCTACCCCGAGCCCGCAGCCGTCGAGCGCATCGACACACATAGCGCCCACATCTTCCTGGCTGGTTCGCGCGCCTACAAACTCAAGCGCGCGGTGCGCTATCCCTTTCTCGATTACTCGACGCTCGACCGGCGCCAGCACGCCTGCGAGGCAGAGGTCCGTCTGAACCGGCGGACGGCGCCGACCCTCTACGAGCGGACCGCAAAAGTCACGCGCGAGCCGTCTGGCTCGTTCGCTGTCGACGGGACTGGACCGGTCGTCGACTGGCTGGTGGTGATGCGGCGTTTCGATGACCAGGCGCTGCTCGATCGCGTTGCCGCAGACGGCGGCTTCACCCGCGAATTGGCGATTCGGCTCGCCGACGCGATTGCCTCGTTCCATGCCCATGCGATGCCGACGCCGCACCATGGCGGCACCGACGGCATGCGCGACGTGGTGGACGACAACGTCCGAGCGCTCGCCGCCGCACCGGCGGTTGTGCCGCCGGACCGAGTGCAGGCTCTGGCCGGCGCGTGGGCGCAGGCCCTCGCTCGACACGCTGATCTCCTCGAGACCCGCCGCGCCGGCGGCTTCGTGCGCCAGTGCCACGGCGACCTCCACCTCCGGAACATCGTCCTGCTCGACGGCAGGCCGACCCTCTTCGATGCGATCGAGTTCAACGACTCATTCGCGTGCATCGACGTGTGGTACGACCTGGCGTTCCTGCTGATGGACATGGAGCGGCGGGGCCTCGCCCTCGAGGCGAACGCGCTCTTCAACCAGTACCTTCTGCGCACGAGTGACGTGGGCGGTCTCGCGCTGCTTCCGTTCTTCCAGGGATGCCGTGCGGCGATACGCGCGAAAACCAGCCTTGCGAGCGCCGCGCTCGAGACCGACCCCGCGCGCCGGCTCCAACACGAGTCGCGAGCGCGTGAGTACCTGGAACTGGCAGAGCGGAGCGGCGCTGAACCCCAGCCCGCCAGGCTCGTGGCGATCGGCGGCTACTCCGGCACCGGCAAGTCAACGGTCGCTGCCCGCCTTGCACCGCTGCTCGGAGCGATGCCGGGCGCCGTCGTGCTCCGCAGCGATGTCCTGCGCAAGATCCTGCGCCACCACGAGCCCGAGGAGCGTCTCGGCCAGGAGGCCTACACGCCGGAGGTGACCAGGACGGTGTACCACGCGCTTGGCGTGAGGGCCGCGGATCTGCTCCGCGCGGGAGCGTCTGTCGTCGTCGATGCAACCTTCCTGTCGCCTGAGGCCAGAGCAGCCATCGCGGACGTGGCAAGCCACGCTGGTGCGGGCTTCGCCGGCCTCTGGCTCGAGGCGCCGGCAGCGGCACTGGCCGGGCGGCTGCGTGCACGCACAGGCGATGCGTCGGATGCGACGGCTGACGTACTAGCCGAACAAATCGCGCACGACCCCGGCGTCGTTTCGTGGCAACGTCTCGATGCTTCTCGAGGAGTGAACGCAGTCGTCGAAGCGGCACGAACGGCGCTGAAGCTGCGTTGACACGCTCTGTCGCGGCGGCCGCAGCCCCGGTGCGCTCCGGTTCACTATACTGGGCAGTTATGGACTTCCGTTTCTTGTCGCGGCGATTGCCAGCGCTTCTCCCGATTCTCGGCCTCGTAGCCGCGTGCTCCAGCCCGGGGCCGGCTCCCTCGTCATCGCCCGCCGGGGGGGCGGCATCAACGTCGGCGCCTGCTGCGTCCGGAGGCGATCACAAATACCTCATCGACCGGGTGGACGATGCGGCGGTGGTGCAGCTGTACGCCGACGGGTTCGCGTCGCTGCCGCTGCAGGAGAAGACGCTGATCTGGCACCTCTATCAGGCGGCGCTGGCCGGACGCGACATCTTTATCGATCAAAAGCACAAGGATGCGCTGGCAATGCGCGGCGTGCTGGAGCAGATCATCACGCACGAGAAGGCCGTGGATCCGGCTACGTTCAAGGAGATCCAGCGCTACACCAAGTTGTTCTGGCTGAACAACGGTCCCTACAACAACCTCACCGCGCGGAAGTTCGTGCTCGCCTGCACGCCCGACGCGTTCGCCGCGGCCGCAAAGGCGGCTGCCGGCGCCGGCGCGACGTTCAGCACGGGAGCCGGCGAGTCGTTGGATCAGCTCCTCGCGCGCCTGCGGCCGATGTTCTTCGATCCCAATGTGGATCCGATCGTCACCAACAAGGCGCCCGGGCCCGGCAAGGACATCCTCCTCGCGAGCGCCAACAACCTGTATTCCGGCGTATCGATGGCCGACCTCAAAGGGTTCACCGAGAAGCACGGGCTCAACTCGCGGCTGGTGAAGAAGGACGGCAAGCTCGCGGAAGAGGTTTACAAGGCGGACGGCCGCTACGGTCAGCAGATCACCGAGATCATCAAGCACCTCGAAGCCGCACGGGCGATTGCTCCCGAGCCGACGGCGAAAGCGCTGGCCGCGCTCGTGAAGTTCTACCGGACCGGCGAAGTCGCCGATCGCGAGCAGTACGACATCGCCTGGGTGCAGGACAAGGCGTCGCCGGTGGACACGATCAACGGCTTCATCGAGGTCTACCTCGATCCGCGGGGAGTCAAAGGAGGCTGGGAAGGCCTGGTCTTCTACGTGAATCAGGAGAAGACGGCGCGGATCAAGAAGCTCGCTGACAACGCGCAGTGGTTCGAGGATCACATGCCCTGGGATCCGAAATACCGGAAGTCGAACGTCCAGGGTATCGTCGCCAACGCGATCGACGTCGTTGTCGAAACCGGTGACTCCGGACCGATTACGCCCATCGGGATCAACCTTCCGAACGATCAAGCGATTCGCGAAAAGTACGGAAGCAAGTCGGTGGCGCTGTCGAATGTGACCGAGGCGTACGACAAGAGCACGCCTGGGACGATGCGCGGCGAGTTCTCGTGGACACCGGAGGAAGCCGACCGGTCCACGAAATTTGCCGACTTCAGCGGATCGCTGATCACCGACATGCACGAGGTCATCGGGCACGCGTCGGGACGGCAGGCCGAGGGGCAGAAGGCGAGTCCCCAGGCGCTCATCAAGGAGCAGTTCTCGGCGCTCGAAGAAGGTCGCGCGGATCTCGTCGGGCTCTACTTCCTCGCCGACAAGAAGCTTGTCGAGCTCGGCGTCATCCCGGCTGCCGACCACGACGCGGTCGTTCAAACCGAGTACGAGGCCTACACCCGGAACGCCCTCGTGCAGCTTCGCCGCGTTCGCGAGGGGAGCCAGATCGAGGAAGACCACATGCGCAACCGGCAGATGATCGTCCGGTGGCTGATGGCAAACACCAAGGCCATCGAGCAGCGCACGCGGGACGGCAAGACGTATCTCGTGATGGCCGATGCGGCGGCGTTCCGTGAAGGCGTCGGCAAGCTCCTCGCCGAGGTCCAGAGAATCAAGTCTGAAGGCGATTACGACGCCGCAAAAAAACTCTTCGACACCTACGGCATCCACTTCGATCCGAAGCAGCGGGACGAGGTCGTGGCCCGCGTGGAGAAGCTGAACCTGCCTTCCTATACCGGGTTCGTCCAGCCGAAGCTGACCGCCGTGACGGCTCCGGACGGCAAGATCACGGACGTCACCATCTCCTATCCGATGGACCTCGCGGCGCAGATGCTGGAGTACTCGGGCGTGAAGCGTCCGTGAAGACGTTCTGGCTGAGCACGCACCTGGACTACGCGTGCCGCCATTCCGGCGCGTGCTGCACGGCGCGCTGGCCGATTCCGATCGAGCGCGATCGGGCTGCCGCTGTGTCGCGGGCCATCGC
>DATJFF010000009.1:0-76033 GCA_035495795.1 Vicinamibacterales bacterium
TGGGTCGGCAATACCACTCAGGGCGTGCTGGCGGAGTTCGAAGGCGAGCGTGACCGGCTCGAGAGGTGCCTGCTGCGGCTTGGCCGCGAGCGCCCGCCTCTGGCGCTGGTGCAGAGCCTGGAACCGAGCTGGCTCGATCCCGTGCCCCTGCAGGGGTTCACGATCCGCGAGAGCCGTGACGAAGGCGCCGTGGCCACACTGGTGATGCCGGACGTGGCCACGTGTGACGCTTGTCTCGCGGACATCACGGATCCCCGCAATCGCCGATACCGCTATCCATTCACCAACTGCACGAACTGCGGACCGCGGTTCAGCATCATTCGCGCCCTCCCCTACGATCGGCCGAATACCTCGATGAGCGGCTTCACGATGTGCGCGGCGTGCCAGCGTGAGTACGACGATCCGGCCGACCGCCGCTTCCATGCGCAGCCCAACGCCTGTCCGGTCTGCGGTCCGACGTTGCGGTTGTGGAACGCGCGGGGGGCGGTAATGGCGGCTGGCGATGACGCGCTCGGGCAGACGGCGCGGGTCCTGCGGGACGGCGGCATCGTGGCGCTGAAGGGCCTGGGCGGATTCCAGCTGCTCGTGGACGCCGCCAATGCCCACGCGGTGGCGCGCCTGCGCCAGCGGAAGCACCGCGAGGAGAAGCCCTTTGCGGTGATGTGCCCGTCGCTGGCGAGCGTCGAGGGACTATGCGAGGTCGCGCCGCTCGAGCACCGGCTGCTCGAGGCGCCAGAGGCGCCGATCGTGCTGCTCCGCCGACGGGCCGGTACTCACGGCGTGGCCGACGGCGTTGCTCCAGGCACGGTGAACCTGGGCGTGATGCTGCCGTACACGCCTCTTCACCACCTGCTGCTCGGCGAGATGCAGCGGCCGGTCGTCTGCACCAGCGGCAACATCTCGGACGAGCCGATGGTGATCGACGAAGTCGAGGCGGTCTCGCGCCTCGGCGGCATCGCGGATGTGTTCCTCGTGCACGATCGGCCAATCGTGCGGCACGTGGACGACTCGATCATGCGGGTGATGCTCGGCCGCGAGCTGGTACTGCGCCGAGCGCGCGGCTACGCGCCTCTTCCAGTGGATCTCGACACGCCGCAGCCGCCGATGCTCGCAGTGGGTGGTCACCTGAAGAATACCGTCGCGGTGACCGCAGGCCGGCACGTGTTCGTGAGCCAGCATCTCGGCGATCTCGAGCATCAGCGGGCGCGCGACTCGTTTCATGAGGCTCAGTCGAGCCTGCGCGGGCTGCTGCGCGTGCAGCCCGAGCTGATCGCCGCGGACGCTCACCAGGGATACGCGTCAACCCTGTTCGCCCGTGCCACCGGGTTGCCCGTGGAGTTGGTCCAGCATCACTTCGCGCACGTCATGGCATGCCTCGCCGAGAACCATCTGGCGCCGCCCGCTCTCGGCGTGCCGTGGGACGGCACCGGCGACGGCCAGGACGGGACGATCTGGGGCGGCGAATTCCTCCGCGCCAATCGCGACGCGACCTTCACCCGGGTTGCGGCGCTGCGGCCGTTCCGGTTGCCTGGCGGCGAAGCCGCGGTGCGGGAGCCGCGGCGGACAGCACTTGGTGTGCTCTTCGAGATCTTCGGTCCAGCTCTTGCTGATGCTCCCCACCTGGCGGGCGGCTTCGAACGAGCCGAACGACACCTGGCCGTGCTCGCCCTCGCGCGGAACGTCAATTCGCCGGTGACCACGAGCGCCGGCCGGCTTTTCGACGCGATTGCGGCCCTGCTTGGTGTCTGTCAGCGCATGACCTATGAAGGCCAGGCGGCCATGGCGCTCGAGGCGGCCGTCGACGAATCGGAAGCCGGTGAGTATCCGATGCCGCTCGTGGCAACGGACGCGCGTCATGCCTTGACCGCGGACTGGCTGCGGCCTGAATGGATCCTGGACTGGGAGCCGATGGTGCGAGGCCTGATCGGCGATCGGGACGCAGGCCGTCCAGCGGGCCAGCTGGCCGCCCGCGTTCACAACACTCTGGCGCGCGCCATCGTCGCCGTCGCCGAGCGGGCCGGCGAGAGCCGGGTCGCGCTGACCGGAGGCTGCTTCCAGAATCGGGTGCTCACCGAGCGCACCGTGCAGGCGCTCACCGCGGCCGGTTTCCGCGCCTGCTGGCACCAGCGCGTCCCACCGAACGACGGTGGCCTTGCGCTCGGCCAGATCGCGGCCGTCACCGCGAGGCTCGCGGCATGCGCCGCAGCTGAACGCACCCGTCGCACCGTCGCACCCATCGCACCCGGCACCCTGCATTCGTGAGGAACAGCCATGTGCCTTGCCATACCAGGCCGAATCGTGACGATAGACGGCGTGGATCCGATGCTGCGCTCCGGGAAGGTCGATTTCGCCGGCATTCAGAAGCGGGTGAACCTCAGCTACGTGCCCGAGGCACGGGTCGGGGACTACGTGCTCGTGCACGTAGGGTTTGCCATCTCCACCGTCGATGAATCCGAGGCTGCCCAAGTCTTCGAGTATCTGAAGGCGATGGGCGATCTCACCGAGATCGAGGAGCCGCCGTCATGAAGTTCATCGACGAGTACCGTGACGGAGATGCCGCGGCTGGTTTCGCCAGGGCGCTTGCCCGGATCACCACGCGCCCGTGGACGCTCATGGAGGTCTGCGGCGGCCAGACCCACGCCATCGTCAAGTTCGGCGTGGACGAGCTGTTGCCGAAGGGAGTGACCCTGGTCCATGGGCCGGGATGCCCGGTCTGTGTGACCCCGCTCGAGCTGATCGAGAAGGCTCTCATCATCGCTTCGAGGCCGGAGGTGACGTTCTGCTCCTTCGGCGACATGTTGCGCGTCCCAGGCCTCAGCACCGATCTCCTCTCTGTCAAGGCCGCCGGGGCCGATGTGCGGATCGTCTACTCGCCGCTCGATGCGGTGGAGTTGGCCCGGACGCTGCCCGATCGCGAAGTCGTCTTTTTCGCGGTCGGCTTCGAAACGACTGCGCCGGCCAACGCGATGGCCGTGTTCCAGGCGGCGCGCCATCAGCTCGCGAATTTCTCCATGCTCGTCTCGCACGTGCTCGTACCTCCTGCGATGGAGGCGCTCCTGTCAGCCGAGGGGAGTCGGGTGCAGGGTTTCCTTGCCGCCGGCCACGTCTGCACCGTGATGGGGTTCACCGAATACGAGCCGCTCGCCGCGAAATACAAGGTGCCGATCGTCGTCACTGGCTTTGAGCCGCTCGACATCCTGCAAGGCGTCTACATGTGCGTCAAGCAGCTGGAGGGCGGACGGGCCGAGGTCGAGAACCAGTACGCCCGCGCGGTCAGGCGACAAGGGAACGTGCCCGCGCAGCAGCTGGTAAGACAGATGTTCGAAGTGGTGCCGCGCAAGTGGCGCGGCGTCGGCGAGATTCCCGCCAGCGGCCTGGGGCTCCGGGCCGAATACCGCCGCTTCGACGCGGAGGTGCGCTTCGATCTCGAGAACACCCACGCCGACGAGCCGCCGGAATGCCTGAGCGGGCTGATCATGCAGGGCCGGATGAAGCCGCACGAGTGTCCGGCATTCGGCACCTCCTGTACGCCCGAGCACCCGCTGGGTGCGACGATGGTGTCGTCCGAGGGCGCCTGCGCCGCGTACTACCGGTATCGGCGCGTGCGCGTCGACACGGTCTCGACGGGGAATTGATCATGTCGACGAACGAGACCGGCTTCGGCTGTCCGCTCCCGATTGGCCGGCACTCCCGCGTGCTGCTCGCGCACGGCGGTGGAGGGCAGTTGACCAGCCAGCTGCTGGAGCAGCTCTTCATCCCGGCCTTCCGGAATGACGCGCTCGCCGAACGCCACGACGGAGCCCGCCTGTCGATGGGCGGTGCCACCGTCGCCTTCTCGACCGACTCCTTCGTCGTGCGTCCGCTGTTCTTTGCCGGTGGGGATATCGGTACGCTGGCCGTCAATGGGACGGTGAACGATCTCGCCATGTGCGGGGCCCGTCCGCAATACCTGAGTTGCGGGTTCATCATCGAGGAAGGCCTCGCTCTCGAAGTCCTGGAGCGAGTGGTCGATTCGATGCGTCTGGCCGCGGCGGCGGCGGTTGTGGCGCTGGTGACGGGCGACACCAAGGTCGTTGATCGCGGCAAGGGCGACGGGCTCTACATCAACACCGCGGGCATTGGCCTCATCGAGCACGGCCTGGTGGTCGCCCCGTCGAGCGTTCGGGCCGGCGACCTCATCATCCTCTCGGGCGATATCGGCCGGCACGGCATGGCGGTGATGGCGGCGCGCGAGGGGCTGGAGTTCGAGTCGGCGATCGAGAGCGACTGCGCACCGGTTGCGGCGCCGGTCCTCGACCTGCTCGACGCCGGCGTCGAGGTCCATTGCCTGCGCGACCTCACCCGCGGCGGCCTGGCCAGCGCGCTCGTCGAGATTGCCGAAGCCTCGCGGCTGCAGCTGGCCATCGACGAGACCGCGGTGGCAGTCAGAGACGACGTGCGGGGGGCGTGCGAGATTCTGGGCTTCGATCCGATGTACGTGGCCAACGAGGGCCGCTTCATCGCGTTGGTACCGGAGACCGACGCGGATATCGCCATGCGGGTGCTCGCCCGCCACGAAGTCAGCCGCGCCGCCGTGCTCATCGGCCGCGTCGGCGCCGCGCCCGAGGGGCTAGTCACACTTCGCAGCCGCATCGGGGCGACGCGAGTCGTGGATCGCCTGTCGGGTGAGCAGCTGCCGCGTATCTGCTGAATGCGCGGCGCGGGGGAACCAGCGTACCGGGACGGCGACAAGATAGCCGGCCCGACACCCGATATTGCATCCGTTCATGGCGCTCGCCAGCGGCACCCGTGTCGGCGCGTACGAGATCTCCGCCGCGCTGGGAGCCGGCGGAATGGGTGGCGCGGGCGCTAGCGTTCCACCACGGCGAGCGCATATGGCTCGTGACCGACCCCGGTCACCGTCGCGACGACGCGGCGCGACCGCAGGTCGATCACGTACAGGTGACCGAGCTCCTGCGAGAACGGCGGGGACGCGGGACCGCCGCTGATCACGGCGTACCGGCCGTCGCGCGTGATCGCCGAGCCCTTCGGACGAGACGACTGCCCGTCGGGCCGGGCGAGAGGAATGCGTGCCACCTCCGCGTCACGCGCACCGGCGAGTGCCGACTGGAGGCTCACGACCGACACGTTGTTTGCGCGAACGTTCGGCACGACGACTTCACGGCCGTCCGGGGTGACGGTGGGGATCAGCGGATGGGTCTGCTCCGCGGGATCGGTGGTGCCGACCAGGACGCGGGCCACCTCGGCGCGGTCGGGATCGGCGCGCGCCCGGTCGACGTCGATCACCGACAGCGTGTTGCCCGCCGACCCGTCGCGCTGACTGCCGCCGTTTGCCACGATGATGTGGCGCCCGTCGGGGGTGGCCGTGATGCCCCACGGGCCAACCTGGGTCGGGATGCGACCGATCTCCGCCCGAGAGTCCCCACGTAGCGCTCGACTGAGATCGATCACCGACACGTCGTTCGTGCCGCCGTTGGCGGAGAAGACGTAGGCACTGCCATCGGCGGCGCGGCCCATTGCCAACCCGTTCGGGTCGGGGAAGCAGCCCCAGCCCTTGTCCGGAGCACGTACGGCCAGGTTTCGCGGCGGCCCGTAAGGTGCGACGTAGGGCACAGGGTAGTCGGGACACGGAAAGCCAGGCGAGCCCAGCGCGAGTTCGACCGTGCCGCGGAGGCTTCCCGTGCGCCGGTCGACGAACGTGACGCGGTTGCCGCCGTCCTCGGTCAGGTGGTTCTCGGCATTCGCGATGACCAGCACCTCGGGCAGGAGCACCACGCCCAGCGCGCCGAAGCCGCCAGAATCCATGTGCCGCCGAAGGGCCGTCGCGGTGCCGTCGTTTTGCGGCGCCAGGAGGTCGTCGATGTCGAGTACCGCGATTTGGCCGCGACCGCCGTGCTGGCGGAACTCCGCGTTGTCGATGGCGCCGTGATGGTTCACCACGTAGACGGTCCGGCCGTCTTCGCTCACGACGAGATTGGCCGGATCGCCGAGCAGGCGCCCGTCCAACGCCTCCGTCGCCACCTTGGCGCGGCCGACGATTGCCCTGGAGGTGCCGTTATTCGCCGGATCGAGCGCGGCGTCGAGCGAGACGGCGTAGAGATACGGGAGCCGGCGTCCGGTCGCGAGGATGTATCGGCGCTGGCCAACCGCCTGCTGCGCGTCGATTGCCGCCCCGAGAATGGCCGTCACCGCAACGGCGAGGCCGAGCGTGGCGATTCGTCGCATGTGGGCTCCAATGCGGCGCGATTATAGGCACGCTCGCGGCGTGCGGGAATTGGGACCGGCGCGAACTGTATAATCACGGCCTCCACAAAGCCCCTTCATGTTGATCGACGCCCGCACACTGGCCGAGGGCACGACCATCGAGGCGGACCTCTGCATCGCCGGCGCCGGCGCCGCGGGCATGACGATCGCGATGGACCTGATCGGCGCGGGACTGTCGGTCGTGCTGCTCGAAAGCGGCGGCGCGGAACGAGACGACGAGACCGACGCGCTCTCCGAAGGCCGGATGACCGGCATCGATACGTGGACCCTCCGCCAGAATCGGATCCGCGCGCTCGGCGGCACCACGGGACACTGGGCCGGCTGGTGCCGTCCGCTGATGCCACGGGACTTCGAGCGTCGCGACTACGTCCCTCACAGCGGGTGGCCCCTGAAGTACTCCGACCTGGTGCCGTTCTACCGGCGGGCCTGCCGGACGCTCGAGATCGGCGAGTTCGAGTGGGACGCGGACGACAGGGCCCGCGCGACCGGGAAGCCGCTGCTTGCCGTATCGTCGAACATCGAGCAGCGCTACTACCAGTTCAGCCCGCCGACTCGATTCGGCCCTCTCTACGGTCCCGTCCTCGAACGCGCGGAGGACGTGCGGGTGCTGACGTTCGCAAATGTCGTAGACATTCGCCTGGACCAGCCGAGGAGCCGCGTCGAGTCGTTCGTTTGCCGCACGCTCAAGGGCACGAGCTTCCAGGTGCACGCCGGCCGGTACGTCCTGGCGCTCGGCGGGATCGAGAACGCGCGGGTGCTCCTGGCCTCGCGATCGCAGCAGCCCGAGGGTGTGGCCAACCTCCGCGACGTCGTCGGCCGCTACTTCATGGAGCATCCCCATTACTACCGATCCGTCGACGCCGTGTACGCGTCGGCACTCGACCTGGCGTTCTACCGGCGCAGTGCCTCCGACTGGAAGCGACCTGACGGAACGCCGGTGCAGATGATCGGCGCTCTCGGGCTCTCGGCTGGCGTCTCGCGGCGCGAGCGGCTGCTCAACTTCTCGGCCACCTTCCAGCCGCCCGGCGTGACCGGCCCGCCAGTAGAGGGGGCGCCGGACAAGGGCCCGCTGGCTCCGGCCTCGGCCCAGGCCCTCGTCACGCGCGGGCGGGGCGGCTTCGAAGCCTCGCTGTTGACGCTCAGAACGGAGCAGTCGCCGCGCGCCGACTGCCGCATCACGCTGACCGACGAGCTCGATGCTTTGGGCATGCCTCGCGTGGCGCTCGACTGGCGCATTGCGCCCGAAGACGATGTGCAGATGCGGCGCGCGATGATGGTGCTGGCCCGCGAGCTTGGAGCCGCCGGACTGGCGCGGCTCCGCGTGCCCGGAGATGGGGCGCGGTTCGTGTGGCGCCAGGATCCTGGAGGACACCACATCGGGGCGACGCGGATGGGCCGCGATCCCGCGGACAGCGTTGTCGATGCCAACTGCCGGACCCACGACGTGCGGAACCTGTACATCACCGGCGCTTCGGTGTTCACGACGGGCGGCGATTCGAATCCCACCCTGACCGTCGTCGCGCTGGCCCACAGGCTGGCCGACACGCTGAAGTCGCGGCGCGGGGAGGAGCGGTCGAGCGCGTGACGACACTTCTCCGGCGCGAGTTCCTGTGGCGGGCGCTGGCCGCCTGCGCGACGGCCGGCCTTGGCCCGGCGCGGTCGGCCGACGGTGCGCAGTCGAACCAGCCCGGTCGCGTGCCGTCGGCGAGCGCAGCCTACTTCGGCGATCAGGCCGCAGCCGTCCGCGCGCTTGGCGAGTCCTACTTGCAGCTGCTCGGCCGCGATTCGGGAGGCGACTCCGTCCGCGCCGCGTCGCGCCGCACGCTCGAGTTGATCGACCGGTCGCGCGACCAGCCCGGCGCGATCCGCGCACTGGTGCGAGCGGTGCAGCGGGACTTCGAGCAAGGGCGCGTTGTCCAGGTCCAGGGGTGGTTCCTGTCGCAGACGGAAGCCGAGCTCTGCGCCATCAGCCTCCTGACCGGGTAGATGTCGCCTGTCCAATGACGATTGTTGACTGACGATTGACGACTTATTGGAGATTCGTTGATTGAGGATTGCGCCATTCAATTGGCGATTGCAGCATTGGGCCATTGCCTCAATGCGCCAATCATGATTGCGGCAATGCGCCGATGTCGCAATGCGGCAATCCTCAATGGAATGGCGCAATCCCGCAATCGTGAATCGTCAATAAGTCGTCAATCGTCAATCCTCAATCGCCAATGGACGCGGCCGCCGCGCCTTGACAGCACGGCCTCACGGTGGCAGAGTCGCCCGAGGCGGCGGCTCACCGCCACACCTCGACCCGGCCTCCCCCCGCGAGGCTGACCATCGAGGCAAAGGGGATCCACAACCCCGAGCCGTTCACGTGGTTCTTCGACGGTCGCGCGACCAGCAGGCGGGGGCTGGGGGTCGTGTGGCCAGTGAAGGACCGTCATGACCCGCGCCCGCGCTCTCAAGCAGATCATCCGCACCCGCACCGCCAAGACCGGCGAACGCTACACGACCGCCCGGCGGCACGTTCTGAAGGACCTCTCGCGATCGGCCAAGGCGCCCGCAGTCGCCGCCGCGGAACCGGCCGCACGACCTGAAGCGGCGCGAGCGTCGCAGACCCGACAGCCGGCGGCCAGCACCAAGGGCAGCGTCAGCGATGCCACCGCACGAGCCCGGACCGGCCACGCGCTCGATCACTGGTTCGCGGTGCTCGATCGCTTTGGCGGTGTCGAGAAGGGGCACACCGCGTCGGCAAGGCATCTCGTCGAGGCTCATGCCGTCCCCGGCTGGCACGCGCAGGGCATTACCGTCGCGTACGAGCGGGCGCGCGGACTGCGGACGCTCCACCAGCGGATGAGCGGCGACTTCGAATTGTCGGTCACGAAAACCGTGAACGGCGACACCCGCGCGGTCGTGCGCGCGTTCACCGAGCGAAAACGCCGCGCGCGGTGGCTCGCGAAAGCCACTCCGGCGCTGGCGGCGTCGCTCGCCACCGCGCTCGACGCTCCAGCGTCCAAGGGCTTCGTGATTCGCGGCGACGGCCAGGGCCGCTTCCGCTACAAGTGGGGCTCGACGACGGTGCAGCTCTACCTGCTGCCGAAAGGAGATGGGCGCACCTCAGTCGTCGTCACTCACCTGAAACTGGAGAGCGCAAGCGCGCTCGAGGAGCGGCGCGCGCAGTGGCGCGCCGCGCTTGCCGTCCTCTCACGTCTGTTCATGGAGTGATTTCGGATCCTTCAGGCGGCAGCGGCCAGGCCGAGCAGCCGCTCGCCGCCTTCGCTTCGGAACACCGCCACAGCTTCGGCGTGGCGCGCCTGCGCCAGGCGCACGATCTCGCCGTAGCGCGCGTGATGACGCAACGGTGCCAGCCACGGGTCGTGCAGCAGCGTGTGCGGCACGTGGAAACCGCCGTCCACTGCCATCTGGAGCGCGCGTAGCGCCAGTTCGTCGCTGCCGAGCCGGCTGAGGATCAGGCCGTTGGTCATGTAACCCTCGGGGTCCTTCCACATCGAGTGCGCCAACACGTGTTCGGCGAGCGCGCGAGCCTCGCGTGCCTCTCTGAGGCAGGCCACAATCATCTCGCTCCACGCCTTCAGCATCGGGGTCGCGGCTGGGCCGGGCCCTTCCCAGACCGCCAGCGCCTCCTCTCTGCGCCCGGCGCGATACAAGGCCATGCTTCGAGCGTCGGCATCGTGCAGGTCCGGGTCTCGCAGGATGCGCTCGTGATCGCCGAGCGCTGCATAGGTGTTGAGCACGCTGGTCTGAATGTGCGGGTCGAGGCGCCGCGCTTCTTCGTGTGCGGCCACCGAAGCATCCAGCAGCCCGACGTAGCGGCACGCGTGCACGAGTCCGGCAAACAGCTCGGGATCCGTGACGGCTCGCGCGCGGCGAAGCAGGCGCCGCGTGGCGTCCACGCCGCGGCCGGCGTCGCACTCGAGCTGCGCGTAGTACTTGTGGAGCACGGGCAGCTCGGGATTGAGCGCGAGCGCCCGCTCGAAGGCGCGTTCCGCCAGCTCGGCGCCGTCGGCCACATCGAAGTACTTGCCGATTACCCGGTGACACCGGCCGAGCCCGGCCCACGCCGGCGCAAAGCTCGGATCGAGTTCGGTGCAGCGCAGATACACGTCGCGGGCTTCGGCGAGGCGATCCCAGTCGCGGGCCAGCTCGTTGCCGCGTAAGTAGAGTTCGTAGGCGGCGCCATTCCGCGGCACGTCGAGCGGCGGGGCGGCGGCGCCGCTGCCGGGCTCGCCGATCGAGCGCGATAGCGAGCGGACGATGCCGCTGGATAGTTCATCCTGTAATGCGAACACATCGTGAAGCGCATGTTGGGAGGCATGCGACCACAGGACGGTGCCCGCGGGTGTCTCGACCAGCTGCGCGGTTACCCGGAGCTGCGGCCCGGCGCGCAGGATGGTGCCCATCAGCGCGACATCGACATCGACGTCGGCAGCCAGCCGCCGCAGGTCGGGCGCTTGCGGATCGAAGCGCGCGGCCGCCGCACTCGACCGCACCAGCAGGTTGCGGGTCCCGGTGAGCGACATCGTGATCGCATCGGGCAGGCTGAAGGCCAGGAAGTCGGTGTCAGCGTCGGGCCGCAGGACGCGGAAGGGCAGGGCGATGAACCGCGTCATCGCCCGGGCTGCGGTCAGAGTCATCTCGCTCGAGTCGCGATCGGTCGTGACGGCTCGTATCTGCTCGGCCATCGCCGCCGCGGACTGGTAGCGGTCGGCGGCGCGCTTCTGCAGGCCCTTGTGAATGACGCGGTCGAGGCCGGCCACCGCCCCGCCCCCCGCCAGCGCCGGAGGCTGCTCGTGCAGCACGGCATGCAGGACGTCCACCATCGTCGCGCCCCCGAACGCCATCTCGCCGGTCAGCATCTCGAAGAGCAGCGCGGCCACGGCGAACAGGTCGGCCCGTCCGTCGAGCACTTCGCCGCGCGCCTGCTCCGGCGCCATGTAGTTCGGGGTTCCGACGAGTGCGCCGGCCGCAGTCAGTATCGTGCCGGTATGGCCGGTCTCGCGGTCGCTGGCCATCGGTCGCGCCAGGCCGAAGTCGAGCAGCTTCACCCCGTGCGGAGTGAGGAACAGGTTCGACGGCTTGAGGTCGCGATGGATGAGCCCGCGCGTGTGCAGGGCCTCGAGCGCCGCGAGGGTCTGTAGCGCGATCGCGGCTGAATCGGCGTTACTGAGCGCCCCGCGGTTCAGGCGGGCGTCGAGCGATTCGCCGGCCAGCAGCTCCATCGCGATGAACAGCCCGCCCTCGGTCTCCTCCACCTCGAAGAGCTGGCAGATGTTCGGATGCGAGATGCCCGCCGCCGCTCGGGCTTCGCGCCACAACCGCTTGCGCGAGGTGTCGTCGCTTTCGCCGCGAATGGTCTTGAGCGCGACCGCACGGTCCAGGCGCTCGTCGTGGGCCGCGTAGACAACGCCCATCCCGCCTTCGCCGATCTTGCGCTCGATCCGGTAGCGCCCGATCCGATCGGGAACTGGTGGCGCCGGGAAGGACATCAGCTATCACTCATTGGACTGGGCTGCGCCGAGGGCCGCGAGCACCCTGGCTGGAGTGAGCGGGACGCGGCGCAACCTCACTCCAGTGGCGTCGAACACGGCGTTGGCAACGGCGGCCAGCATCGGCTTGCAGATCGTCTCGCCAGCGCCGTAGTGCGGCAGGTCGGGCCGGTTCGGGTCGGGATCGCCATTGACCTGGACGATGTCGATCCGTTCCGGCACGTCGGCGTGGGTCAGGGTGGGCGAGGTCACCCAGTCCACGGTCGTCATCTTCTGGCCGTCGAACCTCGCCTCTTCGTGCAGCGCGCGGCTGAGCGCGTGGAGCAGCCCACCCTCGAGCGTGCGCGTCAGCGCCTCGGGGTTGATGACCAGCCCGCAATCGTGGGCGCAGACGATTCGCTTCACCCAGACGCGGCCGGTCTTGCGGTTCACTTCGACCTCGACGATCTCGGCGACGACGGTCTGACTGCGATAGGCGTAGGCGGCGCCGCGGCCGGTGAGGATCTCGCCGCTCGCGCGCGGGCCCGGTGCCGGGCGGGGTTGCCAGCCGAACTTCTCGGCTGCCGCCTTGATGCAGGCGATCGATCTGGCGCGCTTGAAACCGCTGTCGTCGCCCGTGCCGGCTTCGATCAACTTCAGCCGGAACGCAATCGGGTCCGCCTTGGCCGCGGCCGCGAGCTCGTCGATGAAGCTCTCCGACGCGAACGTGACCTGCGGGCCATCGGGATCGCGCAGGTTGCCGGTCCTGAGCGGCGTCTCCCACACCAGCGGCAGCGGAATCACGCTGCCGGCCATGCGGCGGTTCGGCACCGCATACATGTCGGAGGGATACGACGCGCGTCCGGCCGCCGGCTCCTGTCTCCGTTGTCCCGTGAGCTGCGCGATCAACACCGTGTCGTGCTCGTTGTAGCCGAGGTGATTGTGGTCGGCGGCCTTGAGGTCGTAATCGAGGGCGACAACGGCCCCCTGCGCGTCGAGTGCGCCGCGCATCTTCGCGGCATAGGCCGGGCCCTTGGTGTCCCATGCGGTTTCTTCCTGCCGCATCCACTGCACTCGTACCGGCCGGTTCAGCTCCTTCGCCAGGAATGCCGCCTCAAACCCGGCATCGTCGGCGGCGGTGCGCCCGTAGGCCTGTGGCCCCTGCATCCACACCACGCGCACGCGATCGCGCGGCATACCGAGGAAGCGGGCAACGCCGGACCGCAGCCCGTAGGACTTCATGTCGTTCGAGTAGATGGTCAGCTGATCGTTCGACGGATCTGCCAGGGCGTGCGCGGGACCGAACGCGGTGTGCCCCTGGAACGGTACGTCGTATTCGGCTTCGACCACTGACGCTGCCTTCGCGAACCCGGTCTCGACGTTGCCGACCACAACCGGACGGCCGGTCGAAGACGCCGCCGTGCTGCGCATGTACTTGAAGAGCTCGTCCGACGGCGGAAACGCCGGAGTCGCCGGCAGCTTCCAGTTCACCTTGAGCTGTCGCGCCGCCAGCACCGCCTGCTCCTCGCGCTCGAACACGACCGCAACATAGTTGCCTTTCGTGACCACGCGCACGAATCCAGGGCGGCCGGTGACCGACGACTCGTCGACGCTGACCAGCGTCGCGCCGGCCACAGGCGGACGCACATTGCGAGCGTGGACCATACCCGGCACCTTCACGTCCACAGCCCACTTCTGCGTGCCGTCCACCTTTGGCGGGATGTCGTAGCGCTGCGGCGACTGCCCGACGTTTTTCATCTGCTGCACCGGCTTGAGCGGCGCCTGGCCGGTGGTGTCGTCGATGCTCTTGCCGGTCAGCGTGACGTTGAACTTCCTGCCGCCGATCAGTTCCCCGTAGGTGACGCTCTTCGCCGGCGTGCCCTGGCCGCCGCCGGCCGAGACGACGCCGTCGCTGACGGTGAGCGCGGAGACGGGTGCGCCGAGCCGCTCGGCAGCCATGTTCAACAGCACCCGGCGCGCTTCCGCCGCGACCCGACGCATCGGGTAGCCGTCGGTCTGGAGTGCGTCCGATCCGCCGGAGCCGCCCTGATCCACGGTGATGTCCGTGTTCCCCATCACGCACGTGGTCTTGTCGAACGCGATGTCGAGCTCGTCGGACATGATCTGGCGGAACGCAGTGCCGGTGCCTTGTCCGAGATCGGTCTTGCCGACGAAGAACGTGGCGGTGTTGTCGGGGCGGATGACGATCCACGAGTCGAGCTGATGGAAATCGGGATCGGGATACGGGCCAGAGCCCTGCGATGCCCGATCCAGGAACGCCTCGACGCCGTCGACCGAAATTGCCGCGACCGAGGCGACGAGAATCCCGGAGGTCTTGAGGAAGTCGCGCCGTGCCACTTGCCCCGCCGAAGCCGTCCTGGCACGTTGGCGGGCTGGTCTCGCCGAAGCCGTTTTCCTTCGAAGGCGGATCATGCCATCCTCCGCGCCGCCAGCTTCACCGCGGCGTTGATCCGGTAATAAGTCATGCACCGGCAGAGCGTGTTCTTCATCCCCTCGCGGATCTGCGCGTCGGTCGGGTTCGGCGTCTTGTCGAGCAGCGCCTTGGCCGTGAGGATCTGCCCGTTCTGGCAGAAGCCGCAGGCCGGCACCTGCTCGTCGATCCATGCCTGCTGAATCGGGTGGAGCTTCCCGCTCTGTGCCAACCCCTCGAGCGTGGTGATCTCGACGTTCTGCGCCTGCGACACCGGCCTCACGCATGAGCGCACCGCCTCGCCCTTGATGAGCACCGTGCACGCCCCACATTGACCGAGACCGCAGCCGAAGCGTGGGCCGGAGAGGTCCAGGTCGTTGCGCAGCACGTAGAGGAGCGGTGTCGACGGCTCGACGTCTACCGTATGCCGCTTGCCATTGACGATCAAAGTGATGGCGGCCATAGCCTGCCATCATAGACGAGGCGGCGACGGCCGTCAGCGCGGGGTCAACAAGGATGAGTTGACGATCGTCAAAACGCCAGTATCGTCTGGAGCATCGGCACCCAGCCACGCAGACCCGCTGTGTACGGAGTAAAGGCCCCGCCGTAAGGCGCGTTGTGGACTCGCATCAGCTCGCCGGTGAGCCAGAAACGCTCGGTCGGAAGGAAGTACCGCTGCGGTTTTTCAACGGATGCTTGCGGCGGTAAAGCAGCGTCCGCGGCAGCCACCGGCAACGGAGAACTTCCTCGCTGGCCAACGACGCCCCGACGTCCGCCGCGGCCTCCCCTTGGTCTGCGAGTTGCGGCTGATCGCTGAATTGCACCGCCGGGATCGCGCCCTCGTCGAGCCGTCGCTGCAAGCGATCGACTTGTTCGAGCAGCGCCCTTTGCTGCTCCTCCATTTTGCGAAGGAGCTCTCGCACGACGGCATTCTCTGCCTTCAGGGTGAGGACTTCGCCCTGGAGATCGTTCACCTGCGGGCCCTGCGCGAATGCGCGACCCGCCAACGAGGTCAGCAAGGTCAATACCAGTGCGGCACAGACGTTGATTCGCGCAGCGTATTTGGGCATGGAGAATCTCCGTTCGGGCCGGAGAAAGGCTGGTCCGTTCGAGCGATCGATAAGGGCCCGTCGGGCCGGAGACGCGGTCTACTTGAAGATGCCGAGCGCCTTCAGGATCACGATGAGAATGGCGGCACCGACGATCGACACCAACCACTGCGCCACGGGGCCCGAAGCGCCCAGCCCGAGCATCCCGGCCAACCAGAAGCCGAGGCTCGAGCCGACAATGCCGACCAGCACATTGGCGATGAGGCCCATCTGCGCATTGGTCTTCATCACGATGCTGGCGAGCCAGCCGACGATGCCGCCGATCACGATAGTCACGAGCCAATTCATCTGAGCCTCCGGATGTTGACTTCCTGCCGCCTGCGGGCCTCAGTCTACACCCCCAACCCGTTCAAACGGCTGATTCGCAAGCCATCCAGTTACCCCGAAAGTGCGGGGGCATGACACTCCGCGCTTCGGGGCCGCAATGGCTCAACCCCCGAGCGCGATCGTGAGGCCGACCAGGACCAGGCCGAGCGCCACCATGCCGACGCCGAAGAGCCACGCCCGATGGCCGCTCAGGCGGCCGAAGACATAGCCGGTGAGGAAGAGTGAGATCACCGCGACGGTGTTCGACAGCCGCATGGCCGGCCGCACGTCGGCCATCAGCACGAAAGGGAGGGCCACTGGAAAGGTGGACAGGAACACCAGCAGGAAAACGCCGAGCGCGCCAAGGTAATCGTCATGCGTCAGCCGGCCGGCGCCGTCGGGCTCCGGCATGCGCTGCAAGCGAGCCCGGATGTCATCGAGTTCTGCCTCGCCGAGCAGCGACGCGACGATTGGCGGCAACGCGTCGGCGACGATCCGGCGCGCGACCCGCTCGTCGCGCGCGTCCTTCACCGCGCGGAACGTCGCCAGGTTGCGACCGTGCTCGGCAATGCATCCCATCAGGTAGAAGATCGCGTCGATCAGCCCCCAGGCCAGGTTGCAGCCCAGCGCCCCGACGAGCATCGTCTTCACGTCCTCGCGGCCGGCTTCGGCCACGCTGAGCGAGCCGGTGAACGTCAGGACCATGATCAGTCCGAAGAGCACCTCGGAGATCCGGTCGATCGGCTCGAGGACGCGCGGCGACGAGGCCAGCGGAAGGCTGGCCATCTCACGCAGCCTTCGGCGGCATCAGGTACAGCGTCATCGCGAAGATCGCGTAGACCATCAGCACCAGTACTCCGACGAACCACGCCGAGCGTCCGCTGTTCACCACCAGCGACGCGGTCATCGTCGCGATCAGCATCATCGCGACCGCGCCGGGCCAGAACTGCAGATCCATCGGGGCCGGCCCGAGCGGGTAGCTGAGGAGCACGAGGATCGGCGCGACGAACAGGGCAATCTGCGATGCGCTCCCGAGCGCGATGCCGACGCTCAGATCGAGCCGGTTCTTGCGCGCCCCCGAGAAGGCGGACGCCATCTCCGCCGCCGCGCCGACGATCGAGACGACGATGAAGCCGACGAACGCCTGGGTCATGCCGAAGGCGCTCGCTGCCTCCTGGACCGAGGCGACGAAGACTTCGCTGACCAGCGCCACCAGCACGGTGACGACCACCAGGATCGCGCCGGCGACACTGAGCGGCCATGGCGCCTCGTCCTCCTCACCATGAGCGGCGCTTCCGAACAGCTCTTTGTGAGTGCCAAGCGAGAAGAGCATTCCCAGTGCATAGGCGGCGATCAGCAGCACCGAGAGGCCGACGCTCAAGGTCTGGAGGAAACCGGAGCTGCGGGCTTCTTCGGCCGTCGCCACCGTCGACGGCACCAGCAGCGCGATGGTGGCCAGGAACAGCAGGCCGGACTGGAGGCGCGCGCTCGCCCGGTTGTACTCCTGCACGTGGTACTTGACCCCGCCGAGCAGGAATGACATGCCGAGCATGAACAGCGTGTTGGTGACGATTGCGCCCGCGATCGACGCCTTGACCAGCGTGTACTCGCCAGCGCGAAGGGCGGCCAGCGCGATTACCAGCTCGGTGAGGTTGCCGAGAGTGGCGTTGAGCAGCCCGCCGGCGGCATCACCGGTCTTGGCTGCCACCGACTCGGTCGCGTGGCTCAGCAGCGTGGCCAGCGGTACGATCGCGAGCACTGACAGCAGGAAAAGGAGCGTGTGCGACTCCGGCGCAAGCGATTCGCCCGCGAGAACCGCGGGCACGAAGATCAGCAGCCAGAGAATCGGGTTGTGCCGGATCTCGTGCCAGAGGAGCTGCATGCGGCTAGTCTACGCACGAGGCGGCATCGTGGTACGATCTTTCGGATGGAATCCGCTGCCGAGCGGCGTACCCGGATGCAGGTCGCTGTTCCCGTCACTGGCTGCGCACCAGAAAGACGATCGTGCGTTCTGGGCGGCGGTTCCCGTGTCGACACGTGTGCTCGAAGTCTGGGCCTTGAGCGAGGAGCAGTGGCGTCTGAGAGGCGAGTTCCCCGATGAACCCGGACTTTGTCGATCTGTTGCGCGTCTTTATCGGCCGTGATGTCCGCGGCGCATCGATGTGCTGACCGAATTGAGTGGCATCACGTGTGGCGAGGCATGGCCCACTCGCTTGCGGGCGCCGTTTGGACCGATTGAAGCCGACTACCTCGGACGAGAGGCCTTCATCCGAAACAAGCGGGTGACCGGCCGGACGAAAGACCTGGCCGACATCGAGGGAATCGAGGGGGAAGCCTGACGGAGCCCGGCGTCATGGCCGGAAAAACAGCCACTGCCAGCCGACCGCGAGTGTGTGGAAGTCGGTGCCGGTCCGCACGACGACGCCGGTGCTGTAGGAGATCTTGAACGACTGGCGCTGTCCGACTGGCAGCGAGAGGGTGGTGCCGAGACGTGAATTGCTGACGGCCCCCGCCGGCGCGCCTCCCTCCACCTGCGTGCTGCCACCGGAATACCAGGTGCCATCGGCCGCCAGCCAGAGCCGCGGCTTGAAGGTGTAGCTGACGTGGCCCTGGATCGCCACGACCGGATCCTGGGTGCGGCGCAGCCCGCCGGGATAGAAATCGCCGTTGGGCGTGAACAGCCAGACGCCGGCGTAGGCATCCACGTCCCACGGCCCGATCGGTACCGACACCCCGGCTTCGGGTTTGAACCCCCACCGGTGCGCGCCGAGGTTGATCAGTTTGCTGTCGTCGTACTGGCCGGTCGGTGCGATCACCGTCAGGCTGGCGCCGACGATGGTGCGGGACGGCGCCTTGATGAATTCGCGAAGGCGCATGGCGTCGTTGCCGCGCAGGTTCATCGACAGCTTGAATCGCGAATCGGCAAGGCCCTGACGTTCTATACGCCGCGCGTCTTCTCCCACGATGCCGGTCATCGTGCCCCACGCGACGGGCAGCACGGCGGAGGCCAGCGCCAGCTTTCCGAACAGTCCGAACGTCGTGCCGACACCGAATCCGACGCCGCCGATTCGCGCGTCGACGTCCCTTATCGGGAGCGTTGGATCGAACACCACCGACCCCGTGTTCCGGGATCCGGCCACCACCACGAACGTGGTCCCGACCGGACTGGCGGAGTATGCCTTCGGCTCCATGTCCTGCGCGGACACGGGGACCGCGACGATCAACAGGAGCGCCGGGAACGTGAAGCGCGAGAGGGGCAACAAGCTGGAGTGTAACTCGCGAGCGGCCGTTTTCCGTGTTGTGAGCGACGCCATCGAGTGTCGCCCCGGCGTGATCAGACCCCGGCAAACTCCACGATGACCTTGATGTCGTCCGGATCCCGGTGCAGGGCAGGGAGGAACCGCTCCGGAGGTTCACGCCGCGTAATCAGCCGCGACAGCCAGGTGCGGTCGGCGCGGGCGAGCACCTCGCTGGCCCTGTACCAATGCCGCTTGTTGGCGTTCACGCTGCCGACGACGACGTTGTTCTGGAGCACCATGGTGGCCGCAACATCGGCGGTGGAGAATCCGGTCGTGCGGCCGCCGGTTCCGACTCCGGTCAGGCACACTATCCCGCCGGCCCCAACCTTGCGGACCGAATCGGCGATCACCTGCCCGACGCCGGTGCACTCGACGATCACATCGGGCTCGAAGGGCAGCTCGGAGACCGCGCCGCTGTGAAACGTCGCGCCAAGCGCGCGCACCAGCTCGGGTTTCAGTCCGGTTGAGACGCGGTCGAGCACATGGACCTCGAGGCCATGCTGCACGGCGACCAGCGCGGCGAGCAGCCCGATCGGCCCGGCACCCGTGACCAGGACGACATGCGGCTCCCAGAAGGCCCGCTGTCCGACCGCTGCCACCTGCTCCCAGGCCTTGGCGACGACCGTCGTCGGCTCGAGCAGCACTCCGAGAAGGCCCAGCGACCGGTCGACGCGGATCGCGTACTCCGGCTCGATACGCCAGCGCTCCGACATGAAGCCGTCGATCGCCTTGATGCCGCGTTCCGTGTACTGGCCGTTGCGGCACATGTCCCACTCGCCGACCGCGCAGTTCGGGCACGGTACGGGATCAGGACGACGCACGATGCCGACGACCAGATCGCCGGCCCGAAGGCTGCGGCTGGAACCGGGGTCGATGACGCGCCCGAGTGATTCGTGACCGAGCACCAGGCGACTTCGACCGGGAGGCGCCCAGCCGTACTTGCCTTCGACCATCTCGACATCGGTACCGCAGACACCGACCGCAATGGCTTCGACCAGCACCGAGCCATCGTGCGGATCCGGCTCTGGAATGTCTTCGAGGCGAGCGCTCCCGGCGGTGAGCGGTTCGACCGTGATTGCCTTCATGTGGGGGTCCCTCTCCAGTTCACCCGTGGATCCCGGTCGAACGCCTGAGCCTGGCGTTACTGAGCGCGGGCGCGCATCGCCGTGATCACACGATTGGTGACCTTCGCGCCGAGCAGCGTCTTGAGTCCGGCCGGCGAGAGATCGAAGCTCACGGCCTTGGCGCTGTTGATCGCGGCGATGAGGTTCTCCTCGTCCAGGCCAGCGGCGCGCAAATCGATTACGTCCTTGTTCGTCATCGTCACCGCGGATTCTGCGACCACCGGAGGCGCCGGAGGTGGTCCGGTCGGTGTTGCCGAGCGCTGCGAAACCGGACGCGCCGGCGTCATCATCTTGGCCTGCTGATAGAGCTCCGCCAGCCGCGCGTACGAGGCGACGCTCTGCTGAATGCGCGCGCCGGCGTCGACGACGTATTTCTCGTTCGGGTTCTGCTGGACGGCCTGCAGAACGAGGCGATGGGCGAGCGAGAGGCCCGTCGACTGATCCTCCACCTCGTTCGACTCGTAGGCGATGGCCTCGTGCGCGACCGCGAGGTTGTGCAGGCGATATGAGTCCTTCTTCCGATCGCGATGCGGCTTGAGCGCCTCCAGCGCCGACAGCCACTCCTGCCAGCGCCGATTTCGCGCGATGTCGTTCAAGTCGTCCACCTCGTCGCTGCGCGCGAGCAGCACGCGCACTGGTTCGCGGCCCGGCGTCACGCGGCCCGCGGCCCGTCGGACCGCGTTGTCGATCAGTATGTCCTCGACCGCCGCACGCGACGGCGGACCAGCCTTCACCAGATGCTCTTCCTGCACCGTATAGCGCGCGCTCTCGTCGGCGAGCGGTGCGCCGCCAGCCCGGCGCTTCACCTCGATGCGGAGCCCTGCCGCGCCGTTGATCACGACCGAGGGCTCGTTGTGTCCGTATTCGTAGACGGGCTCCGTTTTGTAACGCCCGTCCTTGTCTCGCACTTGTTTGGTGCCGATCTGCCGCTGCTCTGACACGTATTTCGTGCTGCTGCGGCGCGACTCGTTCCATTCCGTCACGGTTGCGGTCACGACGAAATCACCTGGGCTGGGCACCACGTCCAGGCGCGAATCGTTGTCAGTCAACTGACGGCCCAACAGCTCGCGCACACGGTCCACGACGCGGGCCGGAGCCGGGCTCGTGTTCTGCACCTGCAGCTCCACGGTGCCCGGCGGCAGCAGCAAGGCCGGCGGCACGATTGGCGACAGCGTGATTTCGGCGGTCTCGGCAAAGATGCCGCGGCGGAACTGGGCGGAGGAAGGAGCCGCAAAGGCGAGCACCACGACGAGTGAGAGGAGCGCGCGTCGTTGAGTCACGATCGAGCTGCGGACGGAGAATATCATCGATGTCCGCGTGAAACGGTGTTCTGAACGATACTTCCAGGTCGTGCAATTAGGCATAAGGTGATGCCGATGAAGGCAATCCGCATTCTGGGTATCGCCCTGCTGGGCGGCACCGTCGGTATGGCGACAACTCTCAGCGCCGGGCGGCAGCTCGCGGCCGCTGCCGGGCAACCGGATCCCGTGGCCGCTCTCAAGCAGTCGATTGGCGAGGGCACGAAGAAGCTCGCGCAGTACGAGTGGGTGGAAACCACCGTCATCAAGCTCAAGGGCGAGGAAAAGACTCGCAAGCAGAATCGCTGCTACTACGGCGCGGACGGCAAGGTGCAGAAGGTCGCGATCGGCGACGCGCCGAAGTCCGAGCAGGGCGCCGGCGGTGGCCGGCCCGGGAAGAGAGGCGGCGCGGTCAAGGCCAAAATCATCGAGAACAAGAAGGAGGACATGCAGGAGTACATGCAACAGGCCGCGGCGCTGATCCACTCGTACGTGCCGCCGCAGCCGGAGCAGATTCAGGCCGTCAAGGATGGTGGCCGCCTCGCGGTGAACCCGCAGCCGGGTGGCAAGGCGCGCATCGAGATGAAGCAGTACCTCAAGCCGGGCGACAGCCTGACGATCGATCTCGATACCGCCGCCAACCGCTTGCTCGGCCTCGGAGTCAACAGTTACCTGGACAAGCCGGACGAACCCGTCACGCTCGCCGTCGAGATGAACTCGCTGCCCGACGGCGCTCTCTACGCAGCGCAGACGACGCTCGACGCCAAGGCCAAGAACATCCAGGTCGTGATCACCAACTCGGGCCACAAGCCGGTGGCGCGCTGAACCGCGAGTCGGGCTTTCGAACGATCCGGGACCGTCCTCCGTCCAACTCCTGATGCGAAACATCCGATACGCTCTGCGCTCCTTCAGCCGGCAGCCGGTCTTCACCCTGGTCGCGGTCCTGACGCTTGCGATCGGCATCGGCGCGAACACGGCGATCTTCAGCCTGCTGTACCAGATTCTGCTGAAGCCGTTGCCTTACGCCGATCCGGATCGCCTGGTGTTCATCTGGAACAGCTACCCGAAGACGGGCCTGGGTCAGGCGAGCGTGTCGATCCCGGATTACCTGGACCGCAGGGAGCAGGCTCCAGCGCTGGCTGACGGAACACTCTTTACGCAGCGAAGCGTGAGCCTGGTCGAGGGTGGACCACCCGAGCAGGTCAGGGCCTTGCGGGTCACCCCCTCGTTCTTCTCGACGCTGGGCCGTGACCCGCTGCTGGGCCGGAGGTTTTCCGAGCAGGACGCCCAACCCGGCGCCGATCAGTTCGCGATCCTCACCTACGGCCTGTGGAGCGCGCGTTTTGGCTCGGACCAGGGGATTGTCGGGCGCGACGTCCGCGTCGACGGCACGCCCTACCGCGTTGTCGGCGTGCTTCCTGCTGACTTCGAGCTGCCCTCCCGCGATGTGTCCCTGCTGGTGCCCTTTGCCTTTTCCGACCGGGATCGGTCCGACCAGAGCCGCGGCAACGAGTTCAGCGCCATGATTGGGCGCCTCGCACCAGGCGCGACGAGGGAGCAGCTGGACGCCCAGATGAAGGCCATCGTCGGGCGCGTGGCGGCGCGCCTGCCGGAGCGGCGCGGCTTCATCGAGACGAGCGGCTTCACGGGCTACACGGTGCCGATCCGCGATCAGCTCGTCGGCGACATGCGGACCCCGCTCCTGGTGCTGCAGATCGGCGTCGCTCTCGTCCTCCTGATCGCCTGCGTGAACGTCGCGAACCTGATGTTGATGCGGGCCACCGGGCGGCAACGCGAGGTCGCGATCCGCACCGCAGTCGGCGCCGGCCGCGGCCACCTCGTCCGCCAGATGCTGACCGAAGGCCTGGTCCTTGCCGGCCTTGGCGCGGTGGGCGGGCTGCTCATCGGCTTCGCCGGCCTGCGTGCTCTGATTGCCCTGGTGTCGGCCCAGCTTCCGGTCGCGCCCGACGTTTCGCTGAATCTGCCGGTCCTGGCGTTCACCATCGTCGTCGCCGTCGCGACCGGATTGGTCTTCGGGCTCGTGCCCGCAGGGTCGGCTATCGGCACCGAGCTGGAAACCACCTTGAGGGACGAGAGCGGGCGCACATCGGCGGCACGGCACACCAGTGTGGCGCGCGCAGCGCTGGTCGTGTCCGAGGTAGCGTTTGCGGTGATGCTGCTCGTCGGCGCCGGCCTGATGGTCAAGAGTCTGGCGCGGCTGCAGGAGGTGAACCCGGGCTTCTCGGCGGAGAACGTGTTGACCGCCCAGCTCGCGTTGCCAGGGCCGCGCTATCCCGATCCCGCGGCGCGCAAGACGTTCTGGACCCGGCTCCTCGACGGGGTTGGCCGTCTCCCGGGTGTGACCGCCGTGGGTCTCACCACCAACGTGCCGTTCAACGGCATGGTCGGCTCGGGCTCGTACGACATCGTCGGCTACACCCCGCCCGCCGGTCAGGCTTCCCCGCACGGCCGTCAGGAAATCGTCGGCGGTGACTACTTCCGGGCGATGCAGATCCCGCTGGTTCGAGGCCGCTTCTTCAGCGATGCCGACGATACCGACAGCCCGCCGGTCGTCGTCATCGACGAGTATCTGGTCAACCGCTACTTCAAGGACAAGGACCCGATCGGCCAGCAGATTCGCCGCGGAGGGCCGACCTCAACGGCGTTCACAATCATCGGCGTGGCCGGCACTATCAACACAATCGATCTCGGCCAACCGGTAGAGAAGGAGCGCATCTACTATCCGCTGCGCCAGCAGCCGTTCGCCAGCATGGGCCTGGTCGTCAAAACCGGCCTCGATCCCACGAGGCTGGTTTCGTCGGTTCGCGGGGCCGTCCGCGCGATCGATCCCGAGCAGCCGATCGCCGACGTACGGACGATGAACCAGTGGATCAGCCAGTCGCTGCAGACGCGTCAGGCGCCGGCGGTACTGCTGGCGCTCTTCGGTGGTGTCGCGCTGGTGCTGGCCGGCATCGGCATCTACGGCGTCCTGGCGTTCGGCGTCGCGCAGCGGACGCGCGAATTCGGCATCCGCCAGGCACTTGGCGCCAACCAGGACACGATCGTCGGGATGGTCCTGGCGCAAGGGGTGAAGACGGCCCTGGCTGGCATGGCCCTCGGGCTCGTCGGCGCGTTGGCGGTGACGCGCTTTCTCGAGAGCCAGCTCTTCGGGGTGGGGACACGCGATCCAATCGTCTTTGCGGGAGCGGCTGGAGTTCTGCTTGCGGTCGCCCTCCTGGCCTGCTACCTGCCCGCCCGAGCCACGACCCGGATCGATCCTGTGACGGCGTTGCGGGACTCCTGAACTTGCTCGCGGCCTCTCTGGCTGCTTCTCGCCGCGCCCTAGTAGGCTCTGCGGCTCAGGCGTGGCATTGCATTTTCGTGGCGCAGTCTCATAAGCTCACTCACCGGCTAAACCCACGATATGAATGCACTGTTGAAGCTGTTCATGGTCGCCGCCGTGGCTGCAGGATCGGCAACGTCCGCAGCGGCACAGCCGTCAGAACCCCCTCCCCCTGCTCCAGCCGACACCACGATCGCGTCAGGGCTCGAGCAGTCCGCCGCCAACCCTGAGCAGTCGCCGCCGACGCGGCAGGCGGCGATCGAGGAGGAGCAGGCGGCGAAAGCGGCAAAGCCGGAGCCCTACACGCCGAGCAGGGCCGAGCTGATCTTTCGCCGGGTGGACACCATCCTGGAAGGCGGGACGCTGCGGTGGCACCCGTTCTTCGACAGTGCCTACAACGGCGGCGGGTTCACGCTCGGCGTCGGCCACGCCAGCTACGTGAGCGCGTACAACTACATCGACGTGCGCGGCAGCTACTCGATCCTGGGCTACAAGCGCGCCGAGGCGGAGTTCGTCGCGCCGCGGCTGTTCGACCGCCGGGCGCACTTGTCTGTGCTTGGCGGCTGGCGCGAGGCGACACAGGTCGGGTTCTTCGGCATTGGCACGAACACGTCGATTGACGACCGCACGAACTACCTGTTTCAGCAGCCGTACGGCTCGGCGCTCCTCACGGTTTTGCCGACCCGCAAGGTCCTGATGCTGCGCGGGGGTGTCGAGTTCACCCAGTGGTCCCAGCAGCCCGGTGAGGGTTCGTCCCCTTCAGTCGAGGAACGGTACACGCCCGAGACGCTCCCCGGACTGGGTGCGAAAGTGAACTACCTGCACACCCAGGGCACCGTCGGACTCGACTGGCGCACCTCTCCAGAGTACAGCCGCCGCGGCGCCTTCCTCGGGGTAACCCTGCACGACTACAAGGATCGGGACAACGCATTCGGCTTTCAGATGGTCCAATACGACGGGATTGCGCACGTCCCCATCCTGCGCGAGGCCTGGGTACTCTCGTTCCACGGCCGGGTCCAGACCGCAGTCGAGAAGGACGGTCAGCAGATCCCGTTCTTCATGCTGCCGTCGCTCGGCGGAGGGTCCAACCTGCGCGCCTACAGCAGCTGGCGGTTCCGCGACGACAACAGTCTGCTGCTCCAGGCGGAGTGGCGCATCATGGTCAATCGCTACCTCGACCTGGCCTTTTTCTACGATGCCGGCAAAGTCACCGCACACCGGTCGGATCTCGACTTCAACGGGCTGAAGGACGATTTCGGCGTCGGCGCGCGATTCCACGGGCCGTTCTCGACGCCCCTCCGCATCGAGGTGGCCAGCAGCCGCGAAACCCGATTCAATCTGATCTTCGCGATGTCGGCCGCGTTCTGAGGTCATTGCCATGTTCATGTCGCATGTCTCGTCACGCGCACGCCGGGCCGGAATCCTGGCGCTGTCGGTTGCCGCGATTGGCGTGTTCGCTCCTGCCGCCTCGACCCAGAGCGTGCGCTTTTTTGCCGACGATCCGATCGCCCGCGAACCTGAATCGCAGGACGCCTCGAAGGTGTCCGTCTACGACCACTCGCAGATGTACGAGCTGATCTACAACCTGTTCAGCAACGCCGGCCACGAGCCGAGCGGCCTGCGGGCCAAGAACATCAACACGATCGACGAGGTGCCCGACTCGAGCTGGTTCACCAACCGGATCGGGACCAGGACGCTCACGAATGAAGAGCTCGCCCGCGGCCCCAATGTCGGCGCGCCGCCCGACCCGTCGAAATGGGTGCTGATCCGGGAAAAGATCTCGGGCGTCCACCCGGGCTTCACAGCGACGGACGCCAGGGGCGAGACGTGGTTCCTGGAATTCGATCCGGATCACTACCCGGAAGGCGCCACGGCAGCCGTCCAGATCGCGACCAAGGTGTTCTGGGCGCTTGGCTACAACCAGGTGGAATCGTTCCTGACGACGTTCGATCCCCGCAACGTCTCGGTCGACCCGAAGGCCACCATTCGCCGCCCGAACGGCAAGAGAACGCCGTTCACCCGAGACGACATGAACGCCGTCCTCGAGACCAGCGCCCGCAACCGGGACGGGAGCTATCGCGTGATCGCCGGCCGGCTGCTGCCCGGCAAGATACTCGGCCCCTACCGGTACGACGGCACGCGCGGCGACGATCCCAACGATCTCGTGCCGCACGAGCACCGGCGCGAGTTGCGGGGCCTGCGCGTCTTCGCGGCGTGGACGAACCTCACCGACTTCAAGGCCCAGAACACCCTCGACACCCTCGTCACCGAGAACGGTAAGGCGATCGTCAAGCACTACTTGCAGGACGTCGGCTCTACTTTCGGGATGTGCAACGACTATCACGAGTGGGACCTCAGCTGGGAATACTTCTATGAGGGTGGTCCGTCCAAGAAGCGTCTCTTCACCCTCGGGTTCGGGCTGAGCCCGTGGCAGACCGTGCACTATGAGGAGTACCCCTCTGTCGGCAAGTTCGAAGGCAAGGTCTTCGATCCGAGAAAATGGCGGCCACAGACGCCAACCCTGGCCTACATGGAGATGCGCGACGACGACGCGTTCTGGGCGGCGAGGCGGATCGCGGCCTTCACCGATGACATGATCAGGACCGCCGTCCACACCGGGCAGTTCAGCGATCCCGCGGCCGAGAAGTACCTTGCCGATACGCTGATCCAGCGTCGGGACACGATCAAGAAGATTTACCTGACGGCGGTGAATCCGATCGTCGCCCCGCGCCTCGACGCGAAGGGACTGACGTTCGAGAACGCGGCGGTCGCTGCCGGCGTTGCCCAGGGCGCCGTGGCGTACCGGGCCTCGTGGATGGTCTTCGACAACGCGACCGGGGCGACCCGCCCGCTGGCCGAGACGAAGAGCGAGACGACGACAATCGCGGCGCCGAACGGCCTGCCGTCGACCGGCTTCGTGGCCGTGGACGTCGCCGCGGACAGTGACACGTACCCGACGTGGAAACAGCCGGTGCGCGCCTACTTCAGCCAGAACGGTGGCAACTGGAAACTGGTCGGCCTCGATCGGCTTCCGGAGAAACCGAGCGCGGCGCGCGACAAGACGCATTGACGGAGTCGCGCCGCTGGTGCCCGAACCCGTCGGCGATGAGTAGCTGACGACACATCGATGTTTCCAGTCTAACGAGCCCTTCGAGGAAGGGCTATGCTCGTCGCGACGCTCTCCAGGCGACGCGCCGGCGCGACGGGCCTCCTGCGTCCTCTGTTGGCATGGGGGATGCCGGTGACGTCACACGGTGGTCGGTCTTCGGCCCTGGAGGGCGGCATCTTCCGCTACTTCGCGATACGGCAACCGGCGATCACTGAAAGAGTTGCGAGCAGCACCGCGGCGTGGCGCTGCTCGAAGGTGCGGGAGGCGACCCCGGCCGGCCGGAGCGTCCCCCGGTTATTCGTGCGCAGTCCGAGGGGCAGCCATCATGAAGACGTCAAATCCGGCCATTTTCGACGATGTCAACGAACAGCGCCGCCTGAACGAAGCCCGCGAGAACGGTGTTCCCTGGAAGAAGTGGGGACCGTACCTGAGCGAGCGGCAGTGGGGAACCGTCCGCGAGGACTACAGCCGCGACGGCAACGCGTGGAACTACTTCTCGCACGACCAGTCCCGCTCGCGGACCTACCGCTGGGGCGAAGACGGGCTGGCCGGCGTCTCCGATGATGGCCAACGGCTGTGCTTCGGGCTCGCGCTCTGGAACGGCGAGGATCCGATTCTCAAAGAACGGCTGTTCGGCCTCACCAACAGCGAAGGCAATCACGGCGAAGACGTCAAGGAGTACTACTTTTACGTCGATTCGACGCCGACGCACTCGTACATGAAGTACCTGTACAAGTATCCGCAGCGCGCCTTCCCATACGTCGATCTCATCGAGACGAACCGCCGGCGCACGCGCGAGGACTTCGAGTACGAGCTGATCGACACTGGTGTCTTCGCCGACAACCGCTACTTCGACGTCTTCGTCGAGTACGCCAAGGGCGGCCCCGACGACCTGCTGGTGCAGATCACGATCCACAACCGGGGACCCGAACCGGCGACGCTGCACCTCCTTCCGACGCTCTGGTTCCGGAACACCTGGTCCTGGGGCGACGATGTCGCCCGCCCCATCCTGCGCGAGGCCGACGGCGCCGTCGCCGTCGAGCACCAGGAGCTGGGGCCCTACACCCTGGCGTGCGACGGTTCGCCGGATCTGTTGTTCACGGAAAACGAATCGAATAGCGAGCGGCTGTGGGGAGAGGCCAACCGCACCCCTTACGTCAAGGACGCGTTCCACCGCTACGTGATCGACGGCGATGTCGGCGCCGTCAACCCGGAGCGGACCGGGACCAAGGCGGCTGCGCACTACATCCTCAGCGTGCCCGCGGAGGGAGCGCAGGTAGTACGGCTGCGGCTGGCGTCCGCCAAAGAGGAGACGCCGTTCGGCGCCTCGTTCGCGGAGATCTTCGGCAAGCGGCTCGCCGATGCCGACGAGTTCTACGACCGGATCACGCCGTCTTCTCTCAATGCCGATCAGCGCCGCGTCCACCGCCAGGCGCTGGCCGGCATGCTGTGGACGAAGCAGTACTACTACTACGACGTGGATCGCTGGCTGAAGGAGCGCGGCACCCACCCGCTCGCCGGCACGGGCCACCAGGCGCCACGGAACGCCGAGTGGTTCCACATGCTCAACGGGGACATCATCTCGATGCCCGACAAGTGGGAGTATCCGTGGTACGCGGCCTGGGACCTGGCGTTCCACACCCTGGCGTTGTCGCTCGTCGACTTCGACTTCGCCAAGGAGCAGCTGCTCCTGATGCTCCGCTCCCTCTACAGCCACCCCAACGGTCAGATTCCCGCGTACGAGTGGAACTTCAGCGACGTCAACCCGCCGGTGCACGCCTGGGCCACGCTGTTCCTTTTCACGATGGAGAAGGACCTCGGGCGCGAGGACATCGATTTCCTCGAACGCTCGTTCCAGGGGCTGATGCTCAACTTCAACTGGTGGGTGAACCGCAAGGATCCCAATGGCCGCAACGTGTTCGCCGGCGGCTTCCTCGGCCTCGACAACATCGGCATCTTCGATCGCAGCGCGCGGCTGCCGACCGGCGGCTCGCTGGAGCAGGCGGACGGCACGGCGTGGATGGCGTTCTACTGCCAGAACATGCTCGAGATGGCGCTGATCCTCGCCGACAGGGACTCGGCCTACGAGGAATTAGCGTTCAAGTTCCTCGAGAACTTCATCTGGATCGCCTACGCGATGGATCGGATCGGCGAGCACGGCGACGAGATGTGGGACGACGAAGACGGGTTCTATTACGACGTGCTGCGGCTCCCGAACGGCGACGCATTCAGGCTGAAAGTGCGCTCGATGGTCGGGCTGCTGCCGCTCTGCGCGAGCACGGTGATCGAGGGCAGCACGGCAGCGAGGCATCCGCGTCTGATGGAGTTGATTGCGTTGTTCCGGAAGCGGCACCCGCAGGTCGTGGCCAAGGTGGCGCCGACCACTGACGGGTTCGTCGGGGTCAACAACCGCCGCCTGCTGTCGCCGCTCTCGAAGGAGAAGCTGACCCGGATCCTTGGCTATCTCCTCGACGAGAACGAGTTCCTGAGCCCGTTCGGAATCCGATCGCTGTCACGCGTCCATCGCGATCACCCGTTCGTCTTCCGCACCGGCGGCCAGGAGTACAGCGTCCATTACCTGCCGGCCGAGTCGAACACCGGGATGTTCGGCGGCAACTCGAACTGGCGCGGTCCAATCTGGATGCCGGTCAACGGGCTGATCGTCCGCGGCCTGCTGCACCTCTACTCGTTCTACGGAGACGATTTCACCGTCGAATGCCCGACCGGATCGGGGCACCGCCTGACGCTGTTCCAGGTGGCGGAGGAGATCACGCGGCGGCTGAGCTCGATGTTCCTGCGCGACGCGAGCGGCAAGCGGCCGGTATACGGCGGGACGTCCGTGTTCCAGGACGACCCGCACTGGCGCGACTACATCCTCTTCTACGAGTATTTCCACGGCGACAACGGCGCCGGGCTCGGCGCGAGCCACCAGACCGGCTGGACCGGGATCATCGCGCGGCTGATGGACGTCTTCGCGCGGATGAAGCCGGCCGACATCGTCGCCACGCCCATGCGCGAAGTCGCCGAGCGGCTGGTTCGCGAGCAGGTCGGGGGAAAGCGATAAGACGGGGGTTCAAAGCACGGGGGTTCAAAGCACGACGGGTTCAAAGCACGACGGGTTCAAAGCACGACGGGTTCAAAGGTACGTACGTTCAAGGCACGAAGTTCGAAGGCGCGAGCGTTCAAGGCCACGAAGGTTCTGCGTCGGGGGTGAGCTCAAAAGAGCGCTCTTCAGAATAGGGCAGCGCGAAGTGTCTCCGCGGCCGTCGCGCAGCTCTCAACGAACCCTCGCGTTGAACCTCCGTGCTTTTGAACTCCCGTGATTTGAACCTCCGTGATTTGAACCTCCGTGATTTGAACCCCTGTGATTTGAACCACCGTGATTTGAACCTACGTGAAAAGAACGCCTGGCGCGAGTTTGCCCGTGGGGTCGAGCGCGCGCTTGACGGCTCGCATCTCCTCGATGCCTTGCTCGCCGTAGAGCTCTCTTAGCAGCTGCTGCTTGAGCCGGCTGCGGCCGACGCCGTGCTCGGCGAGCGGCGCGCCGCCCATCGCGATCACGCCGCGGGCGATGTCGTGGATCGCCTGCCGGCCGGCCTCGACGTCCGCGAGCGACCGCGGGATCAGGTTGGGGTGCAGGTTGCCGTCGGAGAAGTGGCCCCAGATGGCGCAGTCGAGACCCCGCCGGGTGAATGCCTCGCGGTAGAGCCGCAGCGAATCGGCGAGCCGATCGAACGGCACCACCGGATCGGCAGCCGTCTTCTGGATCTCGGGGTGGACGCGTGCTTTCGCGGCGCCGACCAGCGCGTTGACGCTCGCCGGCACCGCCTCGCGCAGTCCGAACAGCCGCTCGGCGCCGCGGTCATCGTCGGGGAGTGCCACGATCGGATCGTCGGCGACGCCGGCGCGCGCGAGCCGCGACGCTAACGTCTCGAGCGTGGTGTCTTCGCCGCCGGGCACCTCGATCTGGATCAGGAGCAGTACCGAACCCGCGCCCGGACGCGGAGTCTGGGCCCGCGCGAACGCCTCGTCGGGAACGGCAGCCAGCGAGCGCGCATCCATGTACTCGACGGCAGACACGTCGAGCGCTCCTGTTCCCCGGCTACCGGTGCCGACACGGGTTTGGGCCGCTGCCGCAAGATGGCGTCGTCCGATCGACTCCGAGCACAGCGCGGCTGTGAGCGCGATTGCCTGTTCATCCCCAGCACAGCGGACCAACGCCACCAGCCGCCGCGGCCGCGGCACGACGCGCAGTCGCGCGGCGGTGATCACGCCCAGCGTTCCCTCCGAGCCGATGAACAGGTCGATGAGATCCATCCCCGGCGCCGCGAAGTAGCCGGCGGAGAGCTTGGCGACCTCCGGCATGCGAACGGCCGGGACCCGAACCCGCACCGCCGCTCCGTCGCTCGCCTCGATCGTGAATCCGCGTTCTGAATCCGCGAAAATCTTGCCGCGTTCGAGATCCAGCACATCGCCGCTGGCGAGCACGACCGCGATCGCCTCCACCCAGTTGCGCGTCGAGCCGTACTTGAACGTGGCTGCGCCGGCGGCGTTGGTCGCAATCGTGCCGCCGACAAAGGCGCCGTCGTAGGTCGGAACGGGCGGGTAGTACAGGCCCGACGCCGTCAGCGCCTGTTGCAGCACCGCCAGCGGAACACCGGCGCCAACGTGCACGCAGCCATCCGCGGGTGTGCCGATCGCCGAGAGCGCGCGGGTGCTGACGAGCACCTCGCCGCGTGGCGTGGCGCCCCCGGTCAGCGAGGACTGCGCGCCGATCGCAAGCACCCGACCGGATGCGGCAACGATGGCGGCGACTTCGGCTTCGTCGTGAGGGAACACGATGCCCGGCGATCTCCCGCCCGGCACATGTGCAGCGTCGCTCAGGAATGAGGCGAGGATGGCGGGATCACGTTCAATCGGAGGCACCGCCGCCGGCCGCGGCCGTCTCGCACGCAGGCGCGAAGTCACCAGCCGATTCTGTCGCAGTTCGGACGAACGCCCGTACGTTGAAGCCTCGGGCCTTGAAGCCGTGGGCTTTGAACCTCGATGAGAACGGTCGCGTTAGCGGGTGGCCCCGCGCACTGCGAGCGCCGCTTCGAGCGCCTCCGGGCTGACGGGCTTCACGAGATGCTGGTCGAATCCGGCCGCGCGCGACGCGTCGATATCGGCCTGGCTGCCGTAACCGGACACGGCGAGGATGAGCGCCCCGGACGTCTCCGGCCGCGAGCGAAGGATCGCGACCAGCTCGCGCCCGCTCATGTCGGGCAATCCGATGTCCAGCAGCATCGCATCGGGGTGGAACTGGGCGGCCGCGGTCAGCGCCGACCCCGCGTCGTAGCTGACCTGGGCCTCGTGCCCGTGAAGCTCCAGCAACATGCGCAGCGTTTCCGCGGCATCGACGTTGTCTTCGACGATCAGGACGCGGCGGCTCGGGCTCGCCTCGAGACGGGGCCGATCCGGAGCCGCGGCCGGCTCGTGCTCCGATGAGCACGGCAAGCGCATCTCGAACTCGGATCCCAGACCGGGGCCCGAGCTGCGCGCCAGTACCTGCCCGCCGTGGAGTTCGATCAGCCGCTTGACCAGGGCGAGGCCGATCCCGAGGCCGCCCTGGGTGCGGTGCAGCGAGTGATCCCCCTGGGTGAAGGGGTCGAACACGCGCGGCAGCAGCTCGGGGTCGATTCCCTGGCCGCTGTCACGCACCACGAGCGTCGCATCGCTGCCGTGGCGCTCCAGCTCGATGCCGATCGTGCCGCCCGGCTCCATGTACTTCGAGGCGTTGTTGAGCAGGTTCGCCACCGCCTGGGCGAGACGCTCGAGATCCGCATCGACGAAGAGCGGCTCGGGCCACTGCCGCCGTTCGACGCGATGATGGCGGGAGGCGATCAGCGGCGCGCTCATCTCGAGTGCGCGATCCACGGCCTCTTCCAGCCGCATCGGCCGTCGTTGCAGCACGATCTTCCCGCGGGATATCCGCGAGAGATCGAGCAGGTCATCGACCAGCCGGCGCAGGTGCTCGACCTGCCGTTCGATCACCGACTGGGCCCAGATGCGCGTCGCGGGTTCGAGCTCGTCCTGGCGCATCACCTCGAGGGCGTTGCGAATCGGGGCGAGCGGGTTGCGGAGCTCGTGGGCGAGGAGCGCGAGAAACTCATCCTTGGCGCGATCGGCGTCGTCGAGCTCCTGCATCCGGTGGCGCAGCTCGAGCTCGAGCACACCGCATTCGTCGATCTTGCTCCTCAACCGGTCGTTGGTCTGGGCCAGCTCACGGTTGCGCTCGCGGACGCGCAACTCGAGCTGTTCGCGCAATTTCGACAGGCGCTGCTCGGCGTTGCGGAGCTCCCGCAAGTCCTCGATCGCGAGCAGTACTAACACCTCGTCATTGTTCCGGACGAGGTCGGGCATCAAGCGGGCTTCGATCGCACTCTCGCGTGGGCGAAGCGTTACCAGAAATGACGTGCGTTCGTAGCGCAAACACCGCAGCCACTGTCCAAAGGCCTGCCCGTCCTGCGTAGACAGGAGGGCAATGAGCGGCAGTCGCGGTACGGCGACGATCTCTTCTCCGAGCAGCTCGACGGCGGCGTTGTTGGCGTTGAGGATTGCGCCATTCAACGACAGGATGAGGTAAGGGAACGGAGCCCGATTCAGCAGCTCGAACGCGAACTCGAGCAGCTCCGGCTTACGGTGGCCCGTTGCAACCTCGGGCCTGCGGTTAGGGAAGGCCGCGTCGAACATTTGCCTGGCCGCGCAGGGGCAGCATCATACGCCGAATCCAATCAGAATAATGTCCCCTTCATCCTCGGCTCCCGCGAGCCTGCGCACGCTGACCATCACGGGCCGCCGTCCTTGCGGAAGGTCGAGCTCGATGGTTTCGACCCGCATCGGACCCGGCGGCGCTTCGAGCATCGAGCGCAGCACAGGGTGAGCCAGGGTGCCGCCTCCCGCAGTTGGCAAGGGTTGCCCGAGCGCGCCCTCGCGGCCGACGCCGATCAGCCGGCTGAACGCCGGAGTGAGGCGCTGCACCCGCAACTCGGCGTCGAGTACCGCAAACGGCGCCTGGACGACTTCGGCAATCGTCTGTTCGACCTCCGCCATCTGTCGCGTCCGCGCCGCGTTCTTCTTGAGGCTGTCGATGTCGATCAACGCGAGGAGCGCGCCATCGATCCGATTCTCGAGCGTCTTGTAAGGGCGGATTCGCAGGCTGTACCAGTGGCCTTCGCCGTCACGCACGTCGAGCTCGTGCGTCGCCAGCTTGTCGACGACGTCGCGGAGCACGTCGACGAGGTTGGGCACGACGATGTACGGGTTGATATGGACGAACGGCCGCCCGATGTCGGAGGGGATCAGGTTCATCAACTTGCCGGCTCCCGAAGTAAAGCGCCGGACCCGCAGCTCGGTGTCGAGAATCACGACCGCGACGTTGATGCTGTTCAGCAGGTTGTTGAGATCGTCGTTGGCCTTGCCGAGGGCTTCGTTGCGCGTCTGGAGCTCTTCGTTGAGGGTGGTCAGCTCTTCGTTCGCAGACTGCAGTTCTTCCTTCGCGGTCTCGAGCTCCTCGTTGGTGCTCTGCAGCTCCTCGTTGGCGGAGAGAATCTCTTCGTTGGCGGAGCGGAGCTCCTCGTTGAACGACTCCTGCGACTCGATCACCGACTGCAGATAGTCCTTCGTCGCCGCCAGTTCCTGGCGCAGCGCCAGGCGCTCGTCCTCGCTTTCCGCCTGCGGCGCGGGCGCCAGGGTCGGAGGCTCTGCCTCGTCCGCCGCGCTGAGGTCTCGCGTGACGTTCTCGAACAGCACCAGGAAGAAGCGCTCGCGGCGCTCGCCCGGGCCGACAATCGGGATGACGTGAATGTCGACTCGAGCGACCCCGTTCGGGCTCTTGTAGGCGACCGCTTCCTTGCGGGTCGGCAGGCCCCGCAGCGTCGAGTCGTGGAGGGCGGTGTGGAGCGCGACCATCAAACCTTCGCGGGCCATCCGCAGCAGGTTGAGGGTTGCGGCGCCGGGCGCCGGTTCGAGGAAGTCGCCGGTCCGGCCGCGAAACTGCAGGATGTTCATCTCCTCGTTCACCAGCACGCTCGGGGGACCGTAGCGGTCGAGGAGAAAACGATCGGCTTCGCGCTGGGGATCGAACTTGCGGAGCGGCTCCTCGCGAAGCTGCGGCAGCAGGGCGTTGCGGTCGAAGGCGCCGTCGATCCGCGACAGCGGCGGCATCGTGCCGGGCGGCACGCTGCGCTTGGCGAAGATCTTGTGCTTGCTGTGGGCCGGCGAGAAGAAGTCCGCGAAGGCCCCGATGCTCTCGGAACTTCCGAGAACGAGGTAACCGGTCGGGTTCAACGCGTAGTGGAACATCGGCAGCACGCGACGCTGCAAATCAGGACCGAAGTAGATCAGGACGTTCCGGCAGCTGATCAAATCGAGATTCGAGAATGGCGGATCCTTGAAGACGTTCTGCCGCGCGAAGACGCAAAGGTCGCGGACCGGTTTGGCGATCTGGTAGCCGGCGTCTCGCTTCTGGAAGAAGCGGCGCAGCCGATCACCGCTGAGATCGGATTCAATCGACTCCGGGTAGATGCCGGCCCGGGCCCGTTCGATTGCGCTCTCGCTGATGTCGGTACCGAAAACCTGGATTGGTGCGCCCAGGGCATTCTCGCCCAGATACTCGAGAACCGTAATCACCAGCGAGTACACTTCCTCGCCGGTCGAGCAGCCGGGCACCCAGACGCGGAGCGGCGAGTGTTGCGGCTTGTGTTCATACAGCTTCGGCAGCAGCTCGTCCTTCAGGACCGCGAAGATCTCCGGGTCGCGGAAGAAGTTGGTCACGCTGATGACCAGGTCCTGGTAGAGCGCCTGCGCCTCCGCGGGATCGCTCTCGAGCCGCGTCAGGTATTCATCGAAGGTGGTCACGCGGTTGAGCACCATCCGGCGCATGATTCGGCGCTTGAGCGTCGTCCACTTATAGGAGCTGAAGTCGACGCTGCTCACCGACCAGACCCGGGCGAGAATCTGGCGGATCACGTCCGGATCGCCGTGGGAGCCGGCCAGGTCGCCGATCGCGATCTCCGGCGCGTGATCGCGGATCCGCAGCAGCTCCTGTGCGATTTCCCTTGGCGGAAGGGCCAGGTCGGCGACGCCGGCGAGCATCGCGGCGCGCGGCATGCTGTTGAAGCGGGCCGTCGATTCGTCCTGGACGAGCGACACGCCACCCTCGGACTTGATCGCCTTCAGGCCATTGACGCCATCCGATGCCGTCCCCGAGAGGAGCACACCGACCGCCCGCTCGTGACGATCCCCGGCGAGCGACTCGAAGAACACGTCGATGGTTCGATGCCGCTCGCGGACCGACTCGATCGTGTGGATCCGCAGCGCGCCGTCGTGGATCACGACATTCGATTTCGGCGGGGCCACGTACACGGTGTCGACCTCGAGGGGCACGGCGTCGGACGCCTGGACGACCCGCATCGCCGTCGCCCGCGAGAGGAGCGAGGGCAGCATCGTCTCGTGCAGGGGATCGAGGTGCTGGACGAACACGATCGCGAAACCGCACCGGTCCGGCAGCGCCTCGAGCACCTCGCGAAACGCCTCGTAGCCGCCGGCGGACGCGCCTACCCCGACGACCATGAGCGGGACCTTGGCGGGCTCCTCGGCCTGCTCGGCCTGCACGGGCTGGGCGCCCAACGGTTCCGGTTCACCCCGGCCGGGGGGGGGGGTTGTTCATGACGCCTCCGCCCCGAGCGTATCGCTCGAGGGCTTGTCGATTGCACCGGATCGTACACGGAAAATCATGCGACCAGACGTGGTGGCAATCGGTGTTCGAGCCGTCCTCTTGCATCCGGTCCTGGCCACTGCATCCGAGGACGAGGCCGCTGAACCGGCCGCGGACCGCGCCCTGAGCTGATGGGCTGGCCGCGCGTGCCACCGGCTAGCGCTTGCGGCAGCGATCCTTTACCAGCGCCATCACCGACGCGATGGCTGTCTCGATCGACCAGGAGTCGGTATCGATCGTCAGGTCGGCGTGCTCGGGAGGTTCGTACGCCGTCAGCCCCGATAGCGTGGATTCCCGCGCGTACAAGCCCTTTACGTCACGAGCGCGCAGCGTGGACACGGAGGCCTTGACGTAGATCTCGGCGAACCGGCCCGGCGGAAAGAGCCCTCGCACCGCGTCTCGATCGCGCGCGAACGGCGACACGAACGTGCAGAGCACAATGTGGCCGGCCTCGAAGAACAGCCGCGCCACTTCGCCCGCCCGCCGGACGTTCTCGGCGCGGTCGCTCGGGCTGAACCCGAGATCGCCGTTGAGCCCGTGCCGGAGCTGATCGCCGTCGAGGAGCATCGTTCGATACCCCTCCGAGAACAGCTGCCGCTCGACCGCGCGCGCGATCGTGCTCTTGCCCGCGCCCGACAGGCCAGTCAGCCAGATCACGCCGGCGGCATGGCCCTGTGCCTGCTCGCGCTCGGGACGGGGGACGTTCCAGTGATCCCACGTGACGTTCGGTGACCGGCGCGGCTCGGGCCGGACCTCGTGCCTGGTCTCGCCGCGGATCATTCCCGCCGCGACGGTCACGTTGGTCCGCGGGTCGACCACCACGAAGCTGCCGGTCGCGCTGTTAACGCGGTAGCTGTCGAAGCAGAGCGGGTTGGCCGTCACCAGCTGGACGCGGCCGATCTCGTTCAACCCGAGCCGTTCGGCCGGCTCGCGGTGCATCGTATCCACGTCGACGCGGTACTCGATCCGATCGATGTAGGCCTGCACCTCACGCGAGGTGTGGAGCACGACGTAGCCGCGCCCCACTTCCAGCGCCTGGTCGTTCATCCAGCAGAGAAATGCGTCGAAGCGATCCGCGACGGTCGGCTGGTTCTTCCTGCGCGCCAGCATGTCGCCCCGCGCGACGTCGATCTCCGTGTCGAGGGTGATGGTGACGGCGTCACCGGCGACGGCCTCCTCGCGCACGCCGTCGAAGGTGGTAATCGCCCGAACCTTCGCGGCAACGCCGGAGGGGAGGCAGGTCAGCTCGTCGCCGACTCGGACCGAGCCCGACGCGACCGTCCCGGCGTAGCCCCGGAACGACTGATTCGGGCGCACGACGTACTGGACAGGGAACCGGAAGTCGATCGTGTTCCGGCGCCGTCCGGGGATGATGCTTTCGAGCAGGTGCAGCAGCGGGCCGCCCTGGTACCACGGGGTGCGTGGAGAGGCGGCGACCACGTTGTCGCCGTCCAGCGCGGAGATCGGGACGAAGGTGATGTCGGCAACCGTCAGCTTGTCGGCGAAGGCGGTGTAATCCGCGACGATCGTCCGGAACACCGCTTCGGAGAAGCCGACGAGGTCCATCTTGTTGACGGCGACGATCACGTGGGGGATGCCGAGCAGCGAGGCGATGAACGAATGGCGGCGCGACTGGGTCAGGACGCCCTTCTGCGCATCCACGAGGACGATGGCAACGTCGGCGGTGGAGGCGCCGGTCACCATGTTGCGCGTGTACTGGACGTGGCCGGGCGTGTCGGCGAGGATGAACTTGCGCCGGGGCGTCGCGAAATATCGGTAGGCGACGTCGATCGTGATCTTCTGCTCGCGCTCGGCGCGGAGCCCGTCGGTGAGTAGCGCCAGGTTCACCGACGACTCGCCGAGCCGCCGGCTGGCGCCCTCGATCTGCGCCAGCTGATCCTCGAAGATCGACTTGGTGTCGTAGAGCAGTCTCCCGATCAGCGTGCTCTTGCCATCGTCAACGCTGCCGGCAGTCGCGATGCGGAGCAGATCCATGCCGGCGTAGGCGGGCTGGTCCGGCGGCGGCGCCATTAGAAGTACCCGGCCTTCTTGCGGTCTTCCATCGCTGTTTCGGAGCGCTTGTCGTCGCTCCGCCCGCCGCGTTCCGTGACCCGCGCGGCAGCCGTCTCGAGGATGATCTCGCCGACGGTGGCGGCGCTGGACAGCACCGCGCCGGTGCAGGTTGCGTCGCCGATGGTGCGGAAGCGGACGAGGCGCCGCTCGATCGCTTCGCCCTCGATCAGCGGGATGAACTCGGAGGCCGCCAGGTAGATGCCGTCGCGGACGAAGACGTCGCGCTGGTGCGCGAAGTAGAGCGGGGGCATCGGGATCTGCTCGATCGCGATGTACTGCCAGACGTCCATCTCGGTCCAATTCGAGATCGGGAAGACGCGGAAGTGCTCGCCGGGATGCTTGCGCCCGTTGTACAGGTTCCACGGCTCGGGCCGCTGGTTCCTCGGATCCCACTGGCCGAACCGATCCCGGTGCGAGAAGATCCGCTCCTTGGCGCGGGCCTTTTCCTCGTCGCGGCGCGCGCCTCCAATCGCGGCGTCGGCCTTCAGATCCCTGAGCGCATCGAGCAGGGTCACCGTCTGCAGCACGTTGCGGCTGGCGGTCGGACCGGTTTCCTCCTTCACGCGTCCCTTGTCGATCGAGTCCTGGACGTAGGCGACCCTCAGATCCACGCCGAGCGACTTCGCGTATTCGTCACGGTAGACAATCGTCTCGGGAAAGTTGTGGCCGGTGTCGATGTGGAGGAGCGGGAAGGGAATCGACGCCGGATGGAACGCCTTGCGGGCCAGCCAGGCGACGACGATTGAGTCCTTTCCGCCGGAGAAGAGCAGCACTGGCCGTTCGAACTGAGCCCCGACCTCGCGCAGCACGTGAATCGATTCGTTCTCGAGGGCGGACAGGTGCCCTCGCACCTCGGTTTTCATGCGATCCCGGCGGCGCTGAAGAGCGGTGCCCAGCGGAACGCGCGGTCTCCGAGGGCGACGAAGTGCGGATTGAGCTGGCGCGGCACGAGGTAGCGGAGCGGCGCGCCCTCGAGATCGAACACTTCGCCTCCCGCGGCGCGCAGCACGCCGTGCGCCGCCGCGATGTCCCAGGGCATGGTCGGGCCATCGCGGAAATAGAGGTCGGCGCGCCCTTCAGCCAGCATGCAGAACTTGAGCGAGCTGCCCATGCTGACCGTCCGTGCGCCTGGCAGCTGCGCCAGCAGCGCTGCGACCTGCGGCCCGGCGTGATCGCGGCTGGCGACGATTCGCAGGGCCTCGGGCCGGGCCGGCGCGCAGACGTGAATCGGCGAGCGGCCGTTGTAATCCCATCGCTCGGCGCCGGCGTTGCTCGCTACCCACGACGCGCCGAGCGCTGGCGCGTGCACCACCGCCGCGACCGGCACGCCGTCGCACACGCGCGCGATGTTCACGGTGAACTCACCGGTGCGCTTGAGAAACTCCTTGGTGCCGTCGAGCGGATCGACGAGCCAGTAATTCCCGGCCAGGAGCGCCGACCGGTCACCATCGAAGCCATCCTCTTCGGAGACGACCGGAATCTCCGGCGTCAGCCGTGCCAGGCTCTCGACGATGGCCGCATGCGCGGCGCGGTCGGCTTCGGTGAGCGGGGAGGCGTCGGGTTTGTACTCCACCGCCACCGCGCCGGCGCGGTGGTAGACGGCGAGAATCGCGGCGCCGGCCTCAACGGCGACTGCGTGCAGCTGGTCGGGGCTGACCTGCATCAGCGCGGCTTGCGAGCCGCCTCCGCCTCCTGCGCGCGGGCGCCGCGCAGCACTCCCTCGAGCCCGTAGTTCGCCTCGTGACACGCGTACTCGTAGACCTGCTCACCCGGCGCCATGGCGCTGAAGACCAGCTCACCGGTGAACGGTGTCGCGAACGTCGTCGGATCCTCGACCGTGAAGCGGTAGTTGATGGTGTTCGCGTCGCGTCGATTCAGCCGCTCGACGACCTTCAGGTTCTCCCACGAGTTGCGGAACCCGTGCTGCTGGTAGAAGTTCGTCGTCTCGATCACCAGCGTGTCACCCTCCCAGCGCCCGATCGAATCGCCGAACCACTTGCGCACGCTCGGGGGCGGGTGCGTGCCGCTCATCCGGACGACGCGCGCGTCGTGGACCATCTCGGTGAGGATGATGATGGCGTCCTTCGACTGCACGATCTGGTAGTTGTTGTTGTAGAAGTAGTTCGGCAGCATCGGCGGCCCGGCGTTGTTGCCGAACGAGGTGATGCAGCGCTCGCCGAGCGGGCGCAGTTCCGGGTGATCGAATTCGCCGCCGGCCGCCTTGCGCGCCGCCTGCACCGCCGCGATCCGCTCCCGGGCCGCCGCGGTGTACGCGGGGACGCGGCCGTCGGGCGGGTCGATGATGATCGAGCTGCGCGGCTGGCCGTCCACCCGCAGCACCGACTCACCGGGAGCGATCCAGAACGCGTTGTAGCCGCCGACCACGCCGGCGCCAACCTGCCAGACGCGCTCCAGATACGTCGGCTCGGCGTTCGGGCTCTTGCGCGCCTCGCCGCCGACCGGCGGCGCGCTGCGATTCGGGTCGCTGTCCTGCTCGCGGGCGTCGATTGCGGCCTTGGTCTTCGTCTCGTCGTCGCGGGCCTGTTCCTCGGTGAGCACCAGAGGGCGGCCCTGGCCGAGCCGCTCGAACGGCGTGATCGTGGCGTTGGTCCAGTTGCCCTGCAGATCCGGTTTGCCGTCGGCGGTGCGAGGGACGGCGCCGGCGCGTGGTGCGGGCTTCTGCCCCGGCGCGGCAGGGGCCTGGGCGCCGGCGGCGGCGAGCGCGAGAACGGCGGCGGCGACGGTGGCTCCGATGACCCTCATTTGATCGGCTCCTTCCGCAGGTGACCGTACATCAGCTCGGTCACGAACTCGACGCACTTGAACTGGCCGAGCTGCGCGTTCTTCTCGATCCGCCGGTAGAGCGGCATGCTCATCTTCCACGGTCGCGTGAACGTCTCCGGATCGTCGATCGTCGCCTCGTACTGGATGTGATCCGCATCCACCATCGTATAGCGCTCGGTCACCTTCATGCTCGCGCTGTGATGGTTGCCGGCCCGATCGAACCAGCTCTGATCGTTGAAGCCGCGGACCTCGACGATGAAGATGTCGCCTTCCCAGCGGCCTACTGACTGGCCCATCCAGCTGTCGACCTGCGGCTCGCCGGGATCCTTGTAGAACACGTTGCGGACCGCGCCGGCGAATTCGTAGCTGATGAAGAACGCCTTGTCGCTCTGGACGATCTGAAATGGAAACGGCATGTAGGTGGCCCGCGGGACGCCGGGCAGGTAGCACTTGATTTCCGGATCCCGCGCCAGCCAGTTCTCCTGGTTCTCCTGCTTTGTCTTCAGTGCGTCCGGTTTGTAGGGGAGCTCGTCGCCCTCGACCACGCCGAGGCCGGCGGGGACGGCGCCGATGGCGCCGAACGCGAGCACTTCTTTCGCCGGCACCGGGACTACCGGCCCTTGCCGCATCGCGAGCGCAGCCTTCGCGCTGTGCGCCTGGATGTCCCAGTTGGCGGTAGTGAGCGTCTGCCAGATGCCGTTCAGATCGGGCTTGCCGTTCAACCGCGGAATCGCCGCGGCCCGCGATTGCCCGGTGAGCGATGGCAGGAAGGCCAGCCCGAGGATCAGGGTGGCGGCGGCGAGCGCGATCGTCTTGACGGCCGGGCGCATGCGGTTACCCCTCAGGTCGCGGATTATACCTAGCGAGGCTTCGCCTTAGACCGGCCAAGCATGCAGAGCCGGCGCGGCTCCGCCTCGCCAGGGGCAGTGTTGTTTGGCCGCGCATCCGCGCGGCGGGGTCCCGGCCGATGTATGCTGGCGCCGCGGCGTGTGGTCTCTCGCCGCACCTTCATCACAGGAGCTCCCCATGGCAGACATCAAGGCTGCGGCTGATGCGCTCCGCGGCAATTTTTCCGGTGACGTGCTCGTCGCGGCCGACCCGGCGTTCGACGCCTGCCGCCGTGTCCACAACGGCATGATCGACCGCCGGCCGGCCCTTATCGCCCGCTGCCGCGGCGTAGGTGACGTGCAAGCGGCGGTCCGGCTCGCCCGCGACCACCAGCTGGAGATCGCGGTCCGCGGCGGCGGTCACAACGTCGCCGGCAACGCCGTGTGCGAGGGCGGTCTGATGATCGACCTGGCGGGAATGCGCGGAGTGCATGTCGATCCCGCGGCGCGCCGCGCTCGCGCCCAGGGCGGGGCCACCTGGGCCGACTACAACCGCGAGACGCAGCTGTTCGGCCTGGCCAGCACCGGGGGTGTCGTCTCGACAACCGGCGTCGCGGGGCTGACGCTCGGAGGCGGGCTCGGGCACCTGATGGGCAAGCACGGGATGGCTGTCGACTGCCTTCGTGGGGCCACCATGGTCACGGCGTCGGGCGACGTGGTCCGCGCCGGCGCCGACGAGCACCCGGATCTCTTCTGGGCGATTCGGGGTGGCGGCGGCAACTTCGGCGTGGCGGCGTGGCTCGACTTCGAAGTGGCGCCGGTCGGACCGGTCGTGACCGGCGGACTGGTCGCCCATCCATTCGCCGCGGCCCGCGACGTGCTTCGTTTCTACCGCGATCTCACGGCCAACCTGCCCGACGAGCTCATCGCGTTTGGCGGGCTCCTGCACGGCCCGGACGGCACCAGGTTGGCGGCCATCGCGGTCTGCCACTGCGGCGACCTGGAGAGCGGCCGCGCCGCGACCGATCCCGTCAAGCGCTTCGGGTCGCCGGCGATGGATGCGATCGGGCCAATGCCGTACTCGGTCGTCAACACACTATTCGATCCCGGGTTCCCGCGCGGCGCGCTCAATTACTGGAAGTCCAACTTCCTCGCGGCCCTGACCGACCAGGCCATCGACGGCATCATCGCCCAGTTCGAGTCCTGTCCGTCGCCAATGAGCGCGCTGCTCCTCGAGCACTTCCACGGCGCAGCCACGCGCGTCGCGCCGACCGCCACCGCGTTTCCGCACCGCAGCGTCGGCTACAACTGCCTGATCATCAGCGAGTGGATGGATCCGGCCGCGACCGATGTCAACGTGAAGTGGGCGCGCGACACGTACACGGCGATGTCGCCGCACTTTGCCAGCGGGCGGTATGCCAACTACCTCAACGCCGATGAAGTCGGGCAGGCCGATGCCGTGTCCGCGGCCTTCGGCCCGAACGCGGCGCGCCTGCGCGAGGTGAAGCGCAAGTACGATCCGGACAACGTGTTTCACTTGAACCAGAACATCCGGCCGTGATCCGGCGAGATCGAACCATGTCGATGCAGAAGATCGGAAACGGCCGGAGTGCGCTCGGCCGGACGCTACTCGGGTTGGTTGTCATTGCTGCCTGCGGTGCCCTGCTCCGGGGCCAGGCGCAGGGGCGCGAGGTCCGGCTGGCCATCCGCGAGGGCACCTCGATGGCCGCCGCAGTGTCGCCGGACGGCAAGACCATCGTGCTCGATCTGCTCGGCGCCCTCTGGACGACGAGCGGGGACGGCGGCCCGGCGCGGCGAATCCTCGAGGACGGGTACGACGCGCATCTGCCGGCGTGGTCGCCGGACGGACGGCGGCTCGCGTTCCAGGCCTACCTCCGCGACACGTGGCACATCTGGGTGATGAACCCTGACGGCAGCGGGCTGCAGGAGGTGACCACCGGTCCGTTCGACGATCGGGAGCCGTACTGGTCGCCGGACGGCACCCGCCTGGCGTTCTCCTCCGATCGCAGCGGCAACTACGACATCTGGACGTTGACGCTCGCCTCCGGCGAAGTGAAGCGCCTCACCAACAGCGGCGCCAACGACAGCATGCCGGCATGGTCGCCGGACGGCCGCGAGATCGCGTTCGTCTCCGATCGCCAGGAGCGGGGCATCTACGCCCGCACCGTGGACTCGGACGCCGAGCGGCTGCTCGTCCGCGACGCGACCACTGTCTGGTCGCCGATGTGGACCCCTGACGGCAAGGCGGTGGCCTACGTGTCGGTCAGCGGCGCGACCAGCAAGCTGGTGATGGGCGGCACGACGATCAGCGACTCGGGAGAGGATGTGTTCCCGTTCCGGCCGACATGGGTCGGCGCGGACATGGTCTATACCGCCGACGGCGTGATCAAACGCCGGCCGCAGAGCGGCGGTGCCGCTCGGCCGGTACCGTTTGCGGCCGACGTCGCATTCACTCGCGCGGCGTTCACGCCGAAGGCGCCGGTCTTCGCGCCGGACGGCCCGCAGAAGGTCCGCGGCCTGATGCATCCGGTCGTTTCACCGGATGGCGCGCGGGTGGCATTTGCCGCGCTCGGCGATCTCTGGGTGCTGTCCACCTCCGGCGGCGAGGCGACGCCCGAGCGCTTGACCAATGACGTCTTCGTCGAGATGCACCCGATGTGGTCGCCCGACGGCAACCTGCTCGCCTATTCGTCGGACCGCGGCGGTGAGATGGCCGTATGGGTGCGCGACATGCGGACCGGCCAGGATCGGAAGATCATCGGCGGTGGCGGCACCGCGTCGTTCTCGCCGGACGGAGGGCGCCTGGCGTACCTCGACTCCGCTTCGCAGCTCCGCGTCGTGGACGTCAAGACCCTCGAAGGACGAAAGGTGCACGAGCGGCTGATGGAGCCGGGCCGACCGAGCTGGTCGCCGGACGGGCGCGCGGTGGTGATGTCGGCGCTCCACCCGTACTCGACGCGCTTTCGAGAGGGCACCAACGAAGTGCTGTGGGTGCAGGTCGAGCCGAACCCGTCGGCGACCGGGCGGGACGCGTTCGCGCCGGACCGCTGGTTCGATCCGCTGCCGCACAAGTCGATCGGGATGCGCGAGAACCTCGGTCCGGTCTGGTCGCCGGATGGGACGCAAATGGCCGCGATCATCGACGGCTATCTCGCCACGTTCCCGGTCGCGCGCGATGGCACGCCGGCCGGCCCGCCCCGGCGCGTCTCGTCCGACATGGCGAGCTCGCCGTCATGGGCCGGCGACTCACGCCGCGTGCTCTACCAGGCGCTCGATCGGTTCCGGCTCGTCGATCTTGCCGACGGCAGCGTCCGCGACATCGTCCCGCGCATGACGTGGGAGGCGCGAAAGACAACCGGCGCCGTGACGGTGCACGCCGGCCGCCTGTTCGACGGGCGCGGCACCGAGACGCGCAGCGGCGTGGACATCGTCATCGATGGAAACCGGATCCGGCAGGTGGAGCCGCACCGCGACGATCTGCACCGCGGCACCGTGGTCGATGCGCAATCCGGAACGGTGGTGCCGGGGATTATCGAAAGCCACACCCACCTCTCGAAGGAGTACGGCCAGGTTCTCGGGCGGATCTGGCTGTCGTTCGGCATCACGACGGTGCGCAACCCGGCGACCAATCCGTTCGAAGCCAACGAGGAGCGGGAGTCGCTCGCCTCCGGCGTCAGGATCGGTCCGCGGGTCGTCACCACCGGCGAGCCGCTCGATGGCACGCGCATCTACTACCCGGGCGGCGTGGCGCTCGACGGCGGCGCGATGGTGGACAACTACATGAGCCGGGCCCAGGCCCTCGGCTTCGACTTCGTCAAGACCTACGTGCGCCTGCCCGACCTGCTCCAGAAGCGGATCATCGCCGCCGCCCATCAGGCCGGGATGCCGGTCACCTCGCACGAGATTTATCCGGCGGTGGCCTATGGCGCCGACGGCGTCGAGCACATTCGTGGCACCAGCCGGCGCGGCTTCACGCCGAAGAACAGCGAGACCCGTCACACCTACCACGATGTGATCGATCTGCTCGCGGCAAGCGGCATGACGCTGACGCCGACGATCGGCATCCAGGGCGGGCACCAGCTGCTGACGCTCAAGGACGGCTCGTGGCTGGACGACGCGCGGATCAAGACGCTGTTTCCGGCGACGGCATCCGAGCCCTCGCGCGCGCTGCGTGCGAAGCCGTCGACGCCGGCCGACATCGCCGCGCGGGAAGCGCTGGTCGCGCCGCAGGAGCGGCTGGTCAGCGCGCTGCACAAGGCGGGCGGCCGGATCATCGCCGGGACCGACTCGCCGATCAATCCGTACGGGTTGTCGCTGCTGCTCGAGATCGAGCACTACGTCCGCGGCGGGCTGACGCCGGCCGAGGCGCTGCTCACGGTGACCGCGGTCCCGGCGCAGGCGATGGGCCTCGGCGCGGAGCTCGGCACGATCGAGCCGGGCAAGCTCGCGGACCTCGTCGTCGTGGACGGGAACCCGCTGGAGAACATCGCCGACATCCGCAAGACCCGGACGGTCGTGAAGGACGGCGTCGTGTATCAGCTCGACGCGTTGCTGAAGCGGCCTTAGGCTTCGCTGGAGGGCCGTTTCCCGGGCCTCGCGGCTTCCGCCGCTCGGCAGGCGCCCGCTTCGCGGGCGTAGGCTGCGCTTCGCGCATCGGGCGCGGCTTCGCCGCGTTACACGCCTCGCGGAGTGCGCCGCTCGGTAGGCGCCCGCTTCGCGGGCGTAGGCTGCGCTTCGCGCATCGGGCGCGGCTTTGCCGCGTTACACGCCTCGCGGAGTGCGCCGCTCGGCAGGCGCCTGCTTCGCGGGCGTAGGCTGCGCTTCGCGCATCGGGCGCGGCTTCGCCGCGTAGGGATTGGTGATTGGAAATTGAGGATTGTCGAGGCGCCAGGAGCGGCAATCCCGAGGGCCGCGAGCCTCTCCCGATCGACGCAACGTCCTCCCGAAGCAGCGCAAGCGTCCTCCCGGCGCAGACGCCGCTCACGGTACCGTCAACACGATTTCGGGGGAAACACCGCTGGTCGCGCAGCTTCCCGCCGCGGCGACACGCAGGAAGTAGAAACCCGGCGGTACGCCTGCGAGGGGGAAGGAGATCCGTGGCTGCGCGCCGACATTTCCATTGAAAGCGTTGCTCAGGCCGGTCGCGGTTCCTGCCTGGAGCACGTACGACGCCGCGCCGAAGGAGCGGCTCCACGAGATCGTGAGCACGCCGTTGATCTTCGTGAACGTGAGATCGGCCGGCACCGCCGGTGCGGTGCATCCGACGGAGAACGACACCTCGTTGGAAGCGGCTCCGATACCGCACGCGTTCACGCCGCGAATCCGGGTTACGTAGTTCCCGCCCGGCGCCGCGGCCGTCAACTGCATTCGCCCGCCGACGTTCTGGTTGAACAGGTTGGCAAGTCCGCTCGCGCTGCCCGCTTCGACGATGTAGGAGGTGGCGCCGGCCGTGCCGTCCCAGTCGAGCGTGGCGCTGAGACCGATCGAGCGTACGGTGTGGGCATTCGGCGCTGCCGGAGCCGCCGTGCAGCCAGGATTGCCCACCGCGAAGGTTCGCTCGATTGAAACCGGGCCGATTGCGGCGCCCTGGCGGCTTCGCAGGCGCACGTAGTAGATGCCAGCAGGCACCGGCGATTGCAGCGCAGTCGTGTTGCCGATGTCGGCATTGAAGATGTTCGTCGCACCCGGGGTCGAGCCGGCCTCGAGCACGTAGGACGTCGCGTCGACGGACGCGTCCCACGTAACAGCGGCCGACAGGCCGGTCGTGACGATCTGGAGGTTGGTCGGCGGCAGCGGTTTGCGGAGCACGAGCCGCACGTGGCCGGATGCCGCGGCGGCCCCGGCCTGATCCACGTCGCGATCAGAGGATTCGAGCTCGTAGTTGAACTCGTAGGTGCCCGGTGGCAGCACGCCGCGCCGGGTGCCGAGCTGGTTGAAGGATCCGTACACGCCATCGTTCGACAGGTTGACGTAGAGCCAGCGCGCCAACCCGAAGGCGGTCTCGTCCTCGAGATACGCCGTCGTGAAAGGCGAGAGGAACTGGCGGAGGAAGGTCCGCTGGTGATAGGCGTCGCCGGCATCGGTGCTCGAACCGAACAGGTGCCCGCTCAGCTCGTAGACGTACGGTTCATCGAGCGTGATCTGAATGAAGCCTTCCGCGAGGTTGCCGTTCGACCCGACGCTGTAACTCTGCTCGGTCTGTATGTCGAACACCGCGGTGGTGCCGGTCAGGCTGATCTCGTAGGTGGCGCTGGTTGTCGCCGTCGCCGCGGTGCCGATCTCGGTATCGGTAATGCTGTCGCCGAACGTACCCGGGCCGAATACCGGCACGATGTCGTGCGAATCGACGACGCCGAAGTGATTGTCGGCGCGAACCCGGATGAGCGACGTCGGAGCGATGACCGGCGGCCCCGCTTCCACCGCGGATGGCAGGCAAGCCAGGAACGCACCGAACGCGAGCACGCGAATCCGCTTCATCGACAGTCCTCCGTATTCAACGACCGGGACGGCATGCTATCACCGGTTCCGGTGGCGGCTGGCAAACACAGCCAGGCTCGTCGCCACCGCGCGCCCGCCGGGCGTGTTATCGGACGTCGTGTTCACGAGTTCGGCATCTCCGGTTGCGGGATTCTGCCAGGCCATGGTGGTCGAGCCGCCGCCGTCCAGGTTGAGCGCATCCCAGACGCCGTACTCACGCACCAGCAACGCCGCGATCTCACCGAGCGTCATCCCCTGGCTGCCGCCGCGCACGTCCACGGTGAAGAAGGTCACGATGCGCCGGTCCTTCGAGAGCCCGATCGCCGTCCGAGCCGTCGCGACGTCGTTCCACGACTTGTCGTTCGAGTAGTTCGACGGTCCCCCGGCGGTCAGCGTGCCGCGTGGGTGCTCCGCGTCGCGGTAGGCAGGCATCGTCACCGCACCGCTGGTCGCGATCTGCGACGATCCTGCGACGGTGTTCCAGAGCCGCACGCGCTCGCGAACGTGAATCGCATCGGGTTTCAACGGGTCGCGGTGCACGAGCCTGGCCCGCTGACTGCGATCGAAGTTGATCGCCGGCGCGTCGGCCACCAGCGCGAAGCTCTGCTCGGGTGACTCGAAGGCCGAGAAGACGCGCCCCTCCGATGCGCCGAGGCCGATGATCCACGCTTCGCTGTCGGGCGACGGAAACGGCAGGAAGAAGTGCGCGTTGATCGCGAGCTGCGCACCGACTGCACGCAGAAACTCCAGCGTCTGCTGCCGCGGCACCTCGCGGCTGCCGCCCGGCGCCGAGACCATGAAGCGGATTCCCGGTGCCTTGGTATCGATCTGCGCGATGTGCATGCGAACCGGGCGAGGTCTCTGCTCCGATCGATCGACGAGCGTGATCCCGACATAGGGCGAAGGAGCGCTGGACTGGGCTCGCGACGGAATCTGTCCCGCGAGCAGCAGGGCGAGCACCGCCGCAATCGAGAGGACTCGGCAACGTCGAGAACCGGCAATCACGCGCCGCAGAATACGCCACCGCGCGTTCGTGCTCCTGCCGGGGCTCGGCGCCACGGATACCATCGCCACACCCATTCGGCGGCGATTTGCGCTCACGCCCGGCGAGCGGTTCGCTTAGCCGTCACCCCCGTGACTCCAGCGGGAACAGTTTCTCGAAGTTGCCGCTGAAGATCTGCGTCTGCTGCGCGTCGGACACGCCCAGATCGACCAGCGCGGCGCGCTGCACGTTGTAGATGGCGCGGTGCCAGCCGCGCGGGAAGAACGAGGAGTCGCTGCCGAAGAGCAGCCGATCGACGCCGGCGACGGCCAGCGCGGTCTCGAAGACCTGTTCGAGCGTCAACCCCGGCTGGTATTTCATCCACGCATTCGAGCTCGAGGTGTCGAAGCAGACGTTCGGGCACTGGTCGGCCAGGATCAGCGCCTCTCGGAACAAACCGGCACCGAAGTGCGGAACCACGATCGGCATCCGCGCATGGCGCATCGCGATCGTCCCGACGTCGAGCGGGTTGCCGAAGCGGATGTCGAACGGACTTGGCAGCCCGAGCTTCTGCCGCGCGCCGACCGACAAGACGCCGCAATGCACGAAGAGGACGGCGCGGTGGTGAGCGGCGACGATCTCGGCGAGGTGCAACACGCGCGGGTCGTGCAGCGAATAGCCCTGCATCGCCGGGAACAGGCAGACGCCGCGGAGCCCGCGTTCGAGTGCCGACCGGACCCGGTTCTCGGCATCTTCGTTCGTCGGATCGACCATGAAATAGCCGATGAAGCGCGATGGATGCCGCTCCCGAGCCGTCGCCACCGAGGCTTCGTCGCCGGGCACGCTGGCGATGAGGGCGACGCGCGACACGCCCTGGGCGTCGAGCTCGGCGATCCACCGATCGGCGAGCGCCTCGGCGGACAAGGGGTCGTCCCACCCCAGGTGCCGGATCGCATCAGCCGTCGCCACGTGGCGCTGCCCCGCCAGGGTGGCGAAGAAGGCCGGCGAGAAGAAGTGGACGTGGGCGTCGCAGATCACCGCGCCATTGTAGGCGCTCGCTGCGTCCGCGTCGCGCCAGGCCGGGAGGGCGGCTCCCTGCATTCTTGCCTCGCCTATCTCGGGAAGAGGCTGGCGCCCGATCGGGAGGGTCTTACGGCTTTCGGGAGCGTCCCGCCCTCAACCGTTCCGATCCATCACTCTTAGATCATCAGATCCCTGCGCGGCTGCCTGTCCGCCGTAGCCTTTGGCGAAGGCGGAAAGCCGCGCCTGACGCGCGTAGCGCGGCCTGCGGTCGCGAAGCGACCGCCTACCGAGCGCGAAGCGCGACGCCCGCGAAGCGAGGCCTATCGAGCGCGCAGCGTGAGGCCCGCGAAGCGAGGCCTATCGAGCGCGTAGCGCGACGCCCGCGAAGCGAGGCCTATCGGGCGCGCAGCGCCCGCCCGGCAAAGCGGCCCCACACCGTCGTGAGCACGACGCCGGCGACGATGAGCCCGAGCGACAGTCCCCACCACAGTCCGCGCGCGCCCCAGCCGGCCGAAAAACACAGCCAGTAGCCCACCGGGAGTCCGACCAGCCAATGCGCGGCGAGATTCGTGACCATCGGGGTACGCGTGTCCCCGAGGCCGCGGAGGGTTCCCGTGACCACGCCTTGCAGCCCGTCGAAGAGCTGGAACACCGCCGCGATGAAGAGCAGCGACGCGCCGAGCTCGAGCACCGCGGCGTCCCTGGTGAAGAGCCCGATCAGCGTCCGCGGGATCGCGATGAACGCCGCGCCAGAACAGAGCATGAACACGACGCCCATGGCGATGACCGTCCATCCCGCGGCCGCGGCGCCGCGCGGGTTCCTGGCACCGATCGCATTGCCGACCCGAACCGCCCCCGCGGAGGCAAGCCCCAGCGGGATCATGAACGCGACCGCCGCGATGTTGAGCGCGATCTGGTGCGAAGCGGTGGCCACCGGCTCGAGCTTTCCCGCCAGTGCTGTTGCGACCGCGAACACGCCGACTTCCGCAGTGACGGTGGCCGCTGCCGGCAGACCCAGCTCGACGAGTCGCCGTATCGACGGATCCGATCGATCGGCGGAGCTGAGGGCCATGACACTCCCGTGTCCCTCCCGTAATTCCCTCCCGACGTCCTGCGCCAAAGGCGCAGAAGCTCCCGACCCCGCGTCGTCCGACGTCCACCACACTGCGATGCCGAGAATCGCGCTCATGTAGATCCGGGCCGCGAGCGTCGCCAGCGCCGACCCCGGGACACCCAGCGCCGGAATGCCAAGCCGGCCGTAGATGAACACCCAGTTGAAGAACGCGTTGATCGCGTTGGCGCTCACCAGGGCGAACATCACCGGCGCCACGTGGTGCGTGCTCTGGAGGTAGCGTCGAAGCGCCGCGTAGAGCAGCAGGAAGGGAGTACTCAGGACCAGGATGGCGAAGTAGCCGCGGAGCAGGACCAGCGTGTCGTGGTGGAAGCCGAGCGCCGGCACGGCCGCCCAGACCGCAGCCAGGACCAGCAGGAGAGGGATGGCGCTGATCAGGGCGAGCTGGATGCCGCGCCGGAGCCATGACCGGCAGAGCCGCAGGTCGCCGGCGCCATACGCTTGCGACACGAGCGTGTCGAGGCCGAGCAGCAGGCCCATGCCGAAGATGACGAAGCCGAGGTGCAGCGAATTGGCGACGCCGGACGCGGCAATGGCCGCCGGGCCGAGCGGGCCCACCATGATGGTGTCCACGATGCCCATGCCCATCCAGCCGAGCTCCGCCAGTATCACGGGGCCCGCCAGCCGCAGCGTTGGTTTGAGCTCTCGGCGCAGCACTGAACTGTCAATGGTACTCGCGCTTCGCGGGCCTCGCCGCTACGCCGCTCGGGAGGCGCCCGCTTTCGCGGGCCTCGCGGCTACGCGGCTCGGGAGGCGCCCGCTTCGCGGGCGTAGGCCGCGCTCCGCGCGTCAGGCGCGGCTTTCCGCCTTCGCCAAAGGCTACGGCGGACAGGCAGCCGCGTAGGGGCGGACGATTGCGGATTCGCGATTGGGATTTGGCGATTGGGATCGGGCGAGTGAGGGACTGAGGGACGGACACTCCCGCTCGGCGAAGCCGCTCCCGATCAGGCGCCAGCCGCCTCCCGAGAGACGCGAGACAAGAATGTAGCGAGCGCCGCTCCCGGACAAGGTGTTGGGGGAATACCGGATTGGTGATTCACTATCCCTATGTGCGGTGATGTCGCGGCGGGAGGCAAGGCGCGGCTGACGTGTACCGTCAACGGGGAGCCGGTCGAGGTCCTCGTCGACGGCTACAAGACCTTGCTCGAGATGCTGCGCGAGGACCTGCAGCTCACCGGCACCAAGCACGGGTGTGAGCTGGGCGAGTGCGGTGCCTGTGCGGTGCTCGTCGACGGCGAGCCGGTGCTGTCGTGCCTGACGCTGGCCGTGGAGTGCGATACGCGCCAGGTCACCACCGTCGAGGGGCTTGCCAGCGGCGGCGCACTGCATCCGCTGCAGGAGACGTTTGCCGATCTCGGGGCCGCGCAGTGCGGCTATTGCACGCCAGGGATCCTGGTCACGGCCAAGGCGCTCCTCGATCGCAATTCGAACCCGACCCGCGCGGAGATCAAGGAGGCGCTTGCCGGCAACCTGTGCCGATGCACGGGATACCTGCAGATTGTTGAAGCGGTGGAAAAGGCGAGTGCGATGAGGGGCGCTACGACTACGGGTGCGACAGGTGTGTCGGGTGCGACGGGTGCGGAGGAACTGGCGTGAGCGTGATTGGCAAGGCGCGGCGCCGCGTGGACGGGCGTGCGAAGGTCACGGGGCAGACGCGGTTTGCCGATGATGTGGCGCTTCCGCGGATGGCGCACTGCAAGCTGCTGCGCGCCAGCGTGCCGCACGCGCGAATCGTTCGCGTCGATACCTCGCGCGCGGCCTCGCAGCCCGGCGTGTACCTCGTACTCACCGGCGACAGCTTTCCGGTGCCCTACGGCGTGCTGCCGGTGAGCCACGACGAGCACGCGCTCTGCCGCGACAAGGTGCGCTTCGTCGGCGACCCGGTGGCCGCCGTGATCGCGCGCGACGAGGCCACAGCCGCCGAAGCCGTGCACCTGATCGACGTCGAATACGAGCCGCTCCGGACCTTCGCCGGTCCGGCGGACAGCCTCGCCCACTCCGAGCCGCGGATTCACGATTACGGCGACGGCGGCAACGTCCACAAGGCGGTGTCACTCCAGTTCGGCGACGTGGACGCGGCAATCGCCGGCGCCGACCATGTGTTCGACGACGTGTTCTTCTTCGAGGGGAGCACGCACCTGCCGATCGAGCAGCACGCCGCGGTCGCCGTGAAAGATCCCGACGGCAAGCTCGTCGTCTGGTCCAGCACCCAGACTCCGCATTACCTGCACCGCGCGCTCGCCAAGGCGCTGCAGATGCCGGCGGCGCACATCCGCGTCATCGCCACGCCAAACGGGGGCGGCTTCGGCGGCAAGAGCGATCCGTTCAATCACGAGATCGTCGTGGCGAGCGCGGCGCTGACACTGGATCGTCCGGTGAAGATCTGCCTGACCCGCGAGGAGGTCTTCTACTGCCACCGCGGCCGGCATCCGGTGCTGATGCGTTTCCGCACCGGCGTGAACAGGGATGGCCGCATCACTGGCGTCGATCTGCAGACGCTGCTGGATGGGGGCGCGTACGGCTCCTACGGAGTGGCGAGCACCTTCTACACCGGCGCCTTGCAGACGGTAACCTACGAGATTCCCTCTTACCGGTTCCGCGGCGCGCGGGTGTTCACGAACAAGCCGCCATGCGGGCCGAAGCGCGGGCATGGTACGCCGCAGGGACGATTCGGACAGGAAGTACAGCTGGACAAGATCGCCGAACGGCTCCACCTCGATCCGGCCGACCTTCGGCTGAAGATCCTCGCCCGGCCCGACTCGCTCACCGCGAACTACCTCCGCATCAGAACCATCGGCCTCGGCGAATGCCTCCGGCGCGTCGTCGCCAGCTCCGGTTGGTCAGGGAAGTTTCGCAAGCTCCCGCACGGCCGAGGCGTCGGGCTCGCCTGCTCGTCCTACCTGTCGGGCGCGGGACTGCCGATCAACTGGAACGACCTGCCGCACTCCGGCGTGCAACTGAAGCTGGATCGCAGCGGCGGCGTCACGGCGTTCTGCGGCGCTACGGAAATAGGCCAGGGATCGGACGACGTGCTGGTGGCGTCGATCGCCGAGGTGCTCGGCGTCGATCCGTTCGACATCCGGGCGGTCACCGGAGACACCGACCTGACGCCCGTGGACCTCGGGTCGTATTCGAGCCGCGTGACGTTGATGATGGGGAACGCGGCGATCGAGGCGGCGACCCGGGCCCGCGACCTGCTCGCCAAGGCGGTCGCGCGGACGCTGGAGGTTCCCGTTGAGCGCGTGTCGTTCGGCGAACGGCGGGTGTTCGATGCCGAAGCGCCCGAGCGCGGTGTCACGTTCCAGGAGGCGGTCTGCATCGCGGAGGCGCAGTTCGGGACGATCGGTACCACCGGTTCGTACACGCCGCCGAAATCCGCGGCGAAGTTCAAGGGCGGCGGCGTCGGGCCGTCGCCGACCTACTCGTACACCGCCGCCGTCGTCGAGGTGGAGGTGGACCCGGAGACCGGCTGGATTGCGGTGCCGAGCGTGTGGATTGCCCACGACATCGGGCGATCGCTGAATCCGACGCTGGTGCGCGGGCAGGTCGAAGGCAGCGTCTACATGGGGCTGGGCGAGGCGCTGATGGAGGAGCAGGCATTCCGGCGGCTGCCGCCGCGTTTGTCGCAGGCGCTGGTCCACAAGTTTCCGTCGATGCTCGAGTACAAGAGCCCGACCTTCCTCGAGATGCCTGACGTCCATACCGATCTGGTCGAGTCGATGGATCCGGCCGGACCGTTTGGCGCGAAGGAAGTGGGGCAAGGACCGCTCCTGCCGATCATGCCGGCTGTCGCCAACGCGGTGTACGACGCCGTGGGTGTACGGATCGACGAAGTGCCGATAACGCCGGAGAAAATCGTCAAGGCGTTGCAGGCAAAGGCGGCCGGCAAGCCGCCGCGGGTCGGACCGCCGGCGTTTCCAGACGACGTGCCGTGGCCCGAGACGCTTCTGGTGGCGCCGCCGTGGGAAGGCGGCGATGGGAGGGCTTCGAACGAGCCGGCGAAGAAGTCGGCACGCAAGGCGGACGCCGGCGTCGAGGCGACTGCGGGTCTGCGCCGATGATGCGACTGCCGACGTTCCGGTATCGCGCGCCGCGCACCCTGGCGGAAGCGTCGGCGTGGCTGGCCGAATCTCCCGACGACACGATGCTCGTCGCGGGCGGGACCGACGTGCTGCCGAACATGAAGCGCCGGCAGCAAGTGCCGGGAACGCTGATCGCGCTTCGCTCGCTGGGCGAGCTCAGCGCGATCGCAACGGGTGAGGCTGGCGCCAGTTCGGGACGACACGCCTCGCTTCGCTCGGCGGCAGGGGGGACAGTCATTGGCGCAGGCGTGACTCTTGCCACCCTGGTGCGTGACGAACACATTCGAACGACGATCCCCGGGCTGTGTCAGGCGGCCATCCAGGTGGCGACGCCGCACTTGCGCAACATGGGGACGCTTGGCGGCAATCTCTGCCTCGACACGCGCTGCACGTATTACGACCAGACTTACGAGTGGCGGAAAGCAATCGACTTCTGCCTCAAGAAGGACGGGACAATCTGCTGGGTGGCGACGTCGAGCCCGCGATGCCTGGCGGTGTCGTCCACCGATACCGCGCCGATGCTGCAGGCGCTCGGCGCACGTGTGCGGCTCGTCTCGGCGCAGGGCGCGCGCGAATTGTCAGTGGCGGATCTCTACCAGAACGATGGCATGCACTACCTCGCTCGCCGTCGCGACGAGATCCTGGCCGACGTGACCGTGCCGGATCAGACCGGGTGGCGCAGCACCTACTGGAAGTTGCGCCGGCGCGGCTCGTTCGACTTCCCGGTTGCCGCCGTGGCCGCGGCGGCGCGCCTGGACGCGGGCGGACTGGTCGAAGAGGTTCGCCTCGTCGCGGGCGCCGTGGCTTCGCGCCCGCTCGGCGCGCCGAAGGCCGAGGCGCTCCTGCTCGGCCAGTCCCTGACCGACGAGCGCATTGCCGCTGCCGCGCACGCGGTGTACGACATCGCCAAGCCGATGGACAACACCGACTTCGAGCTCGTCTGGCGCAAGCGGATGATCACCACCCTCGCCACCTGCGCGTTGCGGGAGATCCGCGGTGACGACATGCGTGCGGCGAGACAACGTCTCGCGCGCCAGCTTGTCTAAAGGAAACCACGAAGGCACGAAGGACACGAAGGAAACCACGAAGCTATTCTTGGGAAGCACGCGGGATCCAAGTCACGACACACGCGTGACACCCCCAAGAATCTTCGTGTCTTCCTTCGCGCTCTTCGTGCCTTCGTGGTTTCTTTTACTTCGCCGGGAGGCGGTACGCGACCAGCTCCCCCGAGTAGGTGCCGCCGCTGATGGCCACGACGAGATACTGACGGCCGTTCAGCATGTAGGTCATCGGCGAGCCAGTCTGGGGCGCGGGCATGTACACGGCGCCGACCTCCTGGCCGGTCGCCTTGTCGTAGGCGCGCAGCATTGCGCCGCGGACGCCGGAGGGCGTCGGTCCGAAGCTGCCCTCGCCGGCTATCACCAGCGTCTTCGTGACCAGCGTTCCGACGCTGCCGGTTCGCCCGGTGCGCGGGATCTGCAGGCCCTTGAGCGCGGGGTGGTTGCGAATCACGTCCGGCGTCTCGCCGTGCGGGACCTGCCAGAGGAACTCTCCCCGTTTGAGATCGATGGCGGAGATTTGCCCGTACGGCGGCTTGATCAGCGGCAGTCCCTGGACCGTGAGGGTCGTGACCGCACTGCCGCCGTCGCTGCCTGCCGATCCGGAACCGCCGCTCCGCCGCACGCCAGTGGCCACGGTGCCCTGGTGATAACGAAAGTCCGTGATCTCGGGCGGTGGGGGCATCAGGCCCAGCGCGCTGACTTGTGCCTGTGACGAGACGTACAGCACCTGGGTTTCGGGATCGTACGAACCGCCCTGCCAGTTCGTGGCGGCGCCCTGGGCGGCCAGCGTGAGGGTCGCGATCGGCCCCTCGGCGCGGCTCACCGACGGCGGCGTGAACATCGGGCCGATGCGGTAGTGGGCGATCAGCCGTTCGGCCTCGCCACGCAGCTCCGGCGTGAAGTCGATCAGGAAGTCCTTCGAAAAACCCTGCCGCTCGTAAGCCGGGGGCTTCGTCGGAAACGGCTGCGTCGGCGAGTACCACTCGCCGGGTGTGTCGCCGCCCGGCGCCGGCCTCTCCTCGATCGGCCAGACCGGTTCGCCCGTCTCGCGGTTGAACACGTACACGAAGCCCTGTTTGGTGAGCTGGGCCAGCGCCTTGATCGGCCGGCCGTTGACGACGATGTCGGCGAGGATCGGCGCGCACGGAATGTCCATGTCCCAGATCCCGTGGTGCACGAGCTGGTAGTGCCATTTCCGCCGGCCAGTCCGGATGTCCACTGCGACAATGCTCTCGGCGAAGAGGTTCGCGCCGGGGCGGTGCCCGCCGTAGTAGTCGCCGGTCGGAAGCTCCACCGGCAGGTACGCAAGTCCGAGCGATTCATCGGCCGAGATCTGCGCCCAGACGCCGGTGTTGCCGGAATAGGCGTTCGAGCCGTCGAGCCACGTGTCGGCGCCGAACTCGCTCGGCCGCGGAATGGTGTGAAAGGTCCACAGCCGCTTGCCGGTGCGCACGTCGTAGCCGCGGACGTACCCCTTCACGTTGGTCTTGCTCTTGGGGTTCGCGCCGGTCTGGAACGCGGCGCCAACGATGATCACGTCGCGCGTGACGAGCGGAGTGGCGTGCAGGCCTACCGCGCCGCTCAGGGGATCGACGTCCTGATCGAAATCGCGCATCAGATCGACCTGTCCGTCCAGGCCGAATCCGCCGAGCCGCGCGCCGGTCTGCGCGTCGAGCGCAACCAGGCGATAGCCCGGCGTGACGTAGTAGATGCGCGCGTCTCGACCGTCGGTCCAGTACGACAAGCCGCGCCCCGAGAACTGCCGCGGCGCGACGCTGCCGCGCTCGCCTTCGTCGAGGCTGTGCACCCACTTCAGCTCGCCGGTTGCAGCATTGAGCGCCACCACCGCCCGGCGCGTCCCGGCGGTGGAGTAGAGCATGCCATTCACCATCAGCGGCGTGGACTGGAAGACGTACTCGGGCCGCGGTCCCAGGTTGTCGGTCTTGAAGCGCCACGCGACTTCGAGCCGGCCGAAGTTCGAGGCGTCGATTTCAGACAGGGGCGCGTAGCGCGTGTGGCCGAGATCGCCTCCGTACGATCGCCACTCCTGGCCGCTCGTGCCCGATTGAGCGCGCGGCGCGGCGGTGAGCGCCACTGCCGTCAGCGCGATCGCAACGATTCGGGACAGTGGTAGACGCTTCACGGCGTCATCCTACACCCCGGCGGTGGTGGGGGAAGGCAAACACGGAAGGCAAAAGGCAAAAGGCAAAAGGCAGAAGGCAGAAGGCAGAAGGCAGAAGGCAACGCCCCGGTTGCTGACCACACGGGGCGTCGATCGAACCAGAGCGAAAAGAACCTGCGGAAGACAGCGACTGCGGGCCGGAAGGACCGCGTTCGGGACTGCTCAGTCCCGCCCGTGGTCCCCTCCCGATCAGCGAAGTCCCTCCCGGCCAGCGAGGCCCCTCCCGATTTGCGAAGCCAACCTCCCGGCTGGCGCGCGTCAGCGTGAAGTGCGGGCGCGAACGTTGAGCGTCACGTTGAACTCCCCGCGGTTATCGGGAAGGTGGTCGTCGTTCACGCCAAGGTAGATCCTGCCGCTCACCGGCGCTGTCACCGTCGTGCGGTTGCCGATGAAGATCGGCGGGTACTCGTCGATCTTCGCAATCAGACCCCCGGCGAGCTGTCCCTGGATGGGCGCATCCGGCGCGGTCCGGCCGCGTCGCGATCCGGCCGGCGTCGCCGTGTCTCCGGCATCGTCGCTCATCTGGATTTCGCCCGAGGCGTTGATGGTGACGACCTCGCCGGCGCGGACGGTGACGCCGGTGTCGGTCCAGCGCTGCTGGGCGTTGACGCGGACCTGCTGCGGCCCATAGGACTGCTCACCGCTCGTGCCCGTCACGCCAGCGGCCGAGAACTCACGTCGCGAGATCACGCCGTTCCGGTCGGCGTCGATCTCGGCAAAGCTCGGTCGCGACCAGTGCCACTCGTTGCGCTCGAGGCTTCCGTTCCGGTTGTAGTCGAGGGTCTGGAACTCGTCGTAGTTCTCGAAACTGGGCTGCTGCCCGACTACTTCGTAGCGGCTCAACACCCCGTCGTTGTTGCGATCGAGCCAGCGGAAGTCGTCGAGGCTGCCATGCCATTCGTTGCGCGTCACCCGGCCGTCGTTGTTGGAGTCCAGGTCGTCAAATCGGTCGTCGCGATCATCGTCTCGATTCGCGCCCAGGAACTCGCCGACCGAGATCGCGTTGTCGCGATTGCGGTCGATCCGGCGGAACGTCTCGAGATCGAAGTGCCACTCGTTAGCGGTCAGGCGGCCGTCGCGATTGTGATCGAGATCGTGAAACCCCTGCTCGGTCCAGCTGATCTCCCCCTCGTAACGGTTGGGCGGATGATCCGCCGTTCCGTAGTCGGTGGTGCGCTGGCCGCCAATGCGCAGTTCGTCGCCGCTCAGCACGCCATCGCCGTTCCAGTCGTGGTTGACGAAGGACTGGTTGGAGCCCGTCCACTCGTCGCGGGTAATACGACCGTCGTGGTTGGTGTCCATCGCTTCGAAGCGCATGCGCGAGGACTGTTGCCCTTCTGCGGAGGCAATCGGCCCTGCGGCCATGCCCACGGTCAGCAGAGTGGCGATCGAGCACGTCAGCACCAAAGGACGAGCACGCATGAGTTCGTTCCTCCCAGTTGGGACGATGCACAGTTCGTACCTGCATGGCACAGCCGAAGGGCTTCGCAGTTGACGAGCCGGGTCGATCGCCGCCAGACTTTCGCATGCGCCAGATGTTCCGTTTCCTGTCTCTCGTTGCCGGACTCGCGGTTACGGCCGCGCCGGCATTCGCACAACAGTTCGAAGGCGTGGTGACGCTCAAGTTGGGCGGCGCAGCTGCCGCCGCTACCGTCTACGCAAAAGGCAACCGTGCTCGATACGAGATGGCCGCCGGCCCCAGGCAGATGGTGATGCTCGTCGATGGCACCGGCACGATGACCATGCTGATGCCGGAACAGAAGATGTACATGGTGATGAACCTCGCCGAGCAGGCGAAGAAACAGGCGGCAACCGGCACGATGGAGTTCAAGAAGACCGGCAAGCAGGGGAACTACGCCGGCTACGCGTGCGAGATGTACACGATGACTCACCCTCGCGGGGAGTACCAGTCGTGCATCACGAGCCAACTCGGCTTCCTCGGCGCCGACCTGACCGCTGGCTCCGGCTCCGGCCTGATCTCACCGGACGACGTGAAGCGGCTGCGCGCGCAGTTTCCGAACGGGTATTTCCTGCTGTGGATGTCGAGCGCCGACGGGAAAGTGCTCTTCGAAGTGACGAAGGTGGAGAAGACCCCGGTCGCCGACGACCGCCTGGCCGTTCCCGCCGGTTTCACGGAGATGAAACGCCCCGGCCAGCACTGATCCTGAATCCCATCACATCGCTGGTCACCGGCCCACGCCGGCGCTCCGCCGCCGACGCTAGAATCGGGGGATGCTGACCACAGATGGGTTGATCCCCTCCCTCGCCCTGGCTGGACTGGCGCTGACCGCCGTGTCGCTCACCGCCGTGGCCCAGGAGCGCGACCGGACGAAGATCGAAGACAAGTACAAGTGGAACCTCGCCGACGTCTATGCGAGCGAAGCGGCGTGGCGCGCGGCCAAGGAGAAGCTCGCGGCCGAGATCCCGTCCCTCGACCAGTTCCGCGGCAAACTGACCTCGTCGGCGACGACCCTGGCCGATGCGCTGGACCGCCTCTACGCGCTCGACAAGGGACTGTCACGGCTGTCCGTCTACGCCGGCTCGCTTGCCGACCAGGACACCCGCGACCAGTCACACCAGGGGATGCAGCAGGAGATCGTTCAGCTCGGCGCCGCGTTCGGCGCCGCCGCGTCCTACGTCGAGCCCGAGATCCTCCAGGCCGACAAGACGAAGATCGAGTCGTTCATCTCGAGCGAGCCGCGCCTGAAGACCTACGCCTTCTACCTGCAGGACGTGCTCCGCCGCGCCGCGCACACGCTCAGCCAGTCCGAGGAGAAGCTGCTCGCCGATGCCGGCCCCGCGATTGGCACGGCCGACAACGCCTACAACATCCTGTCGAACGCCGATTTTCCGTACCCGTCGGTGACGCTGAGCGACGGCAAGACCGTCAAGCTCGATCAGGCCAGCTTCACGGCGCTTCGCGCGCTCCCGCAGCGGGCCGATCGCGAAAAGGTGATGTCGTCATTCTTCACCGCGATCGGATCGTTCAGCCGTACCTACGGCACGACGATGAACGGGGAGGTGCAGAAGGTCCAGTTCCTCACCAAGGCCCGCAAGTACGCCTCGCCGCTGGAGTTCGCTCTCAACGGAGCGAATATCCCGACCGCGGTCTATACCCGGCTGATTGAAGGGGTGAACCGGAACCTGCCGGCCTTCCATCGCTACCTCAATCTGCGCAAGCGGATGATGGGGCTGAAGGACCTGCACTACTACGACCTGTACGCCCCGCTGGTCGGCTCCGTGAACTTGAAGTACACGCCTGACGAGGCTCAGGCGCACATCCTCGCGGCTGTCGCTCCGCTCGGTGAGGACTACCAGTCAACGATCAGGAAGGCGTTCAACGAACGGTGGATCGACCTGTATCCGAACGAGGGGAAGCGCTCCGGCGCCTACTCCAACGGCGGCGCGTATGACGTCCACCCCTACATGCTCATCAACTACAACGGCCAGTACTCGGATGTCAGCACGCTGGCCCACGAGCTCGGCCACACGATGCAGAGCTACTACTCGAACAAGACGCAGCCCTACGCGCTTGCGAACTACCCGATCTTCGTCGCGGAGGTGGCCTCCACGTTCAACGAGTCGTTGCTGATCGATCACATGCTCAAGGCGATCAAAGACGACGACACCCGACTGTCGATCCTCGGCAACTACCTGGAGAACATCAAGGGCACGGTGTTCCGCCAGACCCAGTTCGCCGAGTTCGAGCTGCGCATGCACGAGATGGGGCAGAAAGGCGAGCCAGTCACCGGAGACGCGCTGTCGGCCCTCTACATGGAGATCACGAAGCGCTACTACGGCCACGACCAGGGCGTGTGCATCGTGGACGACTACATCCGCCACGAGTGGAGCTACGTCCCGCACTTCTACCGCGACTTTTACGTCTTCCAGTACGCCACGTCGTTCACCGCATCTGAAGCGCTGGCCCAGAAGGTGAAAGCCGGGAGCGCCGAGGCGACGAAGAAGTATCTGGCGTTCCTTTCCGCCGGCGGCTCGAAATACCCGATCGACCTGCTGAAGGACGCCGGCGTGGACATGACCACTGACGAACCGCTCGACCTCACCGTGAAGGAGATGAACCGGGTAATGGACGAAATGGAGCAGATCCTGTCGCGGCGGAAATAGCCATGGTCGATGCGGTCGTCGTCGGCGCCGGTTTCGCGGGCCTGTACCTGCTCCATCGCCTGCGGGAGATCGGATGCACGGCGGTTGCCCTGGAGAGCGCGGATGATGTCGGCGGCACTTGGTACTGGAACCGGTACCCGGGCGCGCGCTGCGACATCATGACCGTGGACTACTCGTACAGCTGGGATCCCGACCTCGAAGCCGAGTGGCAGTGGTCCGAGAAATACGCGACCCAACCCGAGATTCTCCGATACCTGCAGCACGTCGCCGACAAGCACGATCTGCGGCGTGACATCCGGTTCTCGACACGTCTCGAGCGCGCCGAGTGGCGTGACGACACCCAGTCGTGGACGGTGCGCACCAGCCACGGCGACGACATCACATGCCGCTTTCTCGTCATGGCCAGCGGATGCCTGTCGGTGCCAAAGGCCGCGGACGTCCCAGGCGTCGAACGGTTTGGCGGCGCCGTGTACTACACGTCGCGCTGGCCGCACGACGGCGTGGATTTCACCGGCCGCCGTGTTGCCGTGATCGGCACGGGATCGTCAGGGATCCAGTCGATTCCAATCATCGCGAAACAGGCCGCTGCGCTGACGGTGTTCCAGCGCACGCCGAACTTCTCGCGGCCGGCCAGGAACGGCCCGGTTCCGGAGGCGAAGATCGAAGCCTACCGCCGCGATCCCGCCGCCTACCGCGAGGCGGCGCGGTGGACCCGGCTGGGCGTGACGGTCCCGTCGATCGAAAAGAACACCCTCCAGGCGTCGGAAGCCGAGCGGCTCGCGGTTTACGAGGCGATGTGGGAATCCGGCGACCTGCTGCCGCCGCTCTTCCCGGACGTGCTGCTGAACGAGGCCGCCAACGAGACGCTGTGCGAGTTCCTGCGCGGCAAGATCCGATCGATCGTCAAGGATCCGGTGACGGCCGACACGTTGTGTCCGAAGGACCACTATTACGGCACCAAGCGGCCCTGCCTCGACTCCGGGTACTACGAGACGTTCAACCTTCCGCACGTCAGGCTCGTCGATCTGCGGACTACGCCGATCGTCACGATCACCGACGCCGGCATCGACACCACTGCGGGCTCGATCCCGTTCGACGCGATCGTGTTTGCGACCGGCTTCGATGCGATGACCGGGGCGGTCGTGTCGGCCGACGTCCGCGGCCGGAACGGCATGTCGCTGGCAGCGAAGTGGGCGGACGGGCCGCGGAATTACCTCGGACTGATGTCGGAGGGTTTCCCGAACTTCTTCACGATCACCGGACCTGGAAGTCCCTCTGTGCTCTCCAACATGGTGGTCTCGATCGAACAGCACGTGGACTGGGTGATCGACTGCGTGCGTCACATGCGCGACCAGGGCGTGGTGATGGTCGAGCCCACCACCGCAGCCGAAGACGGCTGGGTGCAGCACGTCAACGACTTCGGCGACCTGACGCTGTACCCGCGGGCGCGATCGTGGTACACGGGCGCCAACGTTCCCGGAAAGCCGCGAGTGTTTCTTCCATATGTCGGCGGCGTCGATGGCTATCGGCGCGTCTGCGGGGAGGTGAGCAGGCGCGGCTACCTGGGCCTGGCCTTCGACGGGCCGGGTGGGAAACGCTGCAACGACGGCGTCATCTGCCGGTTGAAGCCCGACGTGCAGCTGATGCTGACGATGATCCAACGGCTGGGACTTCCGTCGTACGAGACGCTTCCCGTCGATGCCGCACGCGCGCAGGCGAGAGCCGTTGCCGCGGCGCGTCCACCCGGACCAGAAGTCGGTGCGATCGCGGACGGGACGTTTCCGGGCGCAGCTGGCCAGCTGAGCTATCGCGCCTATCGGCCTCCCACGCCCGGACCGCACCCGATCGTGGCGTACTTCCACGGTGGTGGGTGGGTGCTCGGTAGCGCCGAGTCCGACGCCCCTTTCTGCCGCGATCTGTGCGTGCGCAGCGACGCGATCGTGATGTCGATGAACTACCGCCATGCGCCAGAAGCGCGCTTCCCGGCGGCGGTGGAGGACGCGTGGGCTGCGGTCCGATGGATTGCCGCGCATGCGGAATCGCTCGGCGGCGCACCGGGGCGCCTCGCAGTGTGCGGATGGAGCGCCGGCGCAAATCTCGCCGCCGTCGTCTGCCAGCTCGCGCGCGACGCCGGAGCGCCGCGGATTGACGGGCAGGTGCTGGTCGCGCCGGTGATCGACGCCGATTTCTCGCGTCAATCCTGTACGGTCAACGGCGACGGTTACGGCCTCACGTCGGCGTTGCTGCGCTGGTTCTGGGATCAGTATGCCGACGAGCCCGACCGCACCGATCCGCGCGCCTCACCGCTGCAGGCGGCGGAGCTCGGCGGCCTGCCGCCCGCGCTCGTCGTAACTTGCGAGTTCGATCCGCTCCGCGACGGGGGCGCGGCCTATGCCGAGGCGATGATTGCCGCCGGCGGCGACGTGCGGCACCTCGATTGCGCCGGGCAGATTCACTCGTCACTGCTGGCCGTCGGCGCGCTCCCCTCCGGCGCCCCGGCCCGGGAGGAGATGGCAACCGTACTCCGCCGCTTCCTTCGCGACACGATGGTCGCGTCGACCGCCAGCTGAATCCGCGTTTCTGCCTTCCGCCTTCTGCCTTTTGCCTTGCCTCCAGGTTGCTGGTTTTCCAGCAACCTGTTCGTTCATCGGGTCGCCGTGGCCGGCTCGCCGACGACTGGGTGCGACTGCGTGCCGATGCCTTCGATGGCGCAGACCGCGGTGTCGCCGGCGCGCATCCAGCGCGGCTCGGCGCGCTCGATGTTGGTGCCCGCCGGGCTGCCGCCCGAGATGACGTCACCCGGCGACAGGGTCAGGATGTTCGACGCGAACTCGAGCAGCTCGAAGATGTTGTGGCTCATCCGGCTGGTGTTCGAGTCCTGCATCACCTGGCCGTTCAGCGTGAACGTGTGGCGCACGTTCATCGGGTCCTTGACGAACTCCTTGGGCACGATGAACGGACCGAGCGGCCCGAAGGTGTCGTGGTTCTTCCCGACCAGCCAGTCCGATCCGCCCATCTTCCGATCGCCGCGACCGCCGCGGTCCGAGACGTCGATCTGCACGGTGTAGCCGAAGATGTGATCGAGGGCGCGATCGGCGGACACGTACTTCGCCGTCTTGCCGATCACCACGTCGAACTCGCATTCGAAATCGATGTTGGTGCGGCCGCGCGGCATCACGATTGGATCGTTGGCGCCGATCACCACCGTGGGTGATTTCTGGAACAGATACGGATTGTCGCGCTTGTCGCCGGCCTTGCGCTCCCAGATGCCTGGCGCTGAGGCCGCCGCAGACGCCGGCGTCGGCGCGGCGCCGGCGCGCTGCTGCTGAGCGGCGATGCCGTCGGAGTGTTCGACGTAGTTGCCGCCGGCATTGAGGATCAGCGTCGGCCGCACCGGCGGAAGAACCTTCAGAGTGTCGAGAGCGAAGACGTACGGCGGCGCGGTCTTCGCCGTGGAAACGTCTCGCGCGATTGCGCCAAGCCGATCCTTCCACCCCGTCTCATAGGCCGCGATGAGCAGCTTCATGTCGCCCGGGGCCGCCATCTTCGGCGCCGATGCATTGGCCGACTCGAACGCGGCATTGGCCGGTCCGATGTCCGCGATCTGGCTGTCCTTCAGCACGAGTCCGACAAACGCCTGCCCGCTGCGCTCGAAGGTGCCGAGCTTGAACGGCACCGGCGGCCCACCCGACTGGGCGTCGGTGTCGGCGCTGCAGGCCGCGGCCGCGGCTAAGGCAAGCGCGGCAAGGGAGACATTGAAGATTCGGGTCCTGGTCATCCTGAGTTCTCCGTTCCTGGTTCAACGCGTGCTGTGATTCAGGAACGTGGCGACCTGGTCGTTGATGAACTGGTTGTCGACCGGATTGCCACCGCTCCCCGCCGAGTGACCCCACAGCGAAGGAACCGGCGTGAAAGTGACGCCCTTGATGAACTGAGCCTCGTAACGGAAGTCGCCGATCGGGAAGTACAGATCGGTTTCGCACGGCATCGACAGGACACGGGCCTTGATCGACGCGAGTGCCTTTTCGTGATCGCCGGCAAAGCCGGGCGAGTCGCCGACGTTGTGGCGCTGCCAGGTCCTGGCCTGCGAGATCAGGTTGTTGGGATCGCGCCCGGCGTCGCGCGCGGTGCGGTTCGCCAGGACCTCGTCCACCGTCTTGAACTGCGGCTTGAACAGCTCACGCCGCCACCACTCCTGCGACCAGACCCACCCGGCCCAGTGCCGCGACCAGGCCGCGAGCCCTTTCAGCGGCGGCGACGTGTAATTCCCGTCGTTGAAGGCCGCGTCGGCGGTCAGCGCGCTGATCGCGCCTTCGAGGCGGACGATACCGTGCGGATATGTTTTCGCCGTGCCGCAGTAGCCGACGATGGCGTCCACGAAGGTGGGATGTGAGACGGCCCACTGGAACGCCTGCTGTGCGCCCATCGAGAATCCGACGATGGCGCGAAGATGCGTGACCTTGAACTCGTCGGCGAGCAGCCGGCGCGCCGCCTCGACGTTGTCGCGGATGGCGATGGCCGGGAACCGGGGTCGGTCGAACGGCGGCGGAGTGTTGCTCGGCGACGACGAGAAGCCGTTGGCGAACATCTCGGTTGCGATGATGAAGTCGCGGGCCGGGTCGAGGGCCTTGCCCGGCCCGATCATGAAGTCGTAGCCGTGATGGTCCGAGCCGTACCAGGACGGGATCAGGACGGCGTTGTCGCGCCGCTCGTTGAGTGTGCCGAAGGTCGCGTAGGCGAGCTTCGCATTCGGCAGCGTGCCGCCGCTCTCGAGCCGGAAGTCGCCGAGAACGAAGAAGCGGCGATGTTCGTCGGGAGTCGCCTGTGCCGCGGCGAGGACGCCGGCCACGACCAGCAGGCCGGTGAGCGTGATCAGGCTGGAAGCGTTCGGCATCAGCATCGGATCGCGGGCATTATATGCACCAGCCGTCCGACGCGATCGGCCGAACGCGTCCTACCGTGAGGCGGTCCCCGCCTCGGCGGCCGAGACGATGACGAACGTGCCGTACATCATGTCGGCGTCGAGCGCGAGGGTGCGGAGCTTCTTCGACGCGTCGGCGCTGTACATCTCGATCAGGCGCCCCGCTTCGTAGACGTAGAGCATCTGGCCGCTCGAGCTCGCCCGCACCTGCATGCGGGGCCGCGACGGTATCGGGACGCGGCTCACCACCCGGTGCGTGGCCATGTCGATGGTCCAGAGCTCGTGGCGGCCGATCTGCTCGTGCAGCACGTGCGCCAGCTTGCGGTCGGGTGAGATGGTGAAGCTCACGTCGCCGCCGACCGGTGCGGGCCCGAGCGGGAACGTCTCCACCGTCTTGGCCATCAGGTTGACCTGCCCGATGACCAGCAGGGCGCGATGCTGCACCGCGTCGTGCATGACGAACACGCCAGTCAGGAACCCAGGCTTGTCCGTCGATTCGTCGAGCGAGCTCGGATCGAGCCGCCCCATCCCCGATTCCACCGGCACCGACAAGTCCCAGCTGTCCACCTGCTGCATCGTCGCCGCGTCGAAGATCAGGATTTGATGGCCGAACACGTAGAGGAACTTGCCGTCCGGCGAGTAGCGCAGCGCCGTGCTGTAGTACGACGGCTCGAATTCGGCCGCCCACGGGATCGTCCGGGTGACCTTGTGCTCGGCGAGATCGTACTGGATGAACTCCGGATTGCTGATCTCCCACCGATCGATCAGCCGGGTGGCCGTCCGGGCGACGAACATGATCGTCTTGTGCTGCGGATCGGCCTCGAACGCATACGGCCGGACGTGCTTGCGAGCGTCGCTCAGCGTGAAGCTGTCGAGGCTCTGGCGCTTCCGGAGGTCGACAATCTCGAAGTGCTCCTGGTTCGCGCTCTGGACGTAGAACCGCGAGCGATCCGGCGAGAGGCGGACGACGAACGGCGCGCCCGTCTTGAGCGGGATCTTCGAGACCTTCTCGGTGGCCTCTTCAACGGCGGTGATGTGCCCGCTGTAGGAGCCCATGAAGATCGTTCCGGTGCCGGCCGACGGCTGCTGGGCGATCAGCCGGGGCGCGGAGAGCGCGAGGACGACGAACAGCGGGGGCAGGATGCGGGGCATGGATGGACAACCTTTCCGCGAATTGTCCCATGGATCGGCGATCGCGCGGCGCGATCGGCGATGATGACGAAGAAAGGGTATTTACGTGAAGCAGATCCTCGTCGCAGAGCCCGGTGGTCCCGAACGGATGGCGGTATCGGAGGTCCCCACCCCCGCTCCCGGACCCGGACACGCGCTCGTTGCCATTCATGTCGCGGGCGTCAACTTCCTCGACGTCTACTTCCGGACCGGACTGTACAAGAGCGACCGGCCGATCGCGATTGGCAGTGAGGCCGCCGGCGTGGTCGAAGCGGTTGGCGACGGCGTCACCGATGTGGCGGCCGGAGATCGGGTTGCCTACGCGATGGTCCGCGGCACCTACGCCGAGTACGCGGTCGTGCCGGCCGTGAACCTCGTGAAGATCCCGGACGCGATCAGCTTCGAGATCGCGGCCGCGGTGTGCCTTCAGGGGGCGACCGCGCATTACCTGACGCGGACCACGTTTCCGCTGAACGCCACTCACACCTGTCTGGTTCACGCCGCCGCCGGCGGCGCCGGAGGCCTGGTGGTGCAGATGGCCAAGGCGGCCGGGGCAATCGTCATCGGGACCGCGGGGAGCGCCGAGAAAGCGCGAGAAGCGACGGCGCTCGGGGCCGATCACGCCATCGTCTATACGGAACAGGATTTCGAAGCCGAAGTGAAGCGGATCACGGACGGGCGCGGCGTACACGTCGTTTACGACTCGGTGGGGAAGACGACATTCGACAAGGGGCTGCGGCTGCTGCGGCCCCGCGGGATGATGGCCCTGTTCGGCCAGGCGAGCGGCCCGGTGCCCCCGGTCGATCCCCTGACGCTGAATGCCGCGTCGTTGTTCCTGACGCGCCCCAGCCTGGGTCATTACCTCCAGCCGCCGGACGAGCTTCGCTGGCGTGTTGGAGAAGTCTTCGAGATGGTGACGCGAGGCGCGCTGCGCGTGCGCATCTCGGGCAGCTACCCGCTGGCCGATGCGGCGCAAGCCCATCGCGATCTCGAGGGCCGCAAGACCCACGGAAAACTGCTCCTCGCCGTCCGCTAACCCGGCCCAGCTTCGAGAACCCCGAGAACCCCGAGAACTTCGAGAACCCCGAGAACCCGTATACTGGCCCCGGCTCACGCAGATGGCCACCTGCTCGCGCCGCGCCCGCGCTGCCCTGTTCGCAGTCGGCGTGTGCGGATCGGTGGCGGTGGCGCTGACCGGCGCCCAGACCCCATCCCCGCCTCCGGCGCCTCAGGCGGCTGTCGCGGCTGTCACGCCGCGAGCGATGCTGGACACGTACTGCGTCGGCTGCCACAACCAGCGGTTGAAGACCGGCGGCCTCGCGCTCGACGCCATCGACGCCACGGCGCCTGAGGCGAATCCCGAGGTGTGGGAACGTGTCATCACCCGACTGCGTGCGGGATCGATGCCCCCAGCCGGAAGGTCTCGGCCGGAACCGGCGGTCTACGACGCCGTTGCCGGCACGCTCGAAGCGCGCCTCGATCGCGCCTGGAGCGCGAACCCGTCGCCAGGCCGCGTGAACGCGGTCCACCGTCTGAATCGCACGCAATACGCCAACGCGGTCCGAGATCTTTTCGCGCTCGACCCGCAGGCCTTCGACGTGATGTCGCTGCTGCCGGGCGACGAGACCGCCGACGGCAGCTTCGACAACTTTGCCGACGTGCTGACGATCTCGACCGCTCACCTCGAACGGTATCTGTCGGCGGCGCGGCAGGTGACGCGGCTGGCGACTGGCCTGGCGCCGTCCCGCCCGTCGCTCGACACCTTCGAGATTCCACTCCATGTTGTCCAGGACGATCGCCAGAGCGACGATCTCCCGTTCGGCTCCCGCGGCGGCGTGGCGGTCCACCACGAGTTTCCAGTCGACGGCGAATACCTGATCAAGGTGCGGCTGCGGCGGCAGTATCAGGACTACCTGATGGGCATGGGCTGGCCGCAGCAACTCGACGTGCGGCTCGATGGCAAGCTCCTGAAGCGGTTCAGCGTCGGCGGCCAGGCGCCAGGCACGCCCGCCGCGTCCAGTTACGCCGGCGACGGCGAGCCCGGCTTTGCCGGCGCTCCCGAGTGGGAAACCTACATGCAGTTGACGGGCGACGCCGGCCTCGAAGTGCGCGTGCCGGTGAAGGCAGGCCCTCGCGTCGTTGGCGTGTCGTTCGTGCGCGAGCTGTGGGAACCGGAAGGCCTGCCGCAGCCGCTGCAGCGCGGACGCGTGCTCACCGACGATCAGATCTACATGGGTAATGCGGCGGTCGGCGCGGTTCAGATCGGCGGGCCGTATCGAATCGAGAGTACGGCGGCGAACATGCCGAGTCGCCGCGCCATCTTTACCTGCCAGGCGTCCCCCGACTGCGCCTCGAAGATCCTGTCGAGGCTGGCGCGACGGGCCTACCGCCGGCCGATCACGAAGGCCGACGTCGACACGCTGCTCGAGTTCTATGAGAAGGGCCGGGGTGACGGCGGCAGCTTCGAAGCCGGCATCCAGTTCGCGCTCGAGCGCATGCTCGTGGATCCGGATTTCCTGTTGCGCGTGCAACGCGATCCTCGAGAACCTCGAGAACCCCGAGAACCTCGAGCCCACCGCCTCACCGATGTCGAGCTCGCATCGCGGCTGTCGTTTTTCCTGTGGAGCAGCCTGCCAGACGAGGCGCTGCTGGACCTGGCCGAGCGTGGGGAGCTGTCGAAGCCGGCGGTGCTCGACCAGCAGGTGCGGCGCATGCTGGCGGATCCGCGCGCGACCGCGAACCTGGTGGACGATTTCGCGGCTCAGTGGCTCAACCTGCGCCGCGTCGGCGAAGTCACCGCGCATCCTGACGTCTACCCGGACTTCGACGACAACCTGCTGGACGCGTTCAGGAAGGAGACCGCGCTGTTCATCGCCAGTACGCTCGACGAAGACCGCAGCGTCTCGGACCTGCTCCGCGCCGACTATACGTTCGTCAACGAGCGGCTGGCGCGCCACTACGGTATTCAAGGCATCTACGGGCCCCGCTTCCGCCGCGTCACGCTCCCGAACCCGGACGAGCGCGGCGGCCTGCTCGCCCACGGGGCGCTCCTGGCAACGACGTCATACCCGGACCGGACCTCGCCGGTACTGCGCGGAAAATGGCTGCTCGACAACATCTTCGGCGTGCAGGTGCCGCCGCCGCCGGCCAACGTCGACACGACGCTGCCCGAGATCCGGCCCGGCACCGTGCCGCCAACCATCCGCGAGCGGCTCGCTCAGCATCGTTCGAACCCAGCCTGCGCCAGCTGCCATGCGGTGATCGATCCGCCCGGCTTCGCGCTCGAACACTTCGACGCGATCGGCCGATGGCGAACCATCGACGAAGCGGGGCGACCCGTGGACGCAACGGGCACCACCGCCACCGGCAAGACCGTGGAAGGGCTCGCCGGCCTTCGCGCGCTGCTGTTGCAGCAGCCCGATCGGTTCCCGGCGACGGTGACCGAGAAGCTGCTGGCCTATGCGCTGGGCCGGCGCCTGGAGTACTACGACCGGCCGGCGGTCCGTCAGATCGTCCGCGACGCTGCGCCGCACGACTATCGCTGGTCGTCGCTGATACTTGGCATCGTGAACAGCCCGACGTTCCTCATGCGGGGATCCTCATGAACCTCCTCACTGCGAAACCGTTAGCGCGGCGCACGGTGCTGCGCGGGCTTGGCGCCACGTTGGCGTTGCCGCTCCTGGACGCGATGACGCCGGCATTCGCGCGGGTCGCCGCGAAGCCAGTCCACCGGTTCCAGACCTTCTACGTCCCGAACGGGATGGCGATGGAGTACTGGCTGCCCGCAACCGAAGGCGCCGGGTTCGAGCTGACGCCGATCCTCGAGCCGCTGGCGCCGTTCCGGAGCCAGATGCTGGTGCTCTCGGGACTCAAGGCGAACTGGAACTACATCCACGCCGGCGCGTCGGGATCGTTCCTGACCGGAACAGTGCGCGGCGGCCGCAACGAGGTCGAGATCATCGCGGACGTGTCGATGGACCAGCTGCTGGCCCGCCACTTCGCCGATCAGACGCAAGTGGCATCGCTCGAACTGGCGATGGATCCGCCGAACAACGCCGGGGCGTGCACGGGCAACCTGAGCTGCGTCTACACCCACACGTTGTCGTGGCGCAGCAAGACGCAGCCGCTGCCGATGGAATACAACCCGCGGGCGGTGTTCGAAAAGTTGTTCGGCGACAGCGGCAGCACGGATCCCGCGGCGCGCGAAGCGCGGTTGCAGCAGCACAAGAGCATCCTGGATTCGGTCAACGACAAGCTGGCCAGCCTGAAACAGACGCTCGGACCGCAGGATCGGACGAAGGTCGAGGAGTTCACCGAATCGCTCCGCGACGTCGAGCGGCGAATCGATCGCGCCGAGGCGCAGCGCGATCTCGATCTGCCGAACCTCGACGAGCCGCCAGGCGTCCCGCCGGTGTTCGAAGATCACCTCGCTCTGATGCTCGATCTGCAGGTGCTGGCGCTCCAGTCGGACCTGACCCGTGTCATCTCGTTCATGTTGAGCAAGGAGCAGAGCGCCCGACCGTACCCGCAGATTGGCGTGCCCGAGGCGCATCACCCGCTCTCGCATCACGGCGATGTGCCCGAGCTGATTGCCCGGATGTCGAAGATCAACCGCTACCACACTGAGCTCTTCGCCAAGTACCTGGCGCGGCTGCGAGCCACGCCCGACGGCGACGGCTCGCTCCTCGATCACACCACCATCCTTTACGGCTCGGGCATTTCCAACAGCAACCGGCACTCCGGCGACAACCTGCCCCTCCTCCTGCTCGGCGGCGGCGCCGGCACGCTGCGGGGCGGCCGTCACATCGGCTATACGGGGAAGCCGTCGATGGCCAACCTGCTGGTCGCGCTGATGGACACCATGGGTGTGCCGGTCGAAAGGATCGGCGGCAGTACAGGGAAGCTGGCCCTGGATGCGCTGACGCTGTAAAGGCAAAAGGCAAAAGGCAAAAGGCAAAAAGGCAGAAGGCAGCACTGGTGATGAAGAGGGCGGTCGTCTCGCTGGCGATGTGCATCCTGGGCGCGAGCGCCGCGGCTCGCGGCGAGGGTCCGCGTCTGGTCGACGCGGCCAGGCGCGGCGACCGCGAGACCGTGCGGGCACTGGTCCAGGCCAGGACCGAAGTCAATGCCGCCGATGCCGACGGCACCACCGCACTGCACTGGGTCAGCTATCGCGACGATCTGGACAGCGTGAACCTGCTGATCGCCGCCGGTGCCAACGTCAACGCCGCGAACGACCTCGGCGCGACGCCGTTGTGGATCGCGTGCGAGAACGCAGGCGCCCCGCTCGTCGGCGCATTGCTGCGAGCCGGCGCGAATCCGAACCTGGCGTTACTGGCCGGTGAAACGCCGTTGATGGTGGCGTCGAGGTCTGGGAAAGCCGCGATCGTCGAACAACTGGTGGCCAAGGGCGCAGACCTCAACGCCCACGGCGCGCGTGGACAGACCGCGCTGATGTGGGCGGCGGCCCAGCGGCACGCCGACGTCGTGAAGGTCCTGCTGGCGAAGGGCGCCGACGTGCACCGCCGCTCGGACGTCTGGAGCCAGATGATGGCGGTGCCGCCGCACGGCGTGCCGCTCTACAACAGGATGATCCCGCACGGCGGTGATACGGCGCTGCTGTTTGCGGCGCGCTCCGGCGACCTGGCGTCGGCGA
>DATJFF010000010.1:0-10719 GCA_035495795.1 Vicinamibacterales bacterium
TTCAGCAAGCACACCATGGGGTTGATCCGCAAAGCCGGATTCACCTACGACAGCAGCCTGATGGCGATGGACGAGCCGTACGAGCTCATGTCGGACGGTCAGTCCACGGGGCTGATCGAGCTGCCCGTCGAATGGATCCTGGACGACGCTCCGTACTTTGGGTCATCCGGATCGCTGCCGTCGCCGGATCTGATCTTCCGCGTGTACAGGGACGAGTTCGATCGGGCTTATCAGGAGGGCACGATGCTGATGCTCACGATGCACCCGCATGTCAGCGGGCATCGCTCACGCATCGTGCACCTCGAAAACCTCATTGCTTACATGAAGGCCAAGCCCGACGTCTGGTTCGCGACAGCAGCGCAGATCGCGTCCGTGGTCAAGGGGGCAGGAGAGGACTCGACGCGGTAGTGCGAGGGGAGGACGTGATGAAGAGCGACTCTGCATGGGTTCGAATCAAGCCGCCCATTTTGGCGGCGATCGTCCTGGCCCTCAGCACGATTGGTGTGCTCGCGCCGCCGCGCGCGCTGGCCCAGGTCGCCAGAGCGAATGTCGGCGGCGTCGTCACGGACCAGACCGGCGCACGGCTGCCTGGTGTCACGGTCACGGTGACGAACAGTGCGAACGGGACCTCGCAGGTGCTCGTCACAGGGGTCGAGGGCCACTACCGGGCAGTGGCGCTGCAGCCCGCGCCATATGAGATCGTTGCCGAGCTCGCTGGATTCGCGCCGGTCCGACGGTCCCTGACCCTCACGGTCGGAGCCGACGCGACAGTCGATTTCCAGCTCACGGTCGCGACGCTGCAGGAGACCGTGACCGTCAGCAGCGGTGCGCCGGTGATCGAAGTGTCGCAGTCCCAGCAGTCCTCGATGATCTTGCCCGAGCAGGTGCAGGCCCTGCCGAACCTCGGTCGCAATTTCCTGGAACTCGCGCAGCTGATGCCGGGCGCCGGGCCCGACAACAGCCGGACGCAGTATTTCAATCCGACGAAGTTCGGCGGTGTTGGGGATCAGCGTAATGGCTTCACGACGCTCATCGACGGTGGTGACGTCGACGATGTCATCTGGGGCAGCACCACGATGAACTTTACGCAGGAAGCCGTCCAGGAATTCAAAGTGTTCCGCAACCAGTTCGATGCGGAGTACGGGAACGCCCTCGCTGCGGTCGTCACCGTGGTCAGCAAGTCAGGCACCAACGAGGTCTCGGGCAGCGCCTTCTACTTCGGGCGCGACCGGGCGTTGAACGCGAAGAATGCGTTCGCGACCGAAAAGCCGCCGTTCGACCAGCAGCGGTACGGGGGGTCGATCGGCGGGCCAATCGTGCGAAACAGGACGCATTTCTTCGGCGCATACGAGTACAGCAACCTCGATACGGTGAAGATCATCGCCCTTCCCGCGACGAACCCGTTCGCGGCGGAGCAGAACGGGACCTTTGGGGCGGGCGCCGACAACCATCTGGCCGACGCGAAAGTCAACCACCGGTTCAACGACCAGCACCAGATGTCGGTGAGGTACGCCTACGACAACCAGAAGCTGTTGCGCACGCAGAACGTCTCGTCCGACTCGAACCAGATCGACGAATACAGCCGCACGCACAGCATCGTCGCCGACGAGGGCTGGATCCTCTCGCAGCGGATGGTGAACACCGTCCGCTTTCACTATCTGAAACAGAACGTCGGCAATACGCCGTACTCGCTCGACCTCTCCGTGAGCCGCCCGTCGGTGACCACCGGACAGTCGGGCATTTCGCCGCAGTTTTTTCCACGCACCCGAAAGGTGATCAGCGACACGCTGTACATCAACGCGGCCAATCACGACCTGAAGTTCGGTGGAGACCTCGCGTTCGCCTCGACGCAGTTCGAGTCGCATTTCAACGAGCACGGCGGGTTCAACTTCACCACCGACGCGCCGTTTGTCCAGAGCAACCCGGCAACGTGGCCGATTTCGTTCATCATCGGCCAGCCAGGGTTGCGCAGCTACGACTCAAAGCAGATCGCGTTGTTCGCTCAGGATACCTGGCGGGTGGGCAGCCGTGTGACCCTGAACCTGGGCATCAGGTACGACCTCGACACCAACCTGCGCAACAATGATTTCTACGCCAGCGTCATCGATAATCCGATGTTTGCCGGAATCGAGAATTTCATCAGCAAGGACCGCGGCAACGATTTCAACAACCTGCAGCCGCGCGTCGGCGCCACCTGGGACATACGTGGCGATGCCAAGCTCGTGATGCGCGGCGGGTACGGCTATTACGTCACCCGAAACCGGCCCTGGTTCCAGCTCTTTTCGATGAACTCGTTTCTGGGCAACTCGGTGACGATTCAGGATCCGCAGCTCTTGCAGTTCTACCCGGACATCAACGCGGTCCTCGGAGGCAAGACCCTCGAGGACTATATCGCCGCCGGGGGCGCGAGGTCCGTCTTCGCAATTCCCGACGATTCGGTGCTCCCGTACTCGTTGAATGCCACGGTGGGGGTTGGGTGGCAGCTGAACTCGGTGTCCACGCTCGACGTGGACTACGTGCACGATGTCGGCGATCACCAGCTCGGCGGGCGCGACCTGAACCTGCCGGAGTCGGGCGCGATCGGGCCGAGCAATCCGCGTCCGGTCAGCGGGTTTACCTCAGTGACGTTGATGCAGAACTTCACCAAGACCTGGTACGACGCGCTAGAGACGCAGTTGCGCACCAGGTACCGCAAGGTTGACAACATCCTGGTCTCATACACGCTGTCGCGCAGTTACCGCGACGGCGTGAACTTCTACGGCACGTTGCGCGGCACGCAGCGGACGCCGCACGAGCGCGGGTACAACGATACCGATCAGCGCCACAACCTGACGGTGTCGGCGGCCGGCCGGCTGCCGTGGGCCATGCAGTTGAGCGGCATCGGCAAGTTCATCAGCGGATCGCCGATCCTGGCGCAGGCCGGCTTCGACCTGGACGGTGATATCGCCGTGACCAACGATCGACCGGTGGGGCTGCCGACCCGCGTCGGACGAGAGAAGGTCGAAGAGTCACTGCAAATCATCAACGACCTGAGGGCCTCCAGGGGGCTGCCGCCGATCAGCCGCGATCTGCTGAACCTCGATGTCTTCGTCTCGATCGACACGCGTCTGACCAAGGATGTCAACCTTGGGGCGAACCGCCGCCTGCAACTGTTTTTCGAGGTGTATAACCTGACGAACCACGTGAACTACCAGCCGTTCACGATCAACACGAACATCATCTCGTCAAGCTTCCTGATCCGTAATTCGGCCAGGGACGGGCGACAGGCGCAGTGGGGTGTCCGGTATCTTTTCTAGTGCGACTCAACGTCCCGGGGCTGCCGCCTGACGACGATGCAGGTGGCGGCCCGACCACGGAAGGGCCCTAGTGGTGTCAATGTCCCGTCTGATCATTGTCGCCTGCGCCGTGGCCGCCGCTGTTCTGCTGGCGCCGGCGGCGGGTCGTGCGCAGGCTCGGAATCCCAATCCGCAGCCGGGCACGCGCTGGACCGAGGACCAGCTTCGGCAGGCCGTCGCGCCGGCACGCGTGGGGCGCAAGCTGACACCTCGGTCGTGGCCGGGCAATGCGCGCGTGGCCGTGTGCCTCAGCTTTGACGTCGACAACGAGTCGTACCTCCTGGCGCGCGGGGAGACCTCCCCAACCACGCTCAGCGCCGCGGATTTCGGGGCTCAGAGTGGCCTGCCGCGCATTCTGGAATTGCTCGACCGCCACCAGGTGCCGGCGACGTTCTTCATTCCGGCGGTGAGCGCCGTCCTGCACCCGGAGCAGATTCCGTCGATTCTCAAGAGCGGGCGCCATGAGATCGGGGTCCACGGCTGGATTCACGAGTCGCCCCCCGCCATCGACGACGCGGCCGAAGAAGAACGGCTGATGAACCAGGCGCTCGAATACCTCACAAAGGCCGTCGGCAAGAGGCCGGTCGGCTACCGGGCTCCCGGGTGGGCGTTCAGCGCCCACACCCTCGGCTTGATCCGAAAGAGCGGCTTTCTGTACGACAGCAGCCTGATGTCGATGGACGAACCCTACGAGATCATGTCCGACGGCGAGCTCACGGGTCTTGTCGAGCTCGCCATCGATTGGACGCTCACCGAAACGCCGTACCTGGGGCGGAGCGGCGCGATGCCATCCCCGTCGCAGCTCTTTCAGCTGTACCGAGAGGAGTTCGACGGCGCGTACGATCAGCGCACCATGTTCGTGCTGACGCTGCACCCCCACGTCACCGGCCACCGTGCGCCGATGCGCGAGCTCGACCGGCTGATTGCCTACATGAAGGCAAAGCCAGGTGTATGGTTCGCAACCGGCGAACAGATCGCGCGCTACGTCAAGGGCCAGGAACACCTCAAGTGACCGTGGTGTCCGCGAATGCTGAAAAAGAGATGGACGCGGACGATCCCGCGATTCAGCACGCGCTGCTATGCAATCTCGTCGAGGGAAAGGAGCCGTTCGTGGCCGCTCTCCGGCATCGGAGGATTCCCGGGCCTGACCGCCAGGCGCGTCCGCATCCGACCGGCGCGGGCCGCGTCGAGCTCGCGTGGCGTATCCGACACGAACACGACCGCCTCTGATGCGAGGCCGAGGCTCTCGGCGATGCGCGCATAACTGGAGGGCTCGCCTTTCGGTCCAGTGGTCGTGTCGAAGTACGCGGTGAGATACGGCGTCAGATCGCCAGCCGAGGAGTGCTTGAAAAGCAGCTGCTGGGCGTGCGTCGAGCCCGATGAGAAGATGCAAGTGAGACGATGTTCGTTGTGCCAGCGCGACAGAGCGCTCGGCACGTCAGGGAAAACCGCGCCGACGAGATCGCCTCGCGCGTAGCCCTCTTCCCAGATCCGCCCCTGCAGCTCCTTGAGTCCCGTGGACTTGCGATCGCGATCCATGAGCCAGGCGACGTAGGCCGCAATGGCCTCGACAGAGGATTGCGGAGAGCCGGACCACTCCGGCACGCTCGCGTCCGATCGGCGGTCTGTCTCATGCTCGGCGCGAAGTCGGGCCCACAGCGCTTCGTGCGCCGGCGAGGCGAGGTGCCGTTCCAGATATTGACGGAGGTGGCGACGGGCGTACGGAAAGAGCACCTCGGTGACGAACGCAATCGGCGTGGTCGTGCCTTCGATGTCGAGGAGCACTCCCCGGATCGGGCCGTCCGCGGACGGGTCGTTCACAGTCGCGCGGGCCCGCTCGGGACGTACGACAACCCGAAGCACACCGGCTGGAAGCCGGCGTCAACCCCGGAATCGGTATAGTGCGGCGTCCACCCCGACGTGTCCTGGAAGAGTCTAATCGCCCGGATGCGTCGCTCGGCGCAGAGGTCGAACCAGTGGTGTGTCCCTCGCGGCACGCGGATGAGGTCGCCGGCGGCGACCTCCAGTGCAAACACCGGCGCGCCCTCCGCGTGGATGTGGAACAGCCCGCGCCCTTCGACGATGAACCGCACCTCGTCTTCGTCGTGCCAGTGCTCGCGGCTGAACTTCGCGAGCATCGCGTCGAGGTTTGGCGTATCGGGCCGGACGTCGATCACGTCGACGGCGCGATAGCCGCCGCGGGCTTTCAGCGCCTCGATCTCATGACGATAGGCCAGCAATAGATCGTCGTTACTGGCGTCCGCGCCGACCGGCCGATCCGCAGTCCAGCGCTCGTATTCAATGCCGTACCGGCCGAGGAAGGCGGTGACCTCCTGCTGCCCGGTCAACACGGTCTCTTGCGAGGGAATCCTGACAACGGCCATAACGCCTCCTGCTCACGCGCCGCGATGGTCCCTCGCGGCCACTTCGAGGAGAAACTCCATGATTTCGACGTGCCGAATCGCTTCCAGCAGAGTATCGCCCCATGTGTACATCCCGTGGCGGCGCAGCAGGAAGGCGTGCGCCGCCGGATGGCGATTGAGCGTGTCCCCGACTTCCGCTGCGAGCCGCGCCATGTCCTGATCGTTCTCGAGAATCGGCACCCATTCGCGGTGTGTGTGCGTGGACACGCCGGCGAGGCCCTTCAGCATCTCGTAGCCTTCGATCGCAAGCCCGCCCGCGGCCGCGTGCCGATCGGAGATCACGGTACTCCAGACCGAGTGGGTATGCAGCACCGCGCCCGCGCTTCTGATGCGGGCGATCTCGAGGTGCAGCTTCGCCTCGGCGGAGGGCCGGGCGGCCGCACCCGCGACCAGCATCCCCGCTCCGTCGACCTCGACGATTCCGCCGGAGGTCAACTCGCCCTTGAACGCGCCGCTCGGCGTCATGGCCAGCCTGAGGGGCTCGGCCGCCACGACAACGCTGAAGTTGCCGCTCGTGCCAAGGACCCAGCCGCGACCGTCGAAGCGCCTTCCGACTTCGACGAGTCGCCGGGCTGCCTCGTCGAACGTCATCAACTCGCGCATCATTTCGAGGTTCTGCCTTTCCGCCTTCGCCAAGGCTACGGCGGACAAGCTGCCTTCTGCCTTCTGCCTTCTGCCTTTTGCCTTGTGCCTTCTGCCTTTGCCTAGGGCCTGCGCGGCGCCTCGCTCGTGAAGAACCTTCGTAGACGCTCCGCCACCAGACGTTCCTCGCCGTCATTGAGGCAACGCGTGCGGACCGTGGTCCCGTCGTAGACGAGCGGCGGTTCTCCCTGCTTCAAGCGATTCTTGAGCTCCTGAGGCGTGATCGGGATGACGCGCTCGTCCCAGCTCAGGTCCACGTCCGCGTAACCGGCGGTGTTGACGGCCACCTCCGCCACGACGCCCGAAATGCCTCGCAACTGATCCGCGATGTAGCGGGCCTTTGTCTCCCACCCGCGCATCACCTGGCTGTAATCCAGCTTGAGGTATCGCTCGAGCGCGACGACCAGGCCGATGACCTCTTCTTTGCCGACCTTCATGCCGCGGCCGAGGTTGGCGTTGGGGAAAGCGTTGAGCGCGGCGGCCTCGATGAGGTCGCGGCGTCCGGCGAGGATGCCGGTCGACTGAGGACCGAGAATGGCCTTGCCGCCGCTCAAGACCACGAGATCGGCACCCAGCTTGAAGAACTTCGTCAGATTCTCTGTTGGCGGGATGTCCGACGCGGGATCGACCAGGACCGGCACGCCCGCCTTTCTGCCCACCTCGATGAGCTCGGCTGGGAGCATCACCTCGGCCCCCGGGCCGTGGGCCCGCTTCTTCGGCATCGGCGGACCGAATTCCACCTGGTGCTCCACCGCCGAGATCGCGGCAATCATCGCCGTGCGCTCGCTGACGCTTTTCAGGAACTCGTCGCGCGTCCGGGCTTCGACGATCGTCATGCCCGCGGCGCGGTAGGCCCGGTCGTAGTCGAAGCGGTGGATCGTCTGGATGAGGCACTCGCGCCGAGGCCAGGTCGGGTGAGGCAGCGCCTCAACTTTGGCGGAATCGGTGCCCGTGAGGCAGGCCGCGCCCCCGAGCATCATTGCCGAGAAACCTCCGGAGGTGATGAGCGCTGCCTCGGCGCCGAGCAGCGAGGCGACCCGTGTATTGGCCGCCGTGAGCAGATCGCCCACGTCCACGAAGTAGTCGTTGGCCTCGGCCATCGCCTCGACCACCTCGCGCGGCATGCGAGATCCGCTCAGGCGCGAGATGTGCTCGTGCGCCGGCAGGTGAGGCCTCACGCCGAGCAGGCGGGTGTAGATGTTGTCGCGATAGGCGGCTTGCAGGTCCGAGCGCGCCGCCGACGTTGGGGCTGGTGACGTCGGGCCCGTCTGTGCGGGGCCGGGCGCCGTGACGGCCACCGCGGCGCCGGCGAGCCCGCCGGTCCGGATGAACGCACGCCGGTCGACAGCAGATGTCGCCTTGGCATCATGTTCGTCGTTCATGGGGCCTATCTACCTTCCGGCAACGCGAACACGTAAAGAGCCTGTCCGCTCTGAGGAATCTTGATGTCCGGCACGATCGCGGCCGGGACATTGCGGGGGCTGCCGCCGCCAAGCCCCGACATCACGGCGATATATTGCCGGCCGTCGATGGCAAAGCTCACCGGGAATCCCTGAGCCGATGTCCCGAGCCGCGCTTCCCACAGGATCTGCCCGGTCTTCACGTCATGCGCGCGCACGTAGCGATTGATGTCGCCGACGAACGCCAGGCCGCTCGCCGTCGACAGGACCGCCGTCAGGTACGGCGCCCGCTGCTCCCGCTTCCAGACCTCCTGCATCGTCCGCACGTCGTAGGCGGCCAGCTTGCCGACGTTCTCGTTGCTGCCCGGCATGTGCTTGAACACCCGATCGCCGCCGTTGCTGCCTCCGCCTTCCTTCTGGGCGACGTCCCGCGCGGTGAAGTCCATGCACGACTGGCTGAGCGGCGCGATCAGGAGTCCGGCCGGCGCGTTGTAGCTCATCGCCTGCCAGTTCTTGCCGCCTTCCGTGCTCGGGCAGATGAAGATCGGCTTGTCGAGCCGCATCTCGTAGATGTCGGGCCGGTATTGCGGCACGCCCGTCTTCGGATCGATGTAGCTCCAGATGTTCTGGGCCACCATTTCCTTGAAGCCGAGGAACTTTCCGGTGCGTCGATCGAGTTTCCAGAGCACGCCGGCCTTTCCGGCATTGAACGACACCTTCTGATCGCCGATGTCGACCAGGACGCGCTCGAATACCTCGTCGAGGTCGAACGACTCCGCGGGCACGTGCTGGAAATACCACGCGAGCTTGCCGGTGCTGGGGTCGAGTGCCACGGTGGAGTTCGCGTAGAGCGTGGTGTCCCGCAGGGTGAGCTTGCGGCTCAGGAAGTTCCACGGCTTGGATTGCGCAACGCCCCAGTAGGTGAGATTGAGGTCCGGATCGTAACTGCCCGCCACCCACGTCTCGCCGCCGCCGCGGAACGTCATTGGCAGGCTTCCCCATGTGTCGCTGCCGGGCTCGCCCTGGCGCGGCACCGTGTAGAACCGCCACACCTGCTTGCCGGTCCTGATGTCGTAGGCGCTGATGTAGCAGCCCAACCCGTCGAATCGCTGGCACCCGGTGAGCCCTTGCAAGACCTTGTCGCCGATCACCATCGCGCCGCTGGTGTTGACCCGGCTGCCGTCGGGCGCGGCCGGCGTATCCCAGAGGATCTCCCCAGTCCGCGCATCGAGCGCCACCATGTGGGCATTGCTCGCCGGCAGGAAGATCTTGTCGTCGGCAATCGCGATGCTGCGAATGCCGCCATAGCCCGCCGCTTGATCCGGACCGACCCGCGTCTCCCAGATCAAGTCACCGGTTTTTCCATCGAGCGCCTGCACGAAGTTGCTGGGACTGGCCAGATAGATCACGCCGTTGTGAACGATCGGCGTCGTCTGGTTGGCCCCCGAGTCGTTGATGGCCCAGACCCATTGCAGCTGCAGGTTCTTCACGTTGGCGGGCGTGATCTGACTCAGCGGGCTGTAGCTGTGACCGTAGTAGTTGCCGCGGAACACGAGCCAGTCGCCGGCCGGCGGACTCTTGAGCATCTCGGGGGTGACCGGGACGTAGTTCTTCACTTCACCGCGAACGGTGACGCCGCGATTCGCCGACGCGCCGCCGCGACCCTGGCCAGCGCCGGTGCCAGCGCCAAGGATCGGCAGCGTCGTGCTCGCGCTGTCGGCCCGATCTGCGGCGGTTGCGGCTCCGGGTGTCCGAGGCTGTTCGGTGAGCACGGCGTTCAGAGCCGTCGACACCGTGGCCGTCAGAAGCTGCTGGCCGGCGGGCGCGCCATTGATCTGCAGCAGATACGCCGTCACCTCCAGCGTGCCCCGCTCACCGAGCGACCCTGGATTGGTCGGCGGCATCGTCTGGGCGATGTGGGTGAACAAATCGTTGACGGCTCGCGGGCCCCATTTGGACCTGAAGTCGGGTCCGGTGAGAGGAGGCGCATCACCGGTCCCGCGCAAGTCGGGCAGGTGGCATCCCGCACATTGCTGCAGGTAGGCGGCGCGTCCGGCCGCGGCCTGCGCCGGGGTGTAGGCGCCCGTTCCAGCCGGCACCTGTTGGCCGCCGACGGACGCGATCGTCACGCCGACGAACACACCCGACCCGAGGAGGAGTGAACGCCCACCGTGCTTCATAGCGACTCCGCGAACCCGTCGTTTCGATTCGGTTGTCGGGTCAGACGATTTCGATGCTGAAGATATAGCCGCTGTGCGGACTCTCCATGCCCTTCCATCCCGGGTGGATCCCGGCATCGCAGCTGATCAGACGTCCATCGTGCCACACGAGCCCGTGCGGGTCGCACGATCCGGGTTCGAACTCGACCGTCATCAGCAGCTGGCCGGTCTTGCCGTCATACTTGTTCAGGCCGGCCCTCCCTCCGCTGAAGCTGGCGCTGTTGTTGCCAGTTACGACCCAGATGTGACCATCGCCGTCGAACGCCACGTCGTGGAGGCGCGGTCTCTCGTCCGAACCAACGCGGATCAAGACCTCGGGATTCCATGTCGTTGGATCGACACGAAGAATTCCACCCAGACGCAACGCCGCAATCCACAACTTGCCGTCGTGCCACTTCACACCGTGGCATCCACCGCCGCTGCCGTCGATGCTGAGCGGAATTTGACGGTGACTGATCTGCGTGGAGGTCAAATCGACCTGAAAGATGCCGTAGGGGTCGGCGTTCGCGCCCATCCAGACGCAGCCGTCTCCGTAGGCCATTCCCGACGTGTTGCGTGAATGGGTATTCACCGTCTTGAGCAGCTTGCCGTTCCAATCCACAAGCCAGGCGAGCTCGTCTCGATTCGGGTCGAGCGGCAGGTGATACACCGGAGCATTCTGCGGAGTGACTTTCTGCTGCCCAATCCACAGCCCTCCGGG
>DATJFF010000011.1:0-4375 GCA_035495795.1 Vicinamibacterales bacterium
CCGCCGAGAACGAGCCCGAGGAACGAGCCTGCGATCGCGGCGATGCTGTTGACGCCGAGGGCGAGGCCCCGCTGGTCCTGCGGGAAGGCGTCGGTCAGGATCGCGCTCGAGTTCGCAAAGATCAGCGCGCCGCCGACACCCTGTCCGACCCGCATCAGGATCAGCCAGAGCGCCCCGGCGCTGCCGTGCATCCAGGTTATCGAGAGCAGAATCGAAAAGACCGTGAAGACGGCGAAGCCGAGGTTGAACATCCGCACACGCCCGTAGATGTCGCCGAGGCGCCCCAGGCTGACCAACAGCACGGCCATCACGACGAGGAAGCTGAGGATCAGCCAGAGCAGGTAGCTCGTGTTGCCGGGGGCAAGCGGATCGATGTGGATGCCGCGAAAGATGTCCGGCAGCGCGATCAGCAGGATCGAGGCGTTGATCGTCGCCATCAGCATCCCCAGCGTCGTGTTCGTCAACGCCACCCACTTGTACTCGAGCCTTCCCAGCCGCAACCGAACCTCCGTTGTCTACAATTTACGTAAACGTTAACTTAGCAGAAGGAATGCCTGGCGAATGACTGTCTGGACGATCGCGGCTCAGGAGGGGACGGGAGGCGCCCGGCTCGCCGCCGAGCTCGCCCTCGCTGCGGACGTACCGCTGCTCGACCGAACAGCGCTCGCGGCGCTCGCCCACCAACTGGACCCGGACTGCCCGGAGGACGACGCGCTCGACCGACGCCTGGGCGGCCGGCTGCACACGCTCGCCCTTAGCACGGCGATCACGGCCGGCTCGCCTGACGCCTTCCGCGACATCGAGCTGCGTCACAAGGTTCCCGCGCTCGGACGGGCGGTCGTCGCCGAGGCGGCTCGTACACCCTGTGTGATCTACGCTCCGGCCGCCTTTGCCGCCTTGGCGGAGCATCCGTCCGCAGTTCACGTGCGTCTATGGGCGCCGCTCGAGTGGCGGATCTCGGCCTACAAGCGAGAGCAACTCCTCGACCGCCGCTGTGCGGAGAAGGCGCTCAAGCGCGACGATCACGGCAAGCGTGCGTGGGTGAAACCGCTCTACCACGTTGACATCGACGACCTGCGGCTCTTCTCCCTCGTCGTCGACGCGAGCCGCTTCTCACCCGGCCGGCTGGTCGAAGCCATCCTCGCGGCCGGCGGTGTCGAAGCCGCCCGCCTAGCCACCGAGCTGGCGGGCTAGATGGCTAAGAGGCGGTGATCGTGGCGCGCGCGCCGGCGGTGACCACGGCCTTGCTGAGGGTGTCGATGTCGTAGGCGCCGTAGTGGCGTTGACCGTTGATGAAGAAGGTGGGCGTGCCCGAAACGCCGCTGACGTCGGCGCTGTCGACATCTTCGGCGATCTGCGCCGCGCCCACCTGTTCGCGGACGTCGTTCGAGAATCGTTCGGCGTCGAGCCCGAGCTGCTCCGCGTACCGCATCAAGTCGGTCGGTTCGAGCGCGTCCTGGTGCGCGAACAGCAGGTCGTGCATCTCCCAGAAGGCGCCCTGCCTGGCCGCCGCTTCCGCCGCCTCGGCGGCGAGCTGGGCGTTCGGGTGAACGTCGTTCAGAGGCAGGTGCCGCCAGACGTACCGGACGTCGCCGAAGTCGCCGAGCAGCTCGCGAACGACCGGTTCGGCTCGGCCACAGTACGGGCACTCGAAGTCGCCGTACTCGACCACGGTCACCGGCGCCTCCATCGGTCCCCGCACGTGATCACGCTCCGGATCGACGTCCCTGTCGAGATCGACGAGCGGTTGCGACGTTCCGAGCACGGCGAGCGCCCGCAGCCTTCGAGGCAGGAGCGCCGTCGCACGAAACAGCAGCCAGGTGAGGAGCGACGCGCCGATCAGGGCGCTGAAGATTCCCACCTTGGCCTCCTCGAGCCGCGGCCCGTCGAAGGCGAGGGTCGCAACCAGCAAGGCGACCGTGAAGCCTGCGCCGGCGATCGTGCCGGCGCCGCCGACCGCCGCCCAGCCGACCGGCGGGCGGAGGCGCCGCCCGCTCAGCCGGGTGACGAGCCAGGAGCCGCCGACGATGCCGATCGGCTTGCCGAGGACATAGCCGAGGAAGATGCCGAGCGTGATGCGTGAGGTGAAGGCTCGTTCCAGCAAGCCGCCGTTGACCACGATGCCGGTATTCGCGAGGGCAAACACCGGCACGATCGCGTAGCTCGTCCACGGGTGATAGAGCTGCTGTAACCGCTCGTTCACGGACGTGGCCGACCTGATCTGGACGCCGACGGAGCGAGCAAGCTCCGCCGTCGGTTGTTCACGGAACTCTCGGAACCGCTCCGTCGCGCGTTCCAGGCTCGACCGCTCGGCCGGAAATGCGAACGGCAGGATGCCTATCGCGAGGCCGATCACAACCGGGTCGACTCCGGATTTGAGCAGGCCAACCCAGGCGCCGACCCCGAGCACGAAGTAGACGAGGCCGATGCGTATGGAGATGCTTCTAAAGACGAGGATGAGCACGTAGAAGCCGACAGCCGCGACCAGCGGCGCGACCTTCAGCGTCTCCGTGTACACCGTTGCGATGACGATGAGGGAGGCGACGTCGTCGACGACCAGGATGGTGAGCATGTACGCGCGCAGCCGCTCTGGGAAACGGCGTCCCAGGAGCGCCAGCAACCCAAGGGCGAAGGCCGTGTCCGTCGACATCGCGATCCCCCAGCCGTGGGCGGAAGAGCGGCCGCCGTTGAACACGAGATAGATCGAGATCGCGACCGCCATGCCGCCCAGCCCGGCCACGAGCGGCAACGCGAACCGGCGCCGCTGCCGCAGCTCGCCCAGGTCCCACTCCCGGCGGGCCTCGAGGCCGACCACAAAGAAGAAAAAGGTCATGAGCCCGAGGTTCACCCAGTCGCGGAGATCGAGAGTCACGCCTGCGTTGCCGACGCGGATCGCCAGCTTGGTGTGCCAGAGGGACTCGTAGGACGACGCGTCGATGTTCACCCATACGAGCGCGGCTGCCGCCGCGATGAGCAACACGGCAGCTCCGCCGGTTTCGGTTTGGAGGAACTGCCGGAGCGGCGTCTGCAGGTTGCGCGCCCACGCGGTCCGACCCGAGAAGCGCGCTGCCTGCGCTCTGCCCGACGTGGCGTCGGCGCCGCGGCGGCCGGGGACGTTCGGCGTTTCCGACATTGCGAAGTAGCCTAAGCGGGCTCAGCGGCCAAGCCCGTGCCTGCTCGGGCAGAGGCCGATGCGGTCGCCACGTCGCGGGGATAGGTGCGGAGAGCCCTGAAGAGGAAGTACGCGCTTGCGGCCAGCGGGAGGAGCATGATCGCGAAGGTCCACTGCAGGCCGGAGCGGCCGCCCCCGAACACGTAATCGGACACCGCCCCGAACAGCAAGGGCGCAAACGCCTGCGCGAGCGTACGCAGGAACGTTCGGATCGCCTCCGCGCGACCCCAGAGGAGCGGGTGAACGATGTCGAGCCGCGCCGCGTCGATCGGCGGATTTTGCGCCGAGAGGGCGAAGGCGGCGAGCGAGATGTACGGCAACGCCGTCAGCGGGCTCCGGGTGAAGACAGCCGGAACAAAGAGGATCACCGCGACGGTGGCGGCGATCGCGCTGACGAGGATCCGGCCGTTGAGATAACCCCGGTGCAGGAGGAAGTCGCCGAGCGCACCCCCGGCCAGCACTCCGAGGACGCCTGCGGCACCGATGACGAGAAGCACGAGGGTGCTGAGCGCTTGAGCGATGCCGTACTGCTTCGTCACGAACTCGACGCCGAAGGTCTGCACCCCTGAGAGGAAGTAGTAGCCGCCTGCGCTCGCGAGGATGATCGCGACGTTCGTCTTGATCGAGAGCACATAGCGCGTTGCCTCCAGCAACCCCATCTGCCGGGGGTCCTGCGTGAGGACGAGCTGGGGATCCGGTTCGAGGCCGCGGTCGCGCGCGATGCGCTGTGCGTCAGTGGTCTGCTCGCCGTCCTCGTCGGCAGGGTCAGTCTCGGGCGGCTGCTCAACATCTCCCGACAGGAGTGGACTGGTGCCGCCGCGGGCGGGCTCGGGCAGCTTGAAGATCAGCCACGCCAGCACGAACGCCGGCAGCGCGAGGATCACGAACGCGGCCCGCCAGGAGAGCGTCGCGATTCCGCCCGTGACGCTGAAGCCGATCGCCGCACCGATGAACTCTCCCGAGAGGATGTAGCTGTAGATGCGCCCGCGCTCGGAGGCGGCGAACCAATCGCCGACTAGCGAGGCCACGATCGGCCCTGCTGCCGCCGTCACGGCGCCAAGAAAGAGGCGTGCGACCAGCAGCTGGCCGAAGGTCGGCGCGGTGGCGCTCCAGATCATGGCCGCGCCCCAGAGCACGATCGCGCCGCCAAGGACACGTGTCCGCGTCACCCGGTCGGCGAGCACGCCGAAGGGAAGGCTGGCC
>DATJFF010000012.1:0-19832 GCA_035495795.1 Vicinamibacterales bacterium
CGCACCCGCAGCTCGGGATCGACGACGGCGGCGGAATCGGAATCCGGCCCCATGCGGCACGTACCGGCCGGATGGTAAATGGTGTCGGCCGCCCGCCGGACGAACGCCGCGAGATCCGCGTCGCTCTTCGCCGCCGCGCCAGGCTCGATCTCGTCGCCGCGAAGCGGCTCGTACACGGCCTGGTCGGCAAAGAACCGGGCCAGGTGCACGCCGCGCATCAGCGCCCGCAGGTCGGCTTCTTCCTGCAGGTAGTTCGGCCGGATGATCGGCGCGGCGAGCGGATCCGACGAGCGCAGCCGGACTTCACCGCGCGACCGCGGGCGGGTGAGCGACGCCGTGATGGTGACGAAACGGTCCGGCGTCTCGAGGCCGCGCCCGATGTAGAACTGCAGGTCGGCCGGCACGCGGGCCGCATCCAGCGGGTTCGAGTGGGTGAAGAGCCCGGCGGTGACCGTCGAGCCCGGCAGCTCCGTCTTGCCCTGCCAGCGGACCGAAAGCTTGAGGTGATCCTGCAGGTTGCCGCCGACCCCGGCGACGTCGGCCACCACGTTCACCCCGAGCGCGCGAAGGTGGTCGCCCGGACCGATTCCCGAGAGCATCAGCAGCTGCGGTGAGTTGATCACGCCGCCGCAGAGAACGACTTCGCGCGCCGCCCGAATGGTTTCGCGCTGCCCCTCGCGCACGAACTCCACGCCCACCGCGCGGCCACGCTCGACGATCACTCGGGTCGCCGTCGCCCGTGACTGCACCACGAGATTCGGCCGCGACAGCGCCGGCACCAGGAACGCCGCTGCGGCGCTGTGGCGCTTGCCGTCGAGGATGTTCTTCTGCAGGTAACCGGCGACGCCTTGCGGCAGCGGCCCGTTGAAGTCGAATCGGGCATCGGACTTGTAGCCGCTGGGGTAAGCGGCGCTCAGGAACGCCCGGTGCGCCGCGTGCGGATCGTAGCAGCCCGACACGGCTAGCGGCCCGTCCCCGCCGCGGTACTCGCTCGCGCCGGTCTCGTTCTTCTCCAGCCGCTTGAAGAGCGGCAGCACCTCGTCGTAGCCCCAGCCCGGATTGCCCAGCTCTCGCCAGCGATCGAAGCACCGGCTGTCGCCCCGCACGAACGCCATCGCGTTGATCGCGCTGCAGCCGCCCTGCGCCCTGCCGCGGGGGAAAGCGATCGAGCGGTTGTCCATCGCCGGCGACGGATCGGTGCGGTAGCCCCAGTCGTACGACGAGCCCACCAAGGATACCCATCGGCCTGGCGTCGTGACCGCTTCGTCCGACTCACCGGACGCGCCGGCCTCGATCAGGGTGACGCGTATCGACGGGTTCGAGGTCAGGCGGTAGGCCAGCACGCAGCCGGCCGAGCCCGCGCCGACGATGACGTAATCGGCTTCGGCGCGAGATTGGGCGTGAACCGCGGCGCTGCGCGCGGCGAGCGGCGCCAATCCTGCTGCTTTCAGGAACTCCCGCCGCCGAATCACAGCCGATCACCTCCCGCAGCCGGCTCGCTCACGCCGGCCCCAAGTGCCGTGATGAAGCGATCGAGGCGGGCGAGCACCCGGTCGCGGCCAAGCAGGACCAGCATCTCGAAGAGTCCGGGGCTGACCATGCGTCCCGTCATCGCCAGGCGAGTACCGTGGATCAGCATCCCTGCCTTTATTCCGCGCGCCTCTGCGAGCGTCCGCAGCTCGCGCTCGAGCGTGGCCTCGTCCCAGACGGCGACGGCGGCGTAGGCGTCCCGCAGCGCGCGCACGTGCGCGGGGGCATCCGGCGCACCGAGGTGCTTGCCGACCCCGCCTTCGTCGTACGAGGCCGGGTCCACGAAGAACGGTGCGAGCTGCTCGATGAACTCGTTGAGCCGCTTGGCCCGCGGCTTCAGGAGCCCGAGCACCCTGACGAACCAGTCGCGGTCTTCGCCAAACAGCGCGTCGCGCCAGTAGCCGGCCTCGGACAGGCGCGGGTGAAGCCGCGCGATCAACTCGTCGTCTCCGAGCCGGAGCAGATGCTGGTGATTGAACCAGTCCAGCTTCTCGGTGTTGAAGACGGCATTGCCGCCGGAGATCCCCTCGAGGGTGAACCGCTCGATCAGATCCTGGCGGGTAAACATCTCATCGTCGCTGCCGGTTCCCCAGCCGAGCAGGGCGAGGAAGTTGAACATCGCTTCGGGCAGATAGCCCTGTTTCTCGTACTCCATCACCGATGTCGCGCCGTGACGTTTGCTGAGGCGCTTCTTGTCCGGTCCCATGATGAGCGGCACGTGCGCGAACGCCGGCGTCGCCGCCCCGAATGCCTGGTAGAGCAGCACCTGCTTCGGCGTGTTCGAGATGTGATCGTCGCCGCGGATGACGTGCGTCACCTGCATGTCGATGTCGTCCACTACCACCGACAGGTGATACGTCGGGTGCGAGTCCGAGCGAAGGATCACGAAGCTCTCGATGTGCTCGTTGTCGAACTCGATCGGACCGTGGACGCTGTCCACGAACGTTGTCTTCCCCGGTGGCACTTTGAAGCGGATGGCGCCTTCGTCCTCGAAGGCCTTGCCTTGCTGCAGGAGGTCGCGGGCGGCGGCCCGATAGCGGTCCAGGCGCTCGGACTGGAAGTACGGCGCGTGCGGACCCCCGGTCTGCGGTCCCTCGTCCCAGTCGATCCCCAGCCAGCTGAGCCCGTCGAGGATGCCGCTCACCATCTCCCACGACGAGCGCTGGGTGTCGGTGTCCTCGATCCGAAGGATGAAGGTCCCGCCGTGGCGGCGAGCGTAAAGCCAGTTGAAGAGCGCCGTGCGCGCGCCTCCGACGTGCAGGTAGCCGGTGGGCGAAGGCGCGAAACGCAGGCGAGGCGGCATGAACGACCAGAATAGAAGGCAGAAGGCGGAAGGCAAAAGGCAAAAAGAGCTTCTGCCTTCTGCCTTGTGCCTTCTGCCTTTTGCCTTTGCCTTCTGCCTTGACCGTCCGCCGCTAGGCCGCTTCCGGTGTCGGCCCGACGTACCGCGAGGAGGGGCGGATGATGCGATTGCCGACCATCTGCTCGAGGGCATGAGCGGTCCAGCCGATGGTGCGGCTGACCGCGAACGTTGAGGTGAACAGCGGCGCCGGCAGGCCGATCTGGTGAAGCACGACGCCCGCGTAGAACTCCACGTTGGTACGCAGCCGGCGCTCGGGATAGCGCCGTTCGAGCAGATCGAGGACGACGCGCTCGACTTCCACCGCGAGCTCCACAATCGGCCCGCCGAGCTCGAGCGCGGTCTGCTTGAGGAGCGCCGATCGCGGATCCTCCGTGCGGTAGACGCGATGTCCGAATCCCATGATTCGCCGCCCCGACGCGAGCGCCTCTTCCGCCCAGGCCCGGGCCCGCGCGGCGTCGCCGATCTCTTCCAGCATGTCGATCACCAGCGCCGGCGCGCCGCCGTGCAGCGGCCCCGACAGCGCCGCCATCGCGGCGACAATCGCCGCCGGCAGGTCGGCTCCTGTCGAGGTGACGACGCGGGCGGTGAAGGTGGACGCGTTGAAACCGTGATCGATGGTGAGGATCAGGTACCGCTCCAGCGCCCGAACGTGGCGTTCGGGCGGCACCGATCCGGTGATCATTCGGAGGTAGTCCTCGGCCAGCCGGCGGGCCGGGTCCGGCTCGACGAGCGGCAATCCCTGCTGCGAGCGCCAGACGCCGGCTGCTGCCGTCGGCATGGTTGCGACCAGCCGCAGTGCCTCGGCCGCCCGGGCCGCCGGATCGAGATCCAGCCACGACCGTGCCTGCTGGCCCGCGAGCGAGGTCAGGGTCCTGAGCGCCGCCATCGGGGACCCCGCTGCGGCAATTGCCGGGAGCCCGGCGCGCACGTCAACGGCGAGCGCCCGGAGCGCGGCGGTTTCGGCGGTGAAGCGCCGCAGTTCGCCGGCATCCGGCCCGCGCCCAACGTGCAGCAGATACCAGACCCATTCGAGCGAACGGGTGGCGGCCAGGGCTGGCGCGGCGTGGCCACGGTAGTGGAAATAGCCCTCGTCGCCGCGGACGTCGCCGATCGCGGTCTCGGCGGCGACGATCCCTTCCAGGCCGGGTGGCGCATCGATCAGCATCGGCATACGAGCATCTTGCTGACATTGACCAACTTGATCAATCTTGATCGCCAGTCAATATGTCCGAGCGCTTTCTGTCGACCACCGCGGCCGCCGCCCGCCTCGGCGTCGCCCGCGACACGCTCTACGCCTACGTCAGCCGCGGACGCCTGCAGGCTCACCGCCGGACCGGGCACCGGGGCAGCTGGTTCGATCCGGTTGAGATCGACGCGCTGGTTCGCAAGGCGCGGGCGCCGTCCGAGCGGCAGCCGGACTTGCGCATGCGATCGGCGGTGACCCTGATCGAGAGCGGCCGTTACTGGTACCGCGGTCACGATCCCGGCCAGCTGGCCGCCACCTGCCGTTTCGAATCAGTCGCCGAGCTCCTGTGGAGCGGCCGCAATCCGGACGTGCCCGCGACGTGGGGCCCGGACCGGGACGCTGCCGCCCGAGCCCGAACCGCACAGGACGTTTTGCCGCGCGGCACCTCGCCGGTAGACAGGCTGCGCGTGATCGTCGCCGTTCTTGGCGCGTCCGATCCGCTTCGCTTCGACCTGCGGCCCGAGGGCGCCGTCTCCACCGCGCGGCGCCTGCTTGCGACGACGGCGCTTGCGCTGCCGGGGCGGGGGAAGGGGACCATCGCCGATGCGATCGTCGGGTGGCTTGGGCGTTCGCGTTCCGCGGCGGTCGTCGACGCCGTGAACGCGGCGCTGATCGTCATGGCGGATCACGAGCTGGCCGCGTCCACGCTTGCGGTGCGGGTGGCCGCGTCGTTCAAGGCCGATCCCTACGCCGCGGTGTCCACGGGACTGGGCGCGGTATCCGGCGCCTGGCACGGGGCGGCCAGTCTCGGCGTCGAGACCATGCTCGGCGGCGTCGCACGAGGACAGCGGGCCGCCGATGTCCTCGGCCGCGCGCTCGCCCGCGATCGTCACGTGCCCGGCTTCGGTCAGTCACTCTATCCGGACGGCGATCCGCGGATGCCGGTGCTCGGTGTCATCGCGCGCCGCTTCGGTCCGACGACTGCCGCCGATGCGCTCCTGAAAGTGGCCGCGGATCAAGGACTGCCCCCGGCCAACGTCGATTTCGGTCTTGCCGTGCTGGCCCGTGCCCTCGGCCTCGCCTCCGGCGGCGGCGAAGCGCTCTTTGTGGTCGGCCGCCTCGCCGGCTGGCTCGCGCACGCCATCGAGGAGTACGCCGATCGCAGCGAGCTGCGGATGCGCGCCCTGTACGTGGGCCTTCGGCCCCTTTGAAGGCAGAAGGCAGAAGGCACAAGGCACAAGGCAAAAGGCACAAGGCAAAAGGCACAAGAAGACGTCCGTTTCTGCCTTCTGCCTTCAGCCTTTTGCCTTGCTATTTCATGATTCCCATGAAGAACAGAACGAGCTCCAACACGAGGATGAATACGATCGCCAGCTCGAGGAGCTCGCCGCGATCCATCGCGGTCTGATCGACGGCGAAGCGGTAGATGTCGTCGAGGGTCTTGAGCTTGTCGCGAACCGCGTCCTTCCAGGCGCCGAGACCGAGTCGGGCCGCGGCCAGGCCAAGCAGGCGTGCCGCATAGACGTCGCCGACGAGCTTCAGCGCATTCTCGGTGCGATCCGTCAGCTCGTTGACGTCGATGAACACCGCGTGCAGCTCGCGCGCCGCGTTCGTGTAGCGCCGGCCGATCCACGGCTCGTACCAGCGCACCTGCTGGAGCCGCGCGTAGATGCGGGTCAGCTCGCGATCCAGCCGCTGATCGTAGTAGCGGAACTGCAGCAGCTGCGAGTTGGCGAATTCGAGGATCTCGAGCGCGCCGGGAACACCGGCCTCCGAATCGTAGACCAGCGCCGCGTTCCACGACGGCACGACGAGATCGGATGCGAGATACGAGAGGCGATGGCGCAGCACCTCATCACGCTCCTGCGTGCTGAGCGGTTCGGGTTCACCCCGCAGCAGCCGCGCGATTTCGTCACCGTGCGCGGCGAGAAGCGCGTCGCCGGATGGAGCGCCCTCCGCGCTGGTGATCGCATAGACGAAGTAGTCCTCGGACAGATAGCGTTCGCGCGGCGCCTGGAGTGCCGCGTGGAAGCGGTCGGCCACCTGGCGGCACAGGCGTTCGGCTTCGCTTTCGAGCGTGGCCGAGGCAGTCGCCTGCGCCACCGCGTGCAACTCGGACCAGCTGCCGCGAAACGCGCGCGTCAGCGCCAGCGAGATGACGCCGTAGTCGTACACCTTGAAACGCGCCTGCGCGCCGTCGCGGACCGCGAGGCCGAGGGTGTCGGCGTCGACCTGCACCGGCGGCTCCTGATACTGGACGTAGGCGGGGACGGCCGGCTTCACCGCGAGGCGCGGGCTCTCGGCGGACGCACCCAGGATGCCGCGCAGGGTAGACAACTGCACGGCCTCCGCCACGTCGAAGAGGAAGAATGCGGTGACCTGGCCAGCAAGCAACTCCGCCATGCCTTCACGTTAGTCCCTTGACAGCCAGGGACGTTGTTTCGCTATAGTTTCGCCTTCGGCCCGACGGGTTGAGGGACAAACAGGAGGTCAGCGATGGATGCTCAGCAGGCGAGGTTCCTCGTGCAGTTCATGACTCAACTGTGGGAAGGGGAGTTCCCGGCCACGTGCAAGGTGCTCGCTGCCGTTCCCAACGCGCGGCGGGACTACAAGCCCGATGACAAGTCGCGGAGCGCCTGGGACCTGACCGTGCACCTGGCGATGTCCGACATCTGGTTCCTCGACGCGATCCGCACCGGATCGTTCGGATGGGACCCCGAGGCGGAGAAGAAGTTCGCGGCCGCCCATCCGACGGTTACCGACGTCGCGCAATGGTACGAGCGGGAGTTTCCGGCAAAGCTCAACGCGGTGCGGGCGATGCCCGAGGCAGACATGCTGCGCGTGGTGGACTTCTTCGGGCTGTTCAAGTGGCCTGCGGTGTCGTACCTCGGTTTTGGCAACAATCACTCGATCCATCACCGCGGGCAGCTGGCCACGCATCTCCGCGCGATGGGCGGCAAAGTGCCGGCGCTCTACGGCGGCAGCGCCGACTTCCCGATGCAGGGGTAAGATCCGGTCATGCATCGAGCCCTCGCCCTCGGCGTGATCGCCACTCTCGGCACGCTGACCATTGCCGTCGCCGCCGCGCAGGCGCCGGCCGGTCCCAGTCAGGCTGCTGTCGCCGTGACGAAGATCGAAAAGGTCAAGGACAACCTCTACATCATCACCGGCTCGAGCCCGACGCCGCGCGAGACCTTCAGCGGCGGCAACACCGGCGTATTCGTCACCGACAAGGGCGTGGTCGTCGTGGACACGAAGCTCGCCGGGTGGGGGCCAACGATCCTCGAGCGGATCAAGAGCGTCACCGACAAGCCGGTGACGACGATCATCAACACCCATACGCACGGGGATCACACCGGCAGCAACGAGTTCTTCGGCGCCTCGGTGGAGAGCATCGTCCAGGAGAACACGAAGGCGAACATGACACGCATGGACGCTTTCAAGGGCGACAAGGCGCAGTTCCTGCCGAAGCGGACCTACAAGGACACGTTGACGATCGGTGCTGGCAAGGACCAGATCGATCTCTACTACTTCGGCCCCGGCCACACCAACGGCGACACGTTCGTCGTCTATCGGGGGCTCGGCGTCATGCACGCGGGCGACATGTTCCCGTGGAAGGATGCGCCGTTCATCGACCGGAGCAACGGCGGCAGCGGACGGCAGTGGCCGCTCTCGCTCAAGAAGGCGCTCGACACCGTGAAGAACGTCCAGAGCGTCATCGGCGGGCACCAGCCGGTCGCCACCTGGAAGGACTTCGCGACCTTCCAGCAGTTCACCGCGGAGCTGTGGTCGCAGACCGAGGCGGCGCAGAAGGCGGGGAAGAGCGTGGACGAAGCAGCCGCGAGCACCGGCTGGTTGAGCAAGTATCCCGGCTACGACTCCACTCGCCTGAAGGCCGCCGTGCAGGCGATCTACGACGAGCTGAGCGGCAAGTAGGCTGATCTCCGCGCCATGCCGCGGCCGGCTACAGGTCAGGAACTTCGCGGGCCGGAGACGAGCGCCACCACGCGCGTCGGCTCCGGCCATCACCTCCCGCCCGCCGAGCGGCTGCTTTACAACGGGCAGATCGTGCTGAGCGTGGAGTCGGGCCTGTCGTACCGCATCGGCCGGCTGCTGGGCATTGGCGGGTTCGGACAAGTGTTCCTCGCGATCAGGCAGGGTACGTCGGACACGGTCCCCGAAACGGTGTGCATCAAGGTGAGCACGCGCCAGGACGGCTGGCTGCGCGAGGCCTACTTCGGCCAGCTGCTGCAGGACCACCCCCGCGCGGTGCGCGTCTACGACGCGTTTCCGCTCGCCGACGATCGCCGCCTGCTCTACTGCCTGGCGATCGAGTACGCCTGTCACGGCGATCTGAGCGCGTTCCTGGCCCGTCATCCGACGCACTTCGCCGAGCGCGCGGCCCGGCGCGAGATCGCGGGCATCCTTCTCGTGCTCGGCAAGCTCCATCGCGGCCAGCTCCTGCACCGGGACCTGACACCGCTCAACGTCTTCGTCTGTGACGGCCATCGCCTCAAGCTGGGTGACTTCGGCATCGTCCGCCAGCAGAGCGATCAGCGCGGCATCACCGCTCGCACGCTGAACCCGCTGATGGCGCCAAGCGACATCTTCGACGGCGCGGCCCCGAAGTGGCAGGCCCGGGACGATGTGTATCAGGTGGGGCAGCTGATCGGAATGCTGATGAAAGGAGACGCCAGCCGGCGCGTGCGCACCAGCGAGGTGCGGCGGCTCGGGTGCAGCGATCAGTTGAAGGAGATCGTCTATCGGTGCATCGGCGAACGCCGCAAGCGCTACGAGAGCGCGGACGATCTGATCGCGGCGCTGCAGCGGGTCCCGGCGCCGATGCGGGTCGGCGCGGTGAAATCGCTCCACGGCGTGCACCTCGCGTTCACCGGCATCCTGAGCGTGCCGCGAGCCGATGCGCAGAAGGCGGCGCGTCGGGCCGGCGCGGTCGTGCACGGCGGGCTGTCGACCGAGACCACGGTGCTGGTGCGCGGCCGCCCGAATCCGCTGCAGGCCGCCGGCCGCGACGGCGGACGGAAGCTCCTGGAGATCAAGCGCCTCAAGGAGAAGGGCGTACGAATCACGCTCCTCAGCGAGGCGCAGTTCTGGAAGCTCGTCGGGACCAATGCCACCACGCGCACACGGAAGCGCGCCTGAGACGCCGGTTCCCAGCCCTTACCTGGACCGTATCTGCCTCGTAGTGGTAGCGGATTACCCACCCGGCGCCGCTTAACGGTGATTCGACCTGGCCAAGCTCTTGCTGATGCCCCCAGTCATGAGAGCTATTGGCATCGTCCTGATCGTGCTCGGCGTGATTGGCCTGCTGTACGGCGGCCTGACCTGGACGCGCAAGGACAAGGTCGTGGACGCGGGACCGATCGAGATCACGGCCGACAAACACGAGAGCCTGCCGATTCCGCCGATCGCCGGCGGGGTGCTGCTCGTGGTCGGCGCGGTCCTGCTGATGAAGCGCTAGCCGCGCGGCATTGGGTTCCGGCTGTGGTAGACTGAGGGTCCGGACTTCCCACCGCGATCTGCCTCTGTGTAGCGACGCGCCTTCGGGCGCGCTTCTTTCAGTCAGCTCAGACTCGAGACGAATTCCGACCGGAGCCCCGATAGGGCTGGCTCCGCCGCACTGTGTGCGCTGCCGTACGCCGCAGGTGTCGATATCCGAATTCGGCTCGTAGCGGAGTGACTGAAAACATGTCTTTTTCGAACCTCGGGCTCTCGCCCTCGTTGTGCGCACCGCTGGTGCGAAAGGGCTACACCGAGCCCACCCCCGTCCAGTCGGCCGCGATCCCGGTTGTGCTCGAGGGACGCGATCTGCTGGCGCGCGCCCAGACCGGAACCGGCAAGACGGCCGCGTTCGGTCTGCCGATGATCGAACGCCTGCTCGTTCGCGGGCGGCGCAACGCCCGGCGTTCGCCGCGCGGGCTGGTGCTGGTGCCGACCCGCGAGCTGGCGGAGCAGGTGCACCGATCGCTTCTCGATTACGGTTCGCCGGCGCAGCTCCGCGCACTCGCGATCTTCGGCGGGGCGCACATGGGCCGCCAGATCCAGGAGCTCCGCCGCGGCACCGACATCGTCGTCGCGACGCCAGGACGACTGATCGATCACCTCGAGCGTCGAACCATCGACCTGTCGGCGATCGAGATGCTCGTGCTCGACGAAGCGGATCGAATGCTCGACATGGGGTTCCTGCCGGCGCTCGAGCAGATCCTGCCCGCGATCCCCGCGGGGCGGCAGACGCTGCTCTTTTCCGCCACGCTGTCGGCGCCAATCGCGCGGCTGGCAGGCCGGTTCACTCGCGAACCGCAGACAGTGGACGTCGCGAAAGATGAGATCGTGGCGGCGACGGTGTCGCATCAGGTGCATCCCGTTGCCGGAGAGCGCAAGCGCGACCTGCTGGTCCACGTGCTTTCGCAGGCGCCGCGCGATCAGACGCTCGTGTTCTGCAAGACGAAGCACGGCTCCGACGCGCTCGGCGATCATCTCGCCGCCTCCGGACTGCGGGTCGCGGTCATCCATGGGGGCAAAGCACAGGGGCAGCGGCATCGGGCGCTCGCGGACTTTCGCGCCGGCCGGATCGGCGTGCTCGTGGCCACCGACGTGGCGGCGCGCGGGCTCGACATCGTGCATCTGCCACTGGTGGTGAACTACGACCTGCCGATGGTCGCGGAAGACTACGTCCACCGCGTCGGCCGGACCGGCCGGGCCGGCAATCCGGGACGAGCCGTGTCGCTCGTCACCAGCGCGGAGCGGCCGATGCTCCGCGATATCCAGCGGCTGCTGCCGTCGCGGCTCGAGGCGGTGCCGGTGCCGGGTTTCGAGCCTCCGGCCGCGCCGGTGCGCCGCGACGGTCGCCAGCGCCCGTCCTTCGACCGCGGTCGACCTGGACGCTTCCACCGCGAGAGTCGAGGCGGGCATCGCCAGCCTGCCTTCTCACGCGGCTGATTGGAGTTTCGGCCGAAGCGGACTGACGGGTCGTCTTACCTGGCACGCGTGGCAGGTTGTGCCACTGCTCAACGCGGCCCGGTTCGCAATATTTGCGATTGACGACCCGGCTTTCCGCGGCCGGTCAGCCGCCGCGCCCGTGCCTTCGCGCGGGAGTACAGCGTGTCGATGGACCCCGGCGAGCGACCCATCTCGCTCGCGATCTCGCCGGCGGAGAAGCCCTCGGCTTTCATCGCGCAGACGCGCCGCTCGTCGCGGGTGAGCGCCGCGAGCAGCTCCCCGAGGAGCACGCGGTGTTCGACCTCTCGGGCGGTATGCCGCGTCGCGAGCCGCGACGCCAGTAACCGCTCGGCGCGGTGAGAACGAATCGTCCGCTCCTCGAGCCGCGCGGCTCCGCGCCGCAGGCGTGAGCTCATGACGCTGCGAAGCGTGACCCAGGCGTAGGCGGGGAGGTTGTCGATCCGTCCGGCGCGCCGCTGGCGGCGGGCCAGACGGCGCGCGGCTTCTTCGAACACCTCCGCGGCGGTGAGGTCGTCACGGCAGGCGGGGAACCGCCGGCGCAGCTTTCCCTTCATCTGCAGCAACGCTCCTTCCACGCGCGGGTCGACCAGCGCGCCGTGCTCGTCGATGAGCCCCAGTCGTCGTTCCACGTTGCCTCCTCGACGCCGGCACGGTGCATGGTGCATGCCCGCCTTCACGCTCCTCCGCACGTCGCACCGCACCCGGCACCCAGGACTCCGCACTCGGCACCGCCCTCGCACGCCGCACCTCGCACTCCGCACACGTCTGCGTAAGTTTTCGTCGCTCCGCCGCGTCCATATGGGCATGGCGCGCCTCCGCCGAGTGGGCGTGCACCTGCGACGCCCTCGGCAGGAAGGACGGAGTAATGGTGATCGGCACTTGGAGCAGGGCCTGGGTCGCCGCCGCGATCCTCGGCGGCGTCGTGACGGGCAAGGTCAGCGCCCAGTCCGTCGCGCCGGAGGATCGCGTCCTGGCGGCGGTGGATGTCGAGATCGCGCAGCGAGTGATCGACGCGGACGGGTCAGAACCCTGGCCCGCGCCGCCACCGACAGCGTTCACGTTGCAGAAACTGCGTACTTCGAATGGATCGACGAAAGTGGTCCTGACGTATCGGGCCGCCAACCTCGCGGGACGTACGCCGGCCATGTCGCATCCGCTGGATGGCGCGCGAGTGGAGTACGAGTCGTCCGGCGCGCTTTCCGTTTTCGATCGAGGTGGCACTCGCCGCAACCCGCGGCTCTCCACCGAGGCGTCAGGTGCCTCGATGGGGTCTCCCGGAAATTGGCTTGACGAACTCGTTCTCACTCTTGCCGGGACATCGGCTCGTCGTCTTGAAGTGGAGCGGGCGTACGGCCGGGCAGTCGCTGACGCGGGACGGCTCCGGCGGTACCGCCAGACGCGAGACGGCGTCACCGAGGACCTTCTCGTCGATCCCGCCTGGGGTGTGCCCGTGGAAGTGACGCGGACCCGTCAGGACACGTTCGATGGCCGCGTCACCTTCGAGTACGGCCCGACTCCGTCAGGCAACCTGGTGCGGCGGGCGGTTCGCAGCGAGCGCGTCATCGATGCCAGAGGCCGGCGGGCGATCGTGGCAATGCAGTTTTCAAATGTCCGCGCGGCGGGGTGGTGAGCCATGTGCGCCTTTCTTCGCGGCCTCATCTCAGTGACGCTGTCGTTCACGCTCGCAGTACCGGTCCTGGCGCAGGATCGGCCTGCCGTATTCGTACACGGGCTCAACGGTAGTCCGGGCACCTGGCGGCCGGCGGCGGATCGCCTCGCATCCGTGCTCAACATCAGCCCCTATGTCCCGGCGGTTCCCTGGGCGGATCACTTCGAGACCCAGGCGGGAAGCCTCCAGGCGCAGCTGGGAATGCTTCCTGCGAACAGCATCGCCATCGGGCACAGCAACGGAGGCATCGTGTCGCGCGCCTGGAGTGCGCAGCATCCCCTCAGCGGCGTGCTCACCGTGGGTTCACCCCAGCAGGGTGCACCCATCGTCAACAAGGCGCTCACCGCGCTCAACTTCCACGAGCAGCTCTATGGCGCCGCAAGTGCGGCGTTCGGCGCCTTCGGGATGCAGCCGAATCAGTGGTGGAGCTTCTATGCCTACGTCGAGCTTGCGCTGGCCTTGACGCAACAATGGAGCTGGCGCGCCTACTCCCAGATCCTTGGTCTCGGCCTGCTCGCCGGCCACCCGGTGATTCCGCAGATGGCGGTCGGATCCCCGTTCATGGCGTCGCTCAACTCGCCGGCGAATCTGGCGCGGGAAGCCGCTACAGTCGCGGGGCGGGCCGGCCTTGTCTACTCGCTCGATCGCTACTGGCAGGCAGGCGTAATCCGTCTCTTCGACCCCACTGAAGCCGACCAGTGGTACCCGCGCATCTGGAATGCGATCGCTGCGCTCGAAGCCGTCGGGAGCTACATCACGTTCGCGTACCCCGGCAACTTCCAGGCCCAGTGGATCGCGAGCGAGCTCTTTCGCGTCGCCTCCGGTCTCCGTCAGGTCGATCCCCTCTGGTGCTGGGCGGTCACAGACGATGTGACCTGTAACACGCCGCACGATGGCATCGTCCCGGTGACCCGGCAGGTGTATCCGGGCGCGAACAACCTCTACATCCACGGCCCATCGCACCTCCAGGAGGCGAACGCCAGTGACAGCGCAATTCAGTACGCGCTGTCTACTTACATGCAGGTCTCCACGAGGAGCTCCGGTGGCGGTGGCGGGGGTGGCGGGGGCGGCGGTGGTGGTGGCGGCACCTCGCAGTCGGACGAACTTGGGCCTGGAGAGTCGTTACAACCGAATCAGGGGCGCACCTCGAGCAACGGGGAGTTCTCGCTCTGGTACCAGGGCGACGGAAACCTGGTGCTCTATCGCAACAGCGACGGCCGGCCGCTCTGGTCCACCTCCACCCCTGGTCCCGCTGGCGAAGCCGACATGCAAGGCGACGGCAACTTCGTCGTCTATAGCTCGTCACGGCAGCCGCAGTGGTGGTCGGGTACGGCCGGACACGAAGGCGCCCGGCTGGCGGTGCAAAGCGACGGGAACCTGGTGATCTACGACCCGTACGGCTATCCGCTGTGGTGGCGCCAATGATCCACGTCCGGTTCGGATTGCAGACGCTCGCCGCCGTGTGCGCGGCGGGCGTCTGCGTGGCGGGATGGCAGCGTACTGGTCCACCTGCGGTTCAACCGCCGTCCCCCACCCCAACACGCTTGTGGCAGGTGGCGGAACCGGCTCGCGGCGGTCCGGCGATTGACGATGGCGCGGCTTATTTTCTGACTGCCCGGCACGAGGTGCTGTCCGTCGAACGCAACACAGGCAACGTGCGGTGGCGACGCAAGACCTACGAGAGCGGGGAGCTGCTCTCGGGCGCCGCGGTGCTGATCGGCGGCCCGAACCTGGTGGTTGGGGACTACAACCTGCTGGCGTTCGACCGCGACACAGGCAGTCTCCTGTGGCGCTTCATTCCGGCCGAAGGGTTCGCGCCTGGGATCTATCTCGGCGCCATCGCCGGCGGAGCAGCGATGGCGGGATCGGCAAGCGGCCACGTCTATGCGGTTGACACAGCACACGGCGCGCTTCGCTGGGCCACGTCGATTGCACAGGACGGCCGGACCACCGTTTATGCGCCGGCAGCGCACGGCTCGGTCGTGGCCGCAGCCTACACCGTGTTCTCGGCGCCGCCTCGGGGCGGACTGGCGCTACTCGACGCCTCCTCCGGGCGATTGCTGTGGAAGCGCGCCTTTCCACTCCCGGACGATGGCTTGCTGAGCTCCAATTGGGCGGGCGGTCCGGTATTTCTGGGCGACGTGGTGGTGGTGTCCAGCGGCGACGGGAACATCCGCGGATTCGACCTCGAAACCGGAGACATTCGATGGACGATTCCCAGACTCGAAGGGCAGCTCCTGTTTCCGATCGCCGCGGACCACGACTTCCGGGCGCTGACTGATGATGGTGATCTGCTTATCTCGAGCTCTTCAACCGGCGTCGTGGTTGCCTACGACGCCGCGACGCGCGAGGAACGTTGGCGGTACGTCGGGACGGGGCTCGGCTCTGCCGCCTTTCGTATTTCCGCCGAGAACGGTCGCGTCTACGTGCCGTTTCTCAATGGGTTGCTCGTCTCGCTCGATTCCGCGTCGGGGCAGGAACGCTGGCGGCTGGGCACCTTCGCATCCGCCTTTCTCTGGCCGCCAGCGCCTGGTGGCGATCGTCTTCTCGTCACCGGTGGCGGCGATGGTCTGGTCGCCCTTGAGGATCCGCGGTGAATATCGGCGGTCTGGTGCGTCAGGCGGCGGGCTGGATAGTGGTGGCCGTCGCTACCGGCAGCCCTGCTGCCGTATCGGCGCAAGCGCCGCAGGCAACGCACCCGCAACGCCGCTCAGTTTCCGTGCATCGGCCGTGGGTTGGTATTGGCGCAGGCCTGGGCGGTGTACTGGGCAACACACCGGCTGAGGGCACTCACGGGCTGCTCGCGGCCACATTCGATGTTCCGCTGACGTCGCTCAACAGCGTGCGCTTCTCTGCCGAGCGCCTCTGGAGCTCCGTTGAGGGGTACGGCAGTCTGAGCCTGCGGCAGTTTTCGGCGGACCTGCTCGTGAGGAAGCCGACCGGGACGTTGTACGGCTGCTCGATGTTCACGGTACTGGGCTTTGGGCCTGGCATCTACGACATATCGCTGGAAGCGGCCGAGCTGTCCGGCGCAACACGGGTGGGGTATCAGCTGACCCTGGCTCAGGAGTGCATTCAGCGCCGTTTCGCAAGCGGCGGCGCGCTCGGACTCCGGTTCGTCAGGATGCCGGACCATCCGGCGTTCGACCAGGCGCTCGACGTTGCGATGACGCTCTCCTGGGCGGTGCGCATCCGGCTGTGACGAACGGTTCCGGCAAGCGGCGCGCGCGAGCGCCGATCGTCAGGCTCGCATTCGCGACACGAGGAATAACACGAGGCCGACCACCACCACGACCGCCAGGACGCCGACCCACATCCCGGCCTTGAAGATGTCACCGGCAAGCTCGCAGCCACCGCTCGCGAGCGCGACGAGGACAAGGAGGAGAACGAAACGAGCGTGAATCAGCGGGGCAGAGTTCATTGGGCACTCCTCTGCCGGGCGTTTTCATGAATCGTGCCGGATGTCGGCGCTGCTCGGTGACAGCGTGTCGAGCCGAAGCTGGATGTCCCGGAGCGCGCGCTGCTGCTCGTCGAGCGAGCGGACCAGCAAGGCCCATTCCTGCTCACGCAGCCGGTCGAGCTTCGCGTGGACGGCGCCGATCTCTATCTCGGCGCGGAGGTTTACCTCGTAATCGTTCCGGGCGTCCGAGCGATCCTTCGCCGCTTGACGGTTCTGGCTCATCATGATGACCGGCGCCTGCAGAGCCGCCAGGCACGACAGCGCCAGGTTGAGGAGGATGTACGGGAAAGGATCGAAGGGCTGCCACATCTCCTGGTTGAGTGCCATCCACGAGATGATGACGATGCCGAACAGCCCGATGAAGGTCCAGCTGCCGCCGAACGTGGCCACGCGGTCGGCGATCCGTTCTCCGAACGTCGCCTGAGCGTCGAAAGCCAGGTTGGGATCTCGTGACCAGTGCTCTCGCGCCAGCAGCGCCTTGACGATCGTCGACTCGATCTTGCCCAGCCTCTTGAGGGTCTCTTCGATGCCGACCGACGGACCGGCGGTGACCGAGGTGACGCCGGCGGCGGTCATCGCCTCGCGCAAGCCGCGCAGCGCAGAGAAGAGGACCACGGCGCCGACGAACGCGATGGTGATGTGTCCCGTGGCGTTGTCGGGCGCGATGAAGTCGAGGCGCCTGAAGATCCAGCCGCCGACCACGCCACCCAGCCAGCCGGTGACCAGATCGCCCACGAGGCCGAAGTCGCGACGGCTTCGCATCAGCTTCCGGACCAACCAACCGACGACCAGCCCTGTTGCCGTCCAGGTGAGAAGTTCAATCACGGCTGTGGCTCCTTCCCTACGATGAGACCGTTCCCAGCACACCGGCAACTGCTAGGGTAGACCGATGTCCGGTCGAGGTTCCTGGCATTTGCGCGGGGTGGCGCTGCCCGAGGGCGGCGCAGTTCGCGATTGGTGGATTGCCGACGGTCGCTGGCGTGACGAAGCCGTCCCTGGCGCGCGCGAGTTGCCGGGCGGCTGGGTCGTGCCGGGCGGCCTGGTCGACGGGCATGTCCACCTCACGATGAACTTTGGCCGCGTGATGCCGCACGCTGATGGGACCGACGCGCTGGTGGCTGCCAACCAGGGAGCGCTGCGCCGTGCCGGCGTCCTGGCGGTTCGTGATGCTGGTTTCGCGTGGGGAGGCGTGCCTCGACCATCGTTCGAGGGACCACGGCTGCAGCGGGCCGGCGCCATCCTGGCGCCGCCAGGGCGCGGTTATCCCAACGTATGCCGCTCGGCGGCGGCTGATCGCCTGGTAGAAATTGCGCTCGAGGAGGTTGCCGAGGGGGCGCAGTGGGTGAAGGTGCTGGCGGATTTTCCCGGGCCGGACGGCAACTGGTTCGCGGCGCCGGCCAACTACCCCCGGGAGGTGCTGGCGACGCTCGTTCGTGAGGCGCACGCCGCCGGTGCGCGCGTGATGGCGCACAGCACCGGCCTGGCGGCCGCCGACCTCGTCCGGGCCGGCGTCGATTCGATCGAGCATGGGATGGCGCTCTCCGAAGATCTCGTGGACGCGATGGCGGACCGCGGGATTGCGTGGTCGTTGACGCTGGCGACGGCCGAGAAACATGTCGGACCGCTGGCCGCGCAGCAGGGCCCGGTCGGCGCGTACATTCGCGGCCGCCTCGATCACGTCCGCAGGTTGCTGGCGCGTGCTGCCGAGCGCGGCGTGCCGCTCATCGCCGGAACCGACGAAATCGGGGTGGCCGCCCTCGCTCGGGAGGCCGAGAGCCTGTCCCGGTTCGGCCTGACGAACACCCAGGCGATTGCAGCGATCTCGACGTCCCCTCGCGCGTGGCTCGGCTTTCCGCTGGCCGAGGCCGGCCAGCCGGCCGATGTCGTGACCTTCGCCACCGACCCGCGCGAGAACCTGTCGTCGCTCGCGCGCCCCGCGGCCGTCCTGTTCGCCGGCGACCTGGTTCAGCTCGCCTGACTGCGCCGCGGAAAGGAGACAGTCCCCTGCTTCGGATCGACACAGGGGACTGTCCCCTGATCAGTCGAGGCCCAGTTCGCGGAGGCGCTTGAGGAACGTCGGGTAGGAGATGCCGAGCGTGCTGGCCGCCGCCGTCCGGTGCCCATCGCAGTGCGCGAGCACTCGGGCGACGTATTCACGCTCCACTTCCTCGAGCGATCGCGGCGCGCCATTGCTGGCCAGGCCGGTGGTGAAGAACGGACCGCCCATCATCTTCAGGGCGCGCGCGTCCGATCGGTCGGGGAGCCCCACGTCTGCCGCCCCAATCTCGCGGCTCCGCGCCAGAATCACCGCCCGCTCGACGATGTTGCGCAGCTCGCGGACGTTGCCCGGGTAGTCGTAGCGCATCAGCGCGTCGAGCGCGCCGTCGGTGAGCACGAGATCGCGCTTCTTGACTCTTTCGCCGAAGAAGCGCACGAACGCGCGGGCGAGTCCCGGGATGTCGTCGCGCCGATCGCGGAGCGGCGGGATGTCCACGACGAACACCGACAGCCGATGGTAGAGATCGTCGCGAAGCCGGCCGGCCTGGACCATCGCTTCCGCGTCCTGATTGGTCGCGGCGACGATGCGGAGCTGGACGGCCAGCTCCCGCTGTCCTCCGAGGCGGCGGAAGCGCATCGCGTCGAGGAACTTGAGCAGCTTGGCCTGCGAGCGGAGCGGCAGCTCGGCGACCTCGTCGAGGAACAGGGTTCCGCCGTCGGCCATCTCGATCAGCCCGCGCCGCGCGGTCCGCGCGTCGGTGAAAGCGCCCTTCTCGTGACCGAAGAGCTCGCTCTCCACCAGATCCTCGGGCAGCGCCGCGCAATTGAGATCGACGAAGGGCGCCGTCGAGTCGGGACCGTAGGTGACGGCGTGAAGCAACTCCGCGGCGCGCTGCTTGCCGACGCCGGACGGGCCGCGAAGGAAAACCGGCGTGGACGGGCTTCGCGCCACCTGACCGAGCCGCGCGATCACCGCCCGCATCGAGGCGTTGTGCGGGTCCACCGTCGGCGCGCCTGAGGCCTGGGTGCGCGCGAGGCGCAGCTGGTCCCGCAGGCCGCGGGCCTCGAGTACCTTGCGCAGCTTGACGACGAGATCGGTGAGCTGCACCGGCTTGGTCAGGTAGTCCGCGGCCCCGGCCTTGAGCGCGGCCACCGCGTTCTCGACATCGCCGTAGGCAGTGACAACGATGACCACCGTCGAGCGTTCGGGCGGCGGCGGCAGCGCGTCGAGCAACGATAAGCCGTCGCCGTCGGGCAGGCGCCGGTCGAGCACGACCACATCCGGCATCGAGCCCTCGAGGATGCGCCGCGCGTCGCTGAGCCGGGCCGCGGTGATCACGTCGAACCCCTCGGAGGTCAGCGCCTCCTCCGCCAGCAGCCTGAACGTCGCCTCATCGTCTACAACGAGGATGCTCGTGCTCATGATGTCTCCGCCGGCAAGGTGAGCTCGAAGCAGGTCCCGCCCGGACGCGTGACTTCGCGAAGCTCGCCGCCGTGGGCTCGCGCGATGCGCCGGGCGAGCGCGAGGCCGATGCCGACGCCGTTGCTCCGCCCGGTGACGAACGGTTCGAAGAGGCGGCGGCGGACGCTAGGCGCGACGCCGGGGCCGTTGTCGATGACCCGGACGACGCACGTTCGATCGGCGCGC